>NZ_QPEX01000046.1:0-300000 GCF_003335505.1 Bremerella cremea
TCAAGTGGTTTTCACGAACCCAACGAACCCAAAAGTGGGACATCCACCAATCACTCAAGCAAGTCACTACCTTATTTATATGAAAAGCCTCTCAGGTCTTACGATCTGAGAGGCTTTTTTTATGCGCCTCCTTAATTACCGTCTTCTCAGCATGCTCTTCTCGTTCGCCAGCTAGACTCGCATTGTCGCTTGATCGGCTGTTCGCTACACTTCTGCCCCCAGCCCTCATGAGGGGCGATTTGCCTTATTCATTTGAAGTCTGTCCACTCCATTCTCCCCGCGAGCCGCTGATGATACGCGCATCAAAAACCGATCAGGCCTGGAAACAGTGGGGCGAAACAGATCCTTACTATGGGGTCATCACCGACGACAAGTTTCGCTCCGATAACCTGGACGAACAATCACGACACGACTTCTTTCAAACCGGCCAGCAAAGCGTCGCTCATGTTCTGCAGCTATGCCGCCAGCACATTCAGCCTAATTTTGAGCCGAAATCCGTGCTCGATTATGGTTGTGGGGTAGGGCGGATGGCACTCGCTTTTGCCCAGCATACGCAACACGTAATTGGAATTGATGTTTCTGAGGGGATGCTAACAGAGGCCCAACTCAATAAAGAACGACTGGGGGTCACGAATATCGAGTTACTCAAGATTGAAGGCACCCAACTTCCTACCGATAAGAAATTTGATCTCGTCCACTCGTACATTGTGCTTCAACATATCAATCCCCAACAAGGCATCGAGATCTTTCGGCAACTTATCGATAGGATTGCAGAGGGGGGCATCGGGGCGATTCAGCTCGCCTACTCTCACGAAAAATTCGCCTGCGATGACGGGCTCGCTCCTCGTTTACCCTCCCTTCGGACCATTTGGCGGTCAGTCTGGGCAAATTCAATTCTGCGTAGAAAGCTCGGGGCTTTGTTAGGATCTTCCAAGCCCCCGCAGATGCAGATGAACCCATATCAACTCAACAAAATCTTCTTTCTGCTACAAAGCGCCGGCATTCAAGACCTCCATGTCGAGTTCACCAATCATGGTGGCCATCTAGGCACTTTTTTAATCTTCCGGAAACCGGCCTAGTTTGTTTTGCCTTCCGCAAGCTCTTAGCTGCGCAAAGCGTTGATTGCGGGTGGTTGATCTTTTTTGCCATTCTCCCAAGCAGATCGCGACCCTGTGAACGACTCTGCTAGGTAGCTCGCCCCCTAAAAGTTGGCGCACGATTTGCGGCCTTAAGGGGGTATCTCTCGTTCGAACAACGCCTGACTGCCGCTAAGTGCAATCCGCAGAAGGAGCTATCATGCCAGAATCCTTTCCCCCAGATTCGCCCACTTACACCACGCTCAGCAATATTGGTCTCTCTGCGATCATCCTTATCACGCTGGCCGCTTGGTCGTACGCCATGTTTGGCGGTAGTTCTGAGATTCCGATTAATAAGTCGGCGGTTGGCCAGGAAGTTCTCGCCAGAATCGATAAGCAAAGCCCTGCCATCGAAAAAGAAGCAAAAGAACTCACTGCCGAATTAGCTCCGCCACTTGGCGAAGCGATCTATCGACGTGCGCAGCTCGACTCGAACCGCTACCTTCACGAGTTCCAGCAGCAAAGCGGCATCTATTTTGAACATGCGGACCAAATATTCGTGGGCGCAGTGAAAGCCCAGTATCGCGACTACCTCCAAGAACATCGCCAAGTCATTGCGGAAGAGTTCCCAGAGCATGCCGACAAAGAGTCGATTGATCGTTTGATTGCCAAATTCGAGCAAGTCGGCGAAAGCTTGATCGATCGCTATTACCTGAACGATTTCGCCACCGAAGCAGAACGCACAAAGCTGGCCTGGGAGAAAATTCGTCCGCTAACTCCGCCGACCGCAGGCGAACCTTCCTTGGAAGAGCAACTGCTTGAGTACGGCACTGATTGGTCCGTGCTGGCATTTACGGACGAGGCCCAACAACGCGTGATCAACTGACAAGCAACTTCCTTTGTTCTCTCATAAATCGATCTCGCATTCACTCTCCTCCAAGGGGCCAAATCATGCCAGCGAATACCAATAACCACCAAACTCCCAATTCATTCCTCGCTTCCAGCCAATTTACGGCGATCTTGGTTGGCTTGTTCTTGCTGGAACTGGTTGTCATCAGTTCGTTCACGTATTTCAAAGTTCGCGCTGAACTGCAACCAACTCAATTGGTTGATCAAGCAGAAAAAGCACTTCAAGAGAATTATCCTCGAATTCGTCAGCGCGTCACGGAAGAGGTAAAAAAACAAGCACCGCAGATCGCTGAAACGATCAGTAACGAGCTCATCCAATCGACTCCGGAAGCACGACGATGGTTAGAAGAGACCACCCGTCGTCAGCTCGACTATACCTTGGACGAAACCACCCAACTCAGCACGGAAGAGTTTCGCGAACTGCTTCAGGCCCATCACAAGGAAATTGAAACCCTCTTTCAAGAGATCGAGGCGGCCCCCAACGAAACGAAAGAAGTCGTACTCGATTTTGAATCCAGTATCGATAAAAGCTGGGGCATCGACTTGCAGAACCAGGCTCGAAATGCCCTGGAATTACACCGCCGTTTAAATGACAAGCTCGAACGGCTCACCAGTGATGCCCCTCTTGATCCGAAGGAGCTTCTGGAACGTCGCATCGTGCGTATCTTGCGAACCATGGAAGAAGAACGCCTTCCTCAACTGCCAACGCTCTCGCAAACGAATTCGTAGTAATCAAAACAAAACCGCCCCGCTGGAACTCAGCCGGGGCGGTTTTGCTATTGTTGATCACTTGGCGCGCAATCCAAATTTGTTCAGGCGTGCTATCCTCAAGGCCGACCTCAATCTGGAATCAGCAGTGGCTTTAACCACTTCCTTAGTCCAAGGGAGCCGTCAATTGAGGCGTGCCGTGAACCTGGACGCTCGCTTTATGGGGGCCACGATCTAAATGGTATGGCCCGATCGCCTGATCAAAATTCAGCAGCAACACCGTATCATCGGTGGCTTTCAGACGTCGCTCTGGCGTGAACGGCTTTTTGTAAAGCGGCTTGGATGAGATCCGAACTTCATCCACTTGACCGTCAAAGAACGACATCGGCTGGGCACTTCCATCCGGATCCGCCCCGATGAACAGCGGCAAATCATTCGTCTTTCGTTTCCAGCTTGGATCGAGCTCCGTTTGATCGGCCAACTTGCCATCGACGAACAACGATAGCTGTGCGTCATCGCGGACGAAAGCCACGTGCGTCCATTTGCCTGTCGGAACGTCTTCGCTGCTGTGTACCGAGCGGTACTTGCCACCGAGGTGAACACTTGCCGAAGGTTTGCCGTCGTTCAGAAAAATACTGAATTCGCTGCCTTGGGTCTTGGCGATCAGCCCGACACGCTCTGCATAGCTATTGGCGTTGAACCAACCTTCAATCGTGAATGGTCCTTCGGGCAGCTTAAGTTCCGTGGACGCAATCCCCACCGCATCCCCTTCTTCATCCAGAGACAACGCACGATTCGGAGCGTCGTCGTCGATCATTTCTGCATCGATTTGAAACTCCACTGGCGTCGTCGACTCAGGAATAGCGTAGCGGGTTGTTCTTGCCAGGTAGTCTTGAGCTAAGACCAAGTTGATTCCATGGAACGAGTCGTCGATCTTCTCGCCGTTGTAAGCAACACGGAAGGTTACTTTTTGAGACTCGCCTGGCTTGACGTGACCATGCGTATGATTCGGCTCGATACTCCAACGCGAATCGCGGCTGGTTGGTGTCAAAGTGAAATCGATGGGGCGATCGGTCGGATTATTAATCGTCGCGGTCACCTTCCCTTCCATGGGCTCGTTGTCACGAATGACCAACGTGCTCTCGATCTGTGGTTTCTGCTCGGCCAGCTTGATGGCTTGTTGTTGCAGCTCGCCGGTTATTTCTCGCACATTAATCACTTCGCCCACAGGAAAAGCAGCCATGGCGACTTGCTTTGGACGAACGGTTACCAGGTGATATTGATGCAGATATCCGGCTTCCGGGATCTTGCTCGACTGGCCACCGCCAACGGTTGCCAGCGTGACGTACTCGATACCATCCTGGGGATCGTATCGCATATAGTGAATATGGCCAGCGAAAACGGCAGTGACGTTGCCGGTGTCTTTGAGCAGGGGATGCACGCGATCTTTCCAATCGTTTCCGTAACCACCACCTAGCCAGCGGGGATGATGCAGAAAAAGAAATTGATGATCGCAATCTTTGCCTCGCTCTAAGGCTTCCTTAAGAAACGCGAATTGCTCTTCGCTGACTTTCTGAGCCCCAGGCTTACTGAAAGTTTTCTCGCCGGTTTCTGGATCTCCTTCGTCGGAGAAGAGCACGATGAAATTGCAATTCTTGTGCTGAAAAGAATACCACAGCGGACCAAAGTGCATTTCGTAATGCTCTTCGTGTTGCTTCGGCAAAATCTGAGGATCGTTCAGAGGCCGCCAGTAGATGTCATGATTGCCAGCCACCGGAAACCAGGGGCACAGCAGCTCGTTCATGATCGTCTTGAACTCTTTCATCTGCGTCAGCCACTTGTCGGTCTTGTTGTAACCGTTAATCAAGTCGCCAACCGTCATTACCAAGTCAGGCTCAATCAAGTTCACATCGCGCACGGCATCGGCCAAAATGTTGACCCCTTCGTCCGGTCCGCCAGTGCGATCACCGAACACCGCAAAGACAAACGCATCTTCTTCGGTCGGCAGAGGCAGCTTCACATTGCTGGAACGGGTGGTGTAGAAACGCTTGGCGGTTGCCTCTTCAGTACCGTGATGGTGGTTGTGATGATGCAGGTGGCGATCATGCTCGAGAAACGGCGTGGGGTTCGCCTCTTTCTCTTGAGCGATGATCGAGGTAACCGCAAGCAGCCCCATACCGATTGACAAAAACAATAACGTTGCGTGCCGCTTCATATCGTGTGTGCCTTACTTTCTTGGCGAAATTCGCTGTCCAGGTCGTTTGAAACTACCCCGGATGACCTTGATTGTCCAGCGACTTTCGACCGTGCCCACACCTCGCGCCAAGAAACTTCACACTACGCCAACGCAATGTTTGTTGGTCCCCAGTAACAGGTGGTCTAACTACTGGTCATAAGATCGGCCGCTTCTTCGCTGGTGGCGTCTGAGTAGCGATCCACGAGTTGCACGAATTGATCCTTGCAGTTTTCAAAAGCCGTAACCACGTTGGGATCGAAATGCTTCCCGCTATTTTCTCGAATGACCTTCTCGGCGTAATCGGTCGGGTAAGCGTCTTTATAGATGCGCCGCGTAGTCAGCGCGTCGTAAACATCGGCAACTGCCACGATGCGTGCCGAAAGAGGGATATCGGTTCCGCTTAGGCCATAAGGATAGCCGCTTCCATCCCATTTTTCATGGTGCGCTGCCGCAATGTCGCGAGCCATGCGCAGGAAGCGAGCACGCGGAAATTTCTTGAGCGCCGCATCAAGCGTATCGGCCCCTAGAATTGTGTGCTTCTTCATCACCTCGAACTCTTCTGCCGTCAGCTTGCCTGGTTTCAAAAGCACGCCGTCGGGGATGCCTACTTTACCGATATCGTGCAGCGGGCTCGTTTGATAGATCAAGCGAATGAACTCGCCATCGATCACATCGGCGAACTGCGGCATATTTGCCATCGCGCGGGCCAGGCAACGTGAATACTCGCGCACGCGTTCAAGGTGTTCGCCTGTTTCGGTATCACGTGACTCGGCCAGGCGAGCCATCGCGAAGATCACCAGATCGCGCGTTTCTAGTCCGACCAGGCGAATTCCCGCATTAATCCTGGCCAACAGTTCCGGCGGATTAAATGGCTTGACCATGAAATCGTCGGCGCCAGAGGCCATCCCTTCGACGATCTCCTCGTGACGGCCACGACTGGTCAACAAGATGCAGTAGATATAGTGTTCTGTGTAACGTTGACGAATCTCGCGACACAATTCCAAACCATTCATCACCGGCATTTCCCAATCGGTAATCACGATGTGAATCTCGTGTTCGTCTAAGATTTCAAGCGCCTCGCGTCCATCAAACGCGGTGTAGACCAAGAAGTTCTCTAGAGACAAATAATGCTCGATCATCTCCAGAGCAATATCATCGTCGTCGACAACCAGAACACTCGTCTTATTTTCCATGGCTAGGTCGACGCCTCCTCAACGAAACTTCTCTCTAAGAGCTGATTAACCGCTTGCTCACACAACTCAAACTTCTGGTTCAGTTCATGGAGCATGCTTTGGTATCCTTGCGTCTGCTTCTGGCGGCCGGCAAGTTCGATGGTTCCCGCAACTTGGGAAACCGCCTGAGCACCCACATTCGCGGCCATTCCTTTGAGAGAATGCGCCACTTGTACGATCTCTGTCACTGCCCCGGAGTCGACGTTCAGCTGAAGCCGATCAATCTCGGTTCGCGCCTTGACGACGAACTTACCAAGCACACGTTGTATCAACGCATTATCACCACCGCAGCGTTCCTCAAGGTCGGCTAACGCAATCTGATCGGTTACGTCAGCCTCGTCCATGGTGGCCGTTTGCTCAAACGTTTCGGCGGCGGCTGTCGACACAGCCTCGCTGGCCGGTGACTCGTCTGCCGTGTGCGCAGCGATTTGCTGAGAGTGTTGCCGCGTGGGGCGACTCTCGTCGAGTTGCGTGAGGATCACCGAAATGAGTTCCATCCGATTGACGGGCTTCATCACATAGCCATCCATGCCAGCGGCTAGGCAGCGTTCAAGGTCTCCCTTCACCGCTTGCGCCGTCAGGGCCACGATCGGCAAGCCCTGCAGTTGTGGCATCGAAGTTCCGGTTAATCCACGTATCTTTCGTGTCGCTTCGAAACCATCCATTTCAGGCATTTCGCAGTCCATCAACACCAGATCGATTTGATTCTGGGTAACTTGCTCGACTGCCTCACGTCCGTTTTCAGCCAGTACGACCTCGAACCCTTCCGCTGAGAGAATCTCGTTCGCCACAATTCGATTGATCTCGTTGTCGTCTACAACAAGAATCTTTGCCCCAACATGACGCCGGTCGTTGGTGGTGGCTTCGTGTTTTTCATTTTGACGCGGCGTAACGTTCTGGGGACGACGTCCGCCTGAGATGGTTACCAGCAAGTCGAGCAGCCGCGATTGACGGATCGGCTTGGTCAGACATTGCATGTCGAGTTGTTTGAGTTCGTCTTGCGAGATGTTGCGATCGTACGACGTCAGCATCAGCAGCTTTGTCTTTTCCAGTTTGCCATCATGCGATATCCGGCTGGCCAAAGTGAGGCCGTCCATTTCTGGCATGATGTGATCCAAGATCGCTAAATCGAACGGCGTGGCGCGGTCTTGTGCTTCGCCTAGCACTGCCAAAGCACGTTCGCCGCTGCTGGCCGTGGTAACTTCAACGCCCCATAACTGGAGTTGCTCTTTGAGAACTTGCAAGTTCATGTGGTTGTCGTCGACCGCCAACACGCGCAGGCCGGCCACGTTTGGAATAATATCGCACAGGGAACGCTCGACTCCTTGCAGAGGAATGGTAAACCAGAAAGTCGATCCCTTGCCCGCTTCGCTCTCAACGCCAATTTCGCCTCCCATGAGTTCGACCAACTGTTTGCAGATGGCCAATCCCAGACCGGTTCCACCATACTTACGTGTCGTCGACGCATCGACCTGAGAAAACGCTTTGAACAGACGTTCAATCCGACTTTTAGGTATACCAATTCCGGTATCTTCCACCGCAAATCGGATAGTATAGTCCTGCTTGTTATTGCCATCGGCATCGTGCTGGTCGACTGAGATTTGCAGATTCACGCCGCCATGTTCGGTGAACTTAACTGCATTCGAGAACAGGTTTACCAGCACCTGGCGAATGCGTTCTGGGTCGCCCACTACCGTGTTAGGTACGTCTGGGCGAATACAACAGTTGAGCTCTAAGCCGCGTTCTCTTCCTTGCGGCGCGAAAAGCTCAGGCACCGACTCGGCCAGATCGTGCAGGACGAACTCAGACGCTTCAAACTCAATGCCACCAGCCTCGATCTTGGAAAGATCGAGAATATCGTTGATCAGATGCAAGAGCGTTCCCGCCGAGCTTTTTGCCAGATCGACAAAACGCTGCTGGTTATGATCTAAATGGGTATTGGCAAGCAGATCTAAGAACCCAATGATGCCGTTAAGAGGCGTACGAATTTCGTGACTCATGCTCGCCAGAAAGTCACTCTTAGCACGATTTGCCGCGTCGGCCGCATTTTTCTCTTCTTGGTATCGACGCGCTTTACGACGTTCGGTGATATCTTCCACCGTTCCTTCGTAATACAGCAAGTTGCCATCCGAGTCGCGACGGGCTGATGCGTTTTCTGAAACCCACATCGTCTCGCCGTTGGCCCGCCGAATTTCTGACTCGAAACCGACCACCAAGCCATGCTCGTTGATGATTTCGACAAACTCTCTCCGGCGATTCGGCTCGACATAAACCTGGGTAGCAACATCTGCAATTGATTCCGCCAGGCTGGCCAGGCTGTCGAACCCCAACATTCGTGCCAGGGCAGGGTTGGCCGTCATAAATTGGCCTTCTGCAGTCGTTTGATAAATCCCTTCCACAGCATTCTCGAAAATCCCCCGAAAGCGATGTTCGGCTGCGTTACGCTGCTCCATTTCCGATCTAACTCGTGTTAATACACGATTGTATTCTGCGGCAATCTGCCCAACTTCCGTGTGTGGTTCAATGCGAACTGCCTGCGAGAAATCTCCTTGCTCACGATGCTGAGCCATGTTGCTCAACAAATCCATCAAATCCGTACTCGCGCCATGCTCAGAGATATTCAGCCCAGTAAGTTCATGTTCGGCAATGGTCCGAAAGGGAAGTACTTTGTTGACCAGATAGATGAAGGAAAAGCCCCCTCCGAAAGCGACCAGGCAACAAGCCGTGACACCTTTTAACTGCACGAGGAATTGTCCCCAATGGGTCACCCCCTCGCCGAAATGACGCGTGTCTGCCAAAAATGCCAGGGCCAGCGTACCGAAAACTCCGGCACAAGCGTGGGCCGGGAAAGCCCCAATCACGTCGTCAATCTTCAGCCTTGGCAGCAGCTCGGTCACCAAACAACAAATCAAGCCAGCTCCGCAGCCAATCACCACTGCCGCCCAAGGAGCCAAAATATGGCAAGAGGCGGTAATACCAACCAGGCCAGCCACCACACCATTCATGGTTTGCGCTACATCGGGTCGGCGATGAATTCCCCACGAGCAAAACAAACCAGTGAGCCCACCAAACGCTGCGGCCAAGTTGGTGTTAAGCAAGATCAACGGTACTTGGTTATTCATTGCCAGCGTGCTTCCGCCGTTGAATCCAAACCAGCCAAACCACATCAATAAGACGCCGAAGGTTGCCAGGGTTAGGTTGTGGCCATGAATCCCGCCTCGCTCTTTATCGAAGCGGCCCAAACGCGGCCCTAAGACCAATACGGCCGCTAAGGCGACCCAGCCGCCAACCGAATGCACCACGGTTGAGCCAGCCAAGTCGATAAAACCCTCTTTGGCTAACCAACCGGTGGCTACACCTTCGGCCGAGCCTCCCCAAGCCCAATGGCCAAACAGCGGGTAAACAAGGCCGGAGACAAACAACGCAATGATGACATAGCCACGAAAACGAATTCGTTCTGCCACCGCTCCCGAGATGATGGTGGTTGCGGTCCCGCAAAAGACCATCTGAAAGATAAAGAACGCCAGCAACCACGGATCGGTGTCTTCACCGAGAAAGTATCCCGTTGTGCCAAACCAACCGTGATAGCTCGCCCCGAACATGAGCGCAAAGCCAAACGCCCAATACACAGCCGACGAAATACAAAAGTCGACCAGGTTCTTCAGAGCAACATTGAAGCTGTTCTTTGCTCGTACGAGTCCACTTTCCAGCAGACAAAAACCGCCCTGCATCACCATAACCAGGGCAGCGCAGATGAGTATCCAAGCAATATCAAGTTGGGGCAGGGCGGAGGACATGGCAATAATTTTCCCAGATGCGAAGCAGATGCTTACCACGACCGCTCGTTCCGCCAAGACCGAGCAGTAAGCTCAAGTTAGGCTATTGTGAGTCCACCCAATGTGGCCCAACCAGCAATCAGAAAAACGTAGGTTGCAAATAATCTTTACTATCCGGCACCCTAAAACTCGCTGGACAATGTTTGCTCAACTGGTAGACCAGTACATCGAACTGTAGCGATTGCATCAGATATTCAAGATTCGTCGAAGAATGCCCCACAAACTCCATGGGCAATACCGCAATATCGAATAAGAAGTGCACTCACCGAGTACGTTAAATGCGCAAAACCGTATACACCAAGCAGGCGAATCTCTCGCGGTATTAAGATGATGCCGTTCGCAACCAATCGCCCGAAGGCAACCAACGGAAGTTTGCAATACGCGTGTAGCAAACCTAATCAAGACAAGCTGGTGTGCGCCAACATCGATCGTCGTGCGCAGCATAAATCGTCAGAAAACTCTACAGATGGGCCGAGCGTTTACTAAGCCGAAACGGGAATCAACTTTGGTCGCGGAATCTTCACGCCATAGACTCCGCCACTGTTGGCGTATAGCTTACTGAAATCGACTTCCAGAAACTGAAAAAGCTGCGGAGAAGGCTTTTTCATCAGATACTTAGCCGACAGAACCGCCATGTGCTCGTCGTACTCTTTCTGCGAGGAAGAGTGGGCGTAGCAGCGGCCTGGGTGACGACGGATATCTCCATCAAAATTCGGACTTATGTGCCATAGCTCGTGGAAGATGGTGATCATCTTCTCTGAGAAGTCCATGTTCTGAAATCGGGGTAAATAGAAGCTCAGTATGTAGAGCATCTCCCGACCATGCTCGTCGAACAACGTTTGCACACCATATTTACGACCGCGTCGTGTGGTATGCCGCGCTCCTTGCTCGAACCGCATCGGAGTGAGCGTAGCAAAAATCCCGTGACTAGAATCAACCCTAGCCTGAACCATGGCCACAGCGACACGGCTCATATCGATATGGGATAGCTCAGGCATTCGCCCAACCATATCATTCACTAGCAACCGCATGGCATAGGTAAAATCAAAACCACGGCGACCAACGGACTGTTGCAAACGAACCCGCCCAAGCGAAGACTTCACAGCCACACGCCCAGGCTTTCTCGCCGCTGCCTTTGCGGAAACCGTCGACTTCTTTCGCTTCGGGCTTGACGATCGCTTCACTGACAACCCATCCATAAAAAAACCGCTATACCTTGCCAAGTATAGCGGTTTCGTTTGTTCGCGGCGACGTGAATTGAAGCGGATTAACCTTCCTGCTTCTTTTCCTCGGTAGCTTCTTCAGCCGGAGATTCTTCCGTCTGGTTTTCAGCCACTTCACCTTCCGGTGCAGCTGCCTCTTCGGCTGGAGCCGCAGGTGCAGGTGACGCTTCTTCGTCACTATCGAACGCAGGACGTTCGGCTTCGGTCTTCACGCGATCTCGTTCGTTACCTACGAATTCGAGAATGGCCTGCATCCCAGCATCACCCAAACGTGGCTTGGCCAGTTTGAGAATGCGAGTATAGCCACCATCACGGTCAACAAAGCGTGGTGCCACTTCGTCGAACAGGATTTCAACGGCACGTTGATTCCCTAACAAAGCAACAGCGCGACGGCGGGCAGCAAGAGCAGGAGCCATCGCGGCATTCCACTTTTGCCAATCTTCGCTTTCACGCCACTTGCGATATTCATCGGTCGCTGGCTTGGCAGTCGTTGCGTACTGCTGCGCTTCCTTCAAGTGCGGCAACGCACCCTTAGCGATCGTAATGACCTTCTCAACGTAAGGACGAAGTTCTTTCGCCTTTTGTACGGTCGTCACGATACGACCTTTGATCTTCGGAGTGTTATGACCGGTCGACGGCGTATCCGAAGGAAGGTAGTCGCTATAGAGGTAATAGCTTTCGTTGACATCATCAGGACGTTCTGTCAGCAATAAACTGCTAGCCATGTTGCGGAACAGGGCCTTGCGGTGGCTGGACGAGCGTCCGAGTCGTCGACCTTTTTTGAGGTGTCGCATGGTACTTATTCGTGCTTAACGAGTGCCAAACTTGGCAAGTGTCTTTTGGGGAATCCTGGAACGGTTTAGTGCATCGGGCTGGCGGCCGGAGGCACTCGCATACCGAGATGCAAGCCGTATTCCTTCAGCTTCTCGCGAACTTCAGTCAGAGTCGTTTCACCGAAGTTACGGACTTCCATTAATTGATCTTCGGTACGGCGAACCAAGTCGCGAACCGTGTGGATGTTTTCCGATTCGAGACAGTTACCGGCTCGAACGGAAAGATGCAATTCGGCGAGGCTCATATTCAGCTTCGCTTCCATCACCGGGTCCAACCCGCTAGGAGTTGAACGACTCGGCATGTTGATGGTGGCGCCCAATTCGTTGTATTGAACGAATGGATTGAGATGCTTCCGCAAGATCTTGGCGGCTTCCACCAAGGCCATTTCCGGATGAGCCGAACCATCAGTCCAAATCTCAAGGATCAAGCGATCATAGTTCGTCTTCTGACCAACACGCGTTTCTTCCACGGTGTAACGAACACGTGTTACCGGGCTGAACACTGCGTCAACCGGGATAATACCGATTTCGTGTTCCGCCGAACTGTGTTCGGTCGAAGGAACATAGCTACGGCCCGACTCGACGACCATTTCCATCATGAATGGAATTTCGCCGGTGACGGTGCAGATGTGCAAATCTTTGTTGATGATTTCGACATCAGGATCGCATTGGATGTCGGCACCGGTGATCTCGCAGGGACCCTGCTTTTCGATCGTGATGACCTTAGTCATCTCCGAATGCTTCTTCACAACCACCGACTTGATGTTCAGGACGATGTCGGTCATGTCTTCGACAACGCCTGGGATGCTTGTAAATTCGTGCTGAGCGCCACGGACTTTAATTTGCGTAACGGCTGCGCCCTCGAGGCTCGAGAGCAAGATCCGACGCAAGCTATTTCCGATCGTAGCACCAAAACCGCGTTCAAACGGTTCAGCGATGAACTTGCCGTAATTGGAGGAGAGGGTCTCGGTTTCGCAAGTGACCGCACTCGGCAATTCCAGCCCACGCCATCGAATATGCATAGTTCGCTCCGTTATGTTCCGTGCTGCTATGAGTGTGTCTTGGGATTCGGCTAAGCCGTATCTACCTTCGAGGATATCGCGATCTTAGACGCGACGCTTCTTCGGAGGACGGCAACCGTTGTGCGGGATTGGGGTACAATCTTCGATTGACTTGACCGTCAAACCGGCAGAAGCCAATGCCGTGATTGCACTTTCGCGACCACTGCCAGGTCCGTTCACTCGGACGTCAACTTCCCGCAGACCGAACTTCAATGCCTTTTCAGCAGCTTGCTGAGCGGCACACTGCCCGGCGAACGGAGTGCTTTTGCGGCTTCCCTTGAAGCCGCAAGTTCCGGAGCTCGCCCAGCACAGCGTATCACCCTTGCTATCGGTGATGGTCACCTGGGTGTTGTTGAAGGTTGCCTTAATATGAACAACCCCTTGCTGAACGTTACGTCGCGTCTTTCGCTTTACGACCTTAGCCACTTAACTATCTCCCACCACGACGGGTGCAGCATTTCGCGGAATGATTTTGATGTGCTTATATTGCTAAGTGCGAAACCAAATGCTAATTAGTTTCGCACTACTAAGGATTAACGGAGATCCTTCACGCCCTTCTTACCGGCGACGGTCTTCTTCGGTCCCTTACGGGTACGAGCATTGGTACGAGTCCGTTGACCACGAACCGGAAGACCACGTCGATGACGAAGACCGCGGTAGCAGGTGATGCGATTGAGACGCTGAATGTTCTGCGAAAGTTGGCGGCGAAGAGGACCTTCAACCGTGTATTCACTTTCCAGCAGACCAGCCAAGCGGCTCAATTCATCTTCATGAATTTCGGAAGCAGGCCGATCTTGATCGATACCTACCTTCACGCAAAGTTCGCGTGCAACAGCCGGACCGACGCCATACAAGTACGTCAGGCTAATCCAGGTTTTTTTATCGTTGGGAATGTCCACACCGAGCAAACGTGGCATGGTGATCTCCTGTGGCGACCCATCGGGGCCAAATATCGAAAATGTATTATGCTAGGGATTGCGAACAGAAAGCTGATGTTTCGTCAGCCCGAACCGGGCGACCTCAAAGATTTGAAGAAACACCGTGGCATGGGAGAAACAATTGCCGGCCGTCCACCATTTAACCTTGGCGTTGCTTATGGCGTGCGTTTTCGCAAATGACGTATACTCGACCGCGACGGCGGACGACTTTGCATTTGTCGCAAATACGCTTAACGCTGGCTCTTACCTTCATGACTCTCTACTTCCAAACCTTGGGCGTTGGGGAAGCGGGACAGTATACCCGACTTCCTTAAATAGTGACAAGGGGCGAGAATGGGAAAATCTTTCGATTTCACGCCCAAATCACGCCATTCCTCTTGACCAACCGGTTTCCGCTGTCCATTTTTGCTTCGGTCGACGACCTACGAAGGGTCTTCGCCGGTCAAAATTCGCACTCCGCTGCTGGTCAAAGCCAACGTGTGCTCGAAATGGGCAGTCAAGCTCTTATCTTTGGTCGATAGGGTCCATCCGTCGGAATGGAGATACAAATCTTGTCGCCCTACGGCCACCATTGGCTCAACCGCCAATACCAGCCCGGGACGAAGATCGAAATCTCCGTTCTTCCTAAATTCTCGCGAATCGTAATTGGGAACCTGAGGGTCCTCGTGCATCGTTTTCCCAATTCCGTGCCCTACGAGCGTCGTAATCACGGAAAAACCTGCCGATTCGACCTCGTGCTGCATTTCTTTAGCAACCTGGCTCCACCGTTTTTTCACCGGTAGAAGCTCAATCGCGATCTGCAGGGCACGCTCCGTTATCTCTAACAGCTTGGCGGCTTCGTCACTAATTGTCCCGACGGCATAAGTCCAAGCCGAATCGCCGCACCAGCCGCCGATCTTCGCGCCAGTATCGACACTGACCACGTCCCCTTCCTTCAGCACGCGATCGCCAGGTATTCCATGTACGACTTCATCGTTCACCGAGATACAGGTCGCCGCCGGGAAAGGGACCTTCCCTGGGACCCCTTTAAACAACGGAATCGCTTCCGCGTCGGCAAACAAATCATCTACCGCTTTATCAAGTTCCCCAGTGGTAATACCTGGTCGGATGAGCGCGGCAACCGTTCGATGCGCCTGGCGAACAAGCTGGCCAGCGACTTGCATCTTCTCGATCTCGCGCTGCGAGCGAAGCGTGATCATGCCTTCTTGTCTTGTTGAACCTTCTTGAGAACCGCGAGAATCCGCTCAAATACCTCGTCGACGGTGCCTAACCCGTCGATCCGATGAAGCACTTGCTGGTCGTGGTAATACTTAATCAGTGGCGAAGTCATGTCATCATAAACTTCCATCCGCTTGCGGATCGTCTCATCGTTATCGTCGCCGCGATCTTCCTTCTTGGCACGGTCCATCAAACGACGAAACAGCTCGTCCTCGTCCACCGTGAGGTTCAAGACGGCATCAATGGCTTCATCATCCACAGCCAAAGCTAAGTCAAGCGAAGCGGCCTGGGGGAGCGTGCGAGGAAACCCATCCAGCAAATAACCATTGCGGCAATCGGGCTGGGCCAAACGTTGACGCACCAATTGAACCACAATCTCGTCTGCGGCGAGGCGCCCGCCTTCCATCTGGGCAGCAACTTTCAGCCCTAGATCTGTCTTCTGGCGAATCGCTTCGCGAAGCATCTCGCCGGTTGAAATGTGCGGAATGTAAAGCGAATCGACTAGCTTATGGGACTGTGTCCCTTTTCCGACACCAGGAGGTCCAAGAAAGATAATCCGCATAACACAACCGCAGCCTTGGCAGGGCTTCAGTAATCTAGGGAGATCACGTCAGCCGAAGTCAAAAAATCGAAATCACCTTCCAGTGGGTTGCGGAAGGTGAAACGCGCCGCCGGAGCGATTGGGTTAGCCTTCAATGAGGCCCTTATAGTTTCGCATCACCAGGTGACTATCGATCTTTTGGACAAGATCAAATGCCACGCTCACGGCGATAAGCAAACCGGTACCACCATAGAAGCTGGCCACCTGAGGAGAAACCCCCAACCAAGCGGAAACAATGGTTGGAATAATGGCGACCAAGGCCAAGAAGCCTGCCCCCACGTAGGTTATCCGAACCATTACCTTTTCCAAGTATTCTTCCGTACGACGGCCTGGGCGGTAGCCAGGAATGAACGAACCGAAGTTCTTCAGATTCTCAGATACGTCCTTCGGATTGAAGGTAATTGCCGTCCAGAAGTAACAGAAGAAGTAAATCAACGCGATGTAACACGCCACATAGAGAAAGCTTTGCCCACGAGCAAAGACATCCGCCAGGTTATTAAAGATGGCCCAGTTGGTATAACGACCGGCAGCCTGGAAAACAAACTGCGGGAACAGGAGCAAGCTACTGGCAAAAATGATCGGCATCACGCCAGCTTGATTGATTCGCAGTGGTAGGAACTGTCGTGTACCGCCATAGACTCGGCGACCACGAACATGCTTGGCGCTCTGCATCGGAATCTTGCGTTGTCCTTGCATGATGAATACCACTCCGGTAATCACCCCGACGAACACAACCGTCAAGACAATAATATGTTCGATGCCAACTTCGCCGGTAGCAAAGTTTGTTAGCTCAGGCTTTGCGTTATAAAGCAACTCAAGCAGTGCCGGTGGCATTTGAGCGAGAATACCCGCCATGATCAAGAGACTGATGCCGTTACCGATGCCAAACTCGTCGATCTGCTCGCCAAGCCACATCAGGAAAACGGTGCCGCAAGTCATGATCGCCACGGCGACGACCGCCCAGCCCCAATAAAGGCTCTTATCGAGGTTGGCAGGATCACTTGACGTCCAGAACGCCTGGTTCACGATGCTGTTTCCATCCTCACCGACAGCAGCCATCGTGGCTAGATAGAAATAACTTTGTACTATACATAACGCCACGGTTGCGTAGCGGGTGTATTCATTAATCTTCTTCCGACCTGTCTCCCCCTCCTTCTGCAGCTCTTCCAACGGCTTCCAAACGGTGCCGAGAAGCTGAAAGATAATCGAGGCAGAGATATAGGGCATAATGCCCAAACCGAAGATGGTGACCTGATTAAGGGCACTTGCACTAAACACCGAAACTTGCTGAAGCAAGTCCGAGACCGTGCTGTTGCCTTGCTGCGCAAACATCTTTTGCAGCTCTAACTGGTCAATCATCGGCAGAGGAATCTGCGAGCCGATACGAAAGACGGCTAGCAGAAAGATTGTCAGCCCAATCTTCCGACGCAGTTCAGGAATCGTGAAGATGACGCGTACTTTTTCCAGCATGACAATCTAACCTGAGATGTGGCTAATCCGATTGAAGCCCTGCGAGAGGCCTGACATTGGGAGCAATTCGTAAGAACTGCAGGGATAGGAGAATGTACATCATTTTGCCTATCCCCTGCCAGACCAGCCAGCAGCAAGATGCACGGTGGTTTGCAACTAAGCCGCTACTTAGCTATTCTCTTGCTTCGCTTGTTCCTTCTTTTCCGCGACGGTCACG
This sequence comes from Bremerella cremea, assembly GCF_003335505.1. Lineage (NCBI taxonomy): Bacteria > Pseudomonadati > Planctomycetota > Planctomycetia > Pirellulales > Pirellulaceae > Bremerella > Bremerella cremea. Next base: position 17,559 of record NZ_QPEX01000046.1, read on the forward strand.
CGACGGACCACCGTGGTGCAGGTACCACCGGCCTTTTCGATCTTTTCCTTGGCCGAAGCACTGAAGCGGTGAGCTTCCACAGTCAACTTCTTGCCGAGATCGCCGTCGCCAAGGATCTTGACTTCGTCGAAACGACGCTTGCAAAGACCTTTAGCCTGGAGCGTTTCGGAATTGACTGTGTCACCATCGTTGAACAACTCGTTGAGGTCCTTGATGTTGACACAAGCAACCGTTACGGCCCACTTGTTGTTAAAACCGCGTTTAGGCACATGGCGTACGATGGGTGTCTGACCACCTTGGAAGGTAGCACGGTTCGACCAGCCAGCACGGCTGCGAGCACCCTTGTGACCACGCTGAGAAGTTTTACCCCAACCGCTACCGGTACCACGACCGATCCGTTGGCGACGCTTGTTCTTCTGAACGCCTGAATTGATTTCGTGCAAACTCATTAGACGGCCACTCCTCGCAGGCGTTGAATTTCATCCTTGGTTCGCAACTGTTCCAACGCGTTCATGGTGGCTTTCACCAGAACGACAGGATTGGTCGAACCGAAGCTTTTGGTAAGCACGTCATGAAGACCAGCTGCTTCACAGACAGCACGCACCGAGGCGCCAGCGATGATACCGGTACCTGGGTGAGCGGGAAGCATGATGACCTGGCCGGCACCAAAACGACCGATGACCTGGTGAGGAATGCTTCCCTCGATCACAGGAACTTGAATCATCTTACGTTCGGCTTGCTTAACGGCCTTTTGGACACTAGGCGGCACTTCGTTTGCTTTGCCATAGCCCCAACCAACGCGTCCCTTACCATCGCCGATGACGACCATCGCAGCAAAGCTGAAACGACGACCACCTTTGACCACGGCAGCACAGCGTTTGATCTTGACGACCTTTTCGACGAATCCGCCCTTGCCAGAATCTTTCGCCACAGTATTGGCTCTCCCGTTTGGATGTTGCTATCTCTTGCGGAGTTAGCAGTTCCCAACGCTGTTAGTACTTTTGTTCGATTTAGAAGTCCAAACCACCTTCGCGGGCCGCGGCGGCAAGTGCTGCCACTCGACCATTGTAACGAAAGTGGCCACGATCGAAGCACACCTGCTTCAATCCAGCTGCCAGGGCCTTTTCCGCGATCGCTTTACCAATGGTGGCAGCAGCTTCGCAGTTACCGGCGGATACATCACTACGCAGATCTTTGTCTCGCGAGGAGGCCGACACCAAGGTTCGACCTGCTTCGTCATCGATAATCTGGCAGTAAATGTGATTGTTACTGCGGAAAATCGTTAGCCGAGGGCGTTCTGCATTGCCGCGAGCCTTCCGACGGACGTGATTACTCCGACGCTTTCGCTGCTTCGCGATAAATTTTTGTTTGTTCACGACTCTATTAGCCTCGTAGGTGTCTGTGGCCAGCGCCCTGACACGTTGACTTCACCGAATGTGGATTGTTACTGACTACTTACCAGCGGCCTTACCAGGCTTCAACTTCACGCGTTCACCTTGGTATCGCACGCCCTTGCCTTTGTAAGGCTCTGGCTTGCGGACCGCTCGCACTTCGGCGGCGAACTGGCCAACACGTTGTTTGTCGATGCCTTTGACGACGATGTGCGTCTGGTCGGGGCATTTAACATCGAGATCCGTCGGGATCTTCTTGTGCACTTCGTTGGCAAAGCCCACACGGAGTTGCAGGACGTCACCGGCAATTGCAGCCAAGTAACCGACGCCGACCACTTCCAGTCGCTTTTCGTAACCTTGGTCGACACCAACAATCATGTTGGAGATCAAAGCACGAGTCAGGCCATGCATTGCTTTGGCCGAGCGGCTGTCGTTTTTGCGAGAGACAGTAACTTCCTTACCGTCTTCCGCCAATTCGATCGTGATATCGGGATCAGCAGTGTACGAAAGCTTGCCCAGAGGGCCTTCCACGTTAACGGTCTGACCATCTACCGAGACATTGACTTTCTCGGGGAGGGCAACCGGTTTTCTACCTAAACGGGACATTTTCTTAACCTTATCAAGGCAATGGGTCTCTACGAAGGAGACTGTCCTGCGAATGATTTGAGCGTAAAATGCTGAAGCGATGTGCTGTCGGGAAGCGTTGGCTTACCAAACTTCGCACAGAACTTCACCACCAACCTTTTTCTGGCGAGCTTCGCGATCACTAATCACCCCGGTTGAGGTGCTGATCACGGAGATGCCCATGCCGTTCAAAATTGGACGGAGGTCAGTCGACTTGGAGTAAATACGACGGCCAGGCTTGCTGACGCGTTTGATATTCTGAATCACACGTTCCCCACTAGGGCCGTATTTCAGTTCCAAACGGATCTGCTTAACCGGATGATCGTCGGTTTCCACCCAGTCCCAAATGTAGCCTTCACGTTTCAACACGTCGGCCAGGCCTCGTTTGACCTTGGACGTGGGCATTTCAACGTGTGGGTGCTCGACGCGAACCGCATTGCGAATGCGGGTCAACATGTCGGCGATAGGGTCGGTCATCATGATACTTGGGGTCCCCTTACCAACTCGCCTTGCGTAAACCTGGAATCAGCCCTCGATCCGCCAAGTTGCGAATGCAAATACGGCAGACACCGAACTTCCGATACACGGCACGCGGCCGTCCGCACATACTGCAGCGACGCTCACGCCGAGACGAAAATTTCGGCTCGCGATTGGCCTTGGCGATTTTTGACTTGCTTGCCACGAGGATTTCCTACCTGGAAAACGAATCGACTGGGTAACAAACGTTATATATCTTTCCGCGTTCAGCGAAATTGCTTAGGCGGTCTTCTTCTTATTCGGTTCATCTCGCTGGAACGGCATGCCTAACATGGCAAGCAGTTCACGAGCTTCATCATCGGTGGCGCCACTGGTGACAAACGTGATGTCCATCCCTTGCTGACGGGTGTACTTATCCGGATTCAATTCCGGAAACACCATCTGCTCGGTCAAGCCCATCGTGTAATTACCGTTGCCATCAAAGCTCTTGCGATTCACACCACGAAAGTCGCGAACCTGTGGCAAAGCCAGCGAGACCAAACGGTCCAGGAACTCGTACATTCGTTGGCGACGCAAGGTCACCTTGACACCGATTGGCATGCCTTCGCGAAGCTTAAAAGCAGCAACGCTCTTGCGTGCCCGACAAATCTGGGGTCGCTGACCGGTAAACTCGGACATTGCTTCCGCAGCTTCATCAACATGCTTCTTTTCGGTGACGGCAGTACCGACACCCATGTTCACGACGATCTTACGCAGACGCGGCAGATTCATCGGGTTCTTACGACCTAGCTTTTCGGCCAGCGCCGGAAGCACTTCATTTTCGTACTGTTCTTGAAGTCGTGGTTTGCTCATGGCTTATCTCGAACGTTTACCGGCTCACGCCTATGTTTTAGGAACTGCTACGCTCAGCAGCATTACTTGGCGGGGCTCAGCGTACCGATTTCGGCATTGCAGGCTTTGCAATAGCGAACCTTGCTGCCGTCCTCTTTGATCTTGGCACCCGTCTTTGTGCGTTTATTGCACTCAGTGCAAACCAGCATCACGTTAGAAATGTCGATTGGCATTTCCTTCGAAAGCTTACCGCCGCGTGGGTTGCGTTGGCTGGGCTTGATGTGCTTATAAACTTTCGCGGCACCTTCAACGAGGACCTTACCCTTATCAGGAAAGACCTTGAGAACTTTGCCGCGTAGTTCGCCAGCGCTGTCAGCTCCGGTGATGATTTCAACGGTGTCGTCAACTTTGATATGCATTAGACCACCTCGCTCGCCAAACTGACAATCTTCATGAACTTGCGATCACGCAGTTCACGGGCAACAGCACCGAAAATACGTGTGCCACGCGGATTGTTATCTTTATCGATCAGGACCACCGCGTTACGATCAAAACGGATATAGCTTCCGTCTGGGCGGCGAGTCGATTTCTTGCAGCGAACGATCACAGCCCGAACGACTGCTTTCTTTTTCACGTCCGCACCAGGCACGACCTCTTTAACGGAGCAGATAATCACGTCACCAAGGCCAGCGGTACGCTTTCGCGTTCCTCCGAGAACCTTAATGCACATGACTTGCTTCGCTCCGGTGTTGTCGGCGACGGCCAGTCTTGTTTCTTGTTGAATCATCGCTTCTTAAATCCAACCCTATGCTACGACTGTCAAACAGTGTTAGCGGATGTACGGGGAGCCTTAGCCTTCTTGATTTTCCTGCAAGTGAGCAGCCGCTTCACGGGCGGCTTTCAACGCAGCCACGTCGACTTCGGTGCTCTTCTCGACAATTCGCACCAATTCCCAACGCTTCGTTTTGCTACGAGGTCGGCTTTCAATAATTTCGACTCGATCTCCCAGTCCCGACTCATTGTTCTCGTCGTGAACATGGCAGACCATTCGTCGCGAGTAGTACTTGCCGTACAGCGGGTGACGAATTCGGCGGGCGATTTCGACGCGACGCGTCTTATCTTGCTTGTCGCCCGTCACGCGACCGACCAATACTTTCTTGGGCATTGCCGAGTATCTCTCTAAAAACTGCGTTTGATTTAGGTGCTGGCCGCGGCGGCACGTTCGTGTTGGATCGTCTTGATGCGGGCAACTAGCTTGCGGTTTTTGGCCACTTCGCTAGGGGCATCCAAACGTTCCGTCTGGGATTGAACTCGCAAACGAAACAGCGTTTCCATGGCATTGTTCAGGTTTGCCTGGAGCTGGTCGTCGCTCATTTCTCGCAATTCACTTGCTTTCATCGCTCTATCGCCTATCCACGTTGAATTCGCGGGCTATACGCCGCTAACCATCTTCGGCACCAGGCTATTAAGCCGACGCCTCGGTTGTTTCCAGGTCGGGTCGACGTCGTACGAAGCGGCATCGAACCGGCATCTTGTGTGCCAAACGAGCAAAGCAAATCTTTGCCTGCTGTTCGGTTACACCCTTTAATTCGTACATCACGGTTCCGGGTTTCACGGTGGCAACCCAACGGTCAGGCTCACCTTTACCCTTACCCATACGAGTCTCCAACGGGCGAGCCGTTACTGACTTGTGGGGGAAAATCCGGATGTACAACTTACCGATACCACGGACATACTGCTGAGCAGCAATACGACCCGCTTCGATCGTCTGAGCGGTGATGTGACCCGCTTGTGTGGATTGAAGTCCAAAATCGCCGAGGACGACGGTATTGCCACGAGTGGCGTTACCTTTTATACGTCTTCTTTGGCTTTTTCGGTGCTTCACTCGCCTGGGCATCATAGCCATCGGAGTCGTCCCCTTCGTAAAAACCGTTATTAATCCAGACCTGAACCCCGATGTGGCCCTGCGGTGTACGTGCTTCGGTGAAGCCGTAATCGATCTTCGCTCGCAAGGTGCTCAAAGGAATCGATCCTTCAATTTGTTTTTCTCGGCGAGCCATTTCCGCACCACCAAGACGACCAGCCATTTGGATTTTGATGCCTCGGGCACCGGCCTCCATGGTGCTTTCGATCGCACGCTTCATCGTGCGACGGAAGCTGGCACGCTTGGCCAACTGGTCCGCAATATCTTCCGCGACCAGCTGAGCTCGAAGCTCTGGACGACCGACTTCTTCAACCTTCAGGTTGATACGGCGGCCAACCAAATTTTGGAGTTCTTCCTGCAACTTCTCGACTTCCTGACCCTTCTGACCAATGATCAGACCAGGCCGGGCAACGAACATAGTCACGCGAACTTCGTCACGCGTTCGTTCGATTTCAATCTTGTCGATACCAGCGTTGCGGTACTTCTGACGAATGCGTTGATCAGGATGCTTTTGGATGAAGCCCCGGATCTTCTTGTCTTCCAACAAAAGGCCCGGAAAATCACGCTTCGACGCAAACCATTTGCTTTTCCACCCGATCATCACACCGGTACGAAACGCAATTGGATTAACTTTTTGTCCCATGCTTGTCTCTCGTCTCGAAGACAGGGCTGGCCGCAGGGGCACAGCTTAGCCTTGGAGTTCCTCCAGGGTGACGTGAATGTGACAGGTCCGCTTCAAAATCGGGAAAGCACTTCCGCGAGCTCTTGGGCGGAATCGCTTAATAATCGGACCGCCGTCCACGCGAGCTTCGGCAACAAACAGTGCGCCCTGGTTAGCAGTGCGTCCTTCGTTTTGCTCCGAATCTTGCGAGTTGCCGATCGCACTCTTAATGACATCTTCCAGCAAACGGGCACCTCGATGCGGCTGGTATCGAAGGATATCCAGTGCCTCGTCTGCAAGTTTGCCACGCACCAAATCGGCTAGCGGGCGCACCTTTCTCGGGCTGATGCGTGCCAGTCGGTGGGTCGCTTTGAACATGGTTGATCAACTCCTCGAACCACGAGCGTCAGGTCAAGCCCGACATGCCGTGGGCAGCGACGCTGCGTATGCCAATCGGTATGCGTTATTTCTTCTTCTTGTCAGCACCGTGACCACGGAAAGTCCGCGTTGGCGAAAACTCGCCTAACTTGTGACCGACCATGTCTTCGGTGACATACACCTTCAAATGGGCCTTACCGTTGTGGACCATGAAGGTATGACCGACAAATTCTGGAATGATCGTGCAGGCACGTGCCCAGGTCTTAATCGGATCTTTGGTGCCAGCTTCTTCTTGCTGGGCAACCTTCTTGTAAACGTTAGGGTCGACGTACGGCCCTTTTTTCAGGGATCGGCTCATTCTCGAAAACCTCTAGGATCGCTTATCGCGGCCTGGTGTGCTGGGGTTCTTACTTCAACAACTTAAGCAGACCGTAGCGACGCGAACGACGTCGGCGAACGATCGAGCGGTTCGAAGCCTTCTTGCGATGACGCGTTGCACCACCCTTGGTCGGCTTACCTTGCGGGGTCACCGGATGGCGACCACCCTTGGTACGACCTTCACCACCACCGTGCGGGTGATCGATCGGGTTCATCGCGGTACCACGAACATGTGGACGACGACCCAGCCAACGCTTACGGCCAGCTTTACCCAAGACCACCTTCTCGTGATCAGGATTGCTAACGCGACCAACAGTGGCTCGGCAGCGACTCGACACACGGCGAATTTCGCCGGATGGTAGAGACAACTGAGCCCAATCGGCTTCGCAAGCCATCAACGTAGCCGAGCTACCAGCACTGCGGCACATTGCACCGCCGCGACCGGGAATCATTTCAATATTATGAACGGTTGTACCGGCGGGGATATTCTTCAGGGGCAAGCAGTTGCCAACCGAAGGTGCGGCCTCCGGACCACTTTGAACCTTGTCGCCGGCCTTCAAACCATCAGGACACAGGATGTATCGCTTTTCACCGTCGAAATAGTTCAACAGAGCGATACGAGCACTGCGGTTTGGATCGTACTGAACCGAAGCCACCAATGCCGGCACACCATCCTTGGCTCGACGGAAATCGATCACGCGGAAGCGGCGTTTGTGGCCGCCACCACGATGACGAACCGTAATCTTGCCTTGATTATTACGGCCACCAGTCTTGGTAAGCTTGCGGAGCAACGCCTTCTCAGGCTTCGCACCCTTGGTCAACTCCTTGAAGTCGCTGACCGAGGCGTTACGACGCCCAGCTGAAGTCGGCTTGTATTTTCGGATACCCATGATTCGTCTCGTAATCTATTACGTGTCGCAGCTAAGGAACGGACCGCACCGATTAATAGAAGTCGATCTTTTGATCTTCAGCCAAAGTAACGATGGCCTTCTTCCAATTTCGGGTCTTTCCGTTGCGAAAACGATAACGGCGAGCCTTGCCCTTCCGCGATTGCGTCTTCACGCTGGCAACTTTGACGTCGAACAACTCTTCAATCGCCCGGCGGACATCCAACTTGGTGGCAACCGGCGCGATCTCGAACGTGTATTGATTCAAATCTTCCGAAGCTTGAACACCTTTTTCAGTGACCAGCGGTCGCAGAATCACCTGGTGGGATTCGAGCGTGCGGTTCGGTGTATCTTCGCTTATCTTGAAGTATGGCCGTGCCATGTTGGCACCTCTGTCGCTATTTCAGGTTGATTTGATGACTGCTAAAGCTTCAAACTACGGCAGCAACTACTCACTCTTCGAGCCATTACGCAGGCTATCGAGAGCAGCCTTGGTAATGACGAGCTTGCGTGGGCGAAGTACCGTGTAAGCGTTGAGTTCAGTAACTGGACTGACCGAAACACCTTCAATGTTGCGAGCACTGCGATAGAAAATCGGATCGTACTTATCGAGTGCGATCGCAACCTTCTGGCCGTAAACGCCCATAGCTTTCAGGGCACCGGCAACATTCTTCGTCTTGATTTCACTTTGAGCGAAATCATCCACAACAACTACTTGTTCTCCTTGAATCTTACTGGCGATGGCCATGCGAGTGGCAATCTTCAACGCCTTCTTATTCAAGCGATACGAATAGTCACGAGGACGAATCGCGAAGATATGACCACCACCACGGCGAACACCGCTTCGCTTGGAACCGGCACGTGCGTTACCGGTACCCTTTTGGCGATACATCTTCTTTGTCGAACCAGCTACTTCGGCACGTGTCTTGGTACGGTGAGTACCTTGGCGAAGATTCGCCTGGTACATCACGACGGCATCGTGCAGCAACTGCTTGTTAATCGACGGAGCGATTTCAGCCGGATCAAGCTCGTACTTGCCGACTTCCTTTCCGCTCTTGTCAAATATGGGCAAACTCACCATGGGAATATTCTTTCACGCGAGGCGCGATGGATACCTTAGCGAACCATGTTGGTTTCACGGATGATCACGTAACCACCGTTGGGGCCAGGCACGGCACCATTCAAAAGCAGCACGCCGTTTTCTTCGTCAACCTTGACCACCTTCAAATTACGAGTGGTGACCTTGGCGTTGCCATACTGGCCGCTCATCTTCAAGCCTTTGAAAGTACGGCTTGGGTAAGCACTGCAACCGGTACCGCCTGAATGACGATGAACCTTCTTCACACCGTGCGTTGCACGCTGACCGGCGAAGTTATGCCGCTTCATCACACCGGCATAACCACGACCACGGCTGGTGGCGATCACATCGACGCGGACAGTCTCGGCGAGAACACCAATTCCAATTTCTTGACCGACTTCAAAACCTTCCGTCGAACCACGAAATTCGCGAATAAATCGCTTTGGCTCACAGCCTGCTTTAGCGGAAGCTTCGCCGCCTGCAGCAGCCAACTTCTTAGATCGCTTGCTCGAGAGAGGAGCAACATGACCACGCTCGCTACGAATCGCCAAACGGCGAGGCTTATCCCCATATCCAACCTGAACTGCCTCGTAACCATCACGCTCCAAGGTTCGCACCTGAAGCACGTGACACGGGCCTGCTTGAACGACCGTTACCGGGATTACTTCCCCAGACTCTGTATAGATCTGGGTCATCCCGACCTTTCGGCCGAGTATGCCTTTTGCCATGATTCGTCGCCTTGTAGTCTGTTGCTCGCTTCGCCGGATTAGCCACCTGGCTAATTACCAACCGAAGCTTCCAGCCATTCAGAGACTCTTAAAAACGAGCTGTGAAAAATGAAAACTATCGAGTCGTTGCCTTGATCTTGATATCGACACCAGCTGGCAAGTTCAGCTTGTTGAGCGATTCAATCGTCTTGGCGGTCGCCTGAACGATATCGATCAGACGCTTGTGCGTCCGAACCTCAAACTGCTGACGTGCCTTCTTATCGATATGCGGGCCCGACAGAACGGTGTATCGCTCAATGCGAGTCGGCAACGGAATGGGACCATGCACTTCCGAATGGGTCCGCTTCGCCGTGTCGACGATATCGAGAGCACTCTGATCCAAGATCGAGTGATCGTAAGCTTCCATCCGAATGCGAATAACTTCTTTCGCCACGTTGCTGATCCCTATAAACTTCTTCCCGGCAAACCGGGCTAGTAAATTTCTTTTCGCTCCCTAGTCGCTCTTTGAGCTCTGCGGGAAACAGATGATATTAAAAATCGCAGGCCACTTCGTCAATGGGCTCCGGTTCTTATTTCGAACCTTTTTCGAATACCTATCTCGAATTGCTTAAAATGCCGTGATTTCCCGTAGGAAACTTCGCTCATCTGGCTTTGTACGGGCACCCGCTTTTCGCTCCATCCCCTGCCTAAACTGGCCCCGATTCGTCAGATTCTACTTGAGCGTCCTATTCACCTCGCCTATAAACCACTCATCAGGTCGCAATACGACACGCCAACCACAAAGCAGAGTACGCCGGTGACTCATCGCCCTATCCGACTTCAGCTATCCCTTAGGTCGGCTTTCATTGCGATTTCCGCCGCCTGTCTTGCCCTGGAGATCGCCGCCCCTTCCGCGGTCGGGGCGTTTCTAGCCTATCAAGCCATCCGATTACTGCTTGACTTCTGCCTCGACCTAACCGACTTCATCAACGGCGACCAACCACCTACTCGCCGCCGACGCCGCGACAACTAACAAGCAGGCCTGGAAAGCGAGGCAAGTTACATAAACTGCTTGATCATCTCAGGCGGGGCAGGAGCATACTTGAGTGGCTCCATGCTACTGGAAGCCCGCCCCTGACTAAGGCTTCGCATGGCACTGGAATACCCAAACAGCTCGGCCAGCGGGGCATGTGCCACGATAATCGCATCGCCTGAACGGTTTTCGGTCTTCGCGATCTCGCCACGCCGCTTCATGATATCCCCCACAAAATCCCCCATGTACTCTTCCGGGGTTGTGATCGTCAGCTTCATGATCGGTTCGAGCAAGGTTGGCACGGCCGCTTCCAGCCCTTTCTCGAACGCATCGCCAGCAGCAATTGCGAAAGCCGTCTCGGTCGAGCCAACCTCAGCCGCCTCAGCACCGAGAATCGTGATCTTGAGGTCCGCCAAAGGGAATCCCCCAATAATGCCACCACCGACACTCCGGCTTCGCAACTCTTCCATCGCCGCTTCAACAAGATCGAAGGGAACCTGGTCGGGCGGACATTTGGAAATAACCATCACCGATGGCTGCTGATTCGGGACATGCTCGACCTGCAGCTGCAGCTTAGCAAACAACTGCTGCCCCTGAATAATGCGATGACATTCGCCGGTCACCTTGGCAGACTTACCCACGGTTTCCCGGTAGCTAACCCGCGGCTTATGCACTTTCACGTTCAGCTTGAAATCGCGTAGCAACTTGTGACGAATCACTTCGAGATGCAATTCGCCCATCCCGCTAATGATTGTCTGGCCGGTATCCTTGTTTTCAATCGCATCAAACGTTGGATCTTGCCGACGCATCATCGCCAAAGTTTCCGAGAGCTTATCCCGATCGGCAGACGACTCTGGCTCGATCGCCATCCCGATGACCGTCTCGGGAAAGTTAATCGACTCGAGCAAAATGGGATTTCGCGTATCGCAAAGCGTGTCACCTGTCACCGAATGGCGCAAACCTATGATGCCCACAATGTCGCCACATCCAACGTGATCAACCTGCTCTTTACGTGAGGCCTGAATATGCCACAACTGGGCACAGTTCTCTTTAACATCGCGGCCTGGGTTGAGCAGACGCGAATTTGGCTTCAGCTCGCCCGAATAAACACGCACCCAGGTCATATCGCCGTGTTTCGCTGGCAGCACCTTGAACACCAAGCCACAAAACGGCTCACTAGGATCTGGCGAGCGCTTTTCCTCCTGGTTTTTCTTCGCCGGATTGACACCAACCACTGGCGGAACATCCTTCGGGCTCGGCAGGTAATAAGTAACCGCATCCAGGATCGGCTGAACTCCGATTCCATCGAGGGCCGAACCACACAATAGTGGCTGCAACTTATGGGTGAGCGTGCCTTCGCGCAAGACTTCGCGAATCAATTTAGGCGGAATCGGCTCTTCCGAGAGGCTTAGCTCCATCAATTCGTTGCTGAGATCGTACAGCTTTTCGAGTAAGTTCTCGCGATACTGCTGTGCCTTGTCGAGGTAATCTTCCGGGATGTCAAGCACTTCAACCGTGCGATCTCCATCTCCCTCGCCGAAGTGCAGCATCTTCATTTCAATCAGATCGATCACGCCACGAAACGCATCTTTCACATGCGGTGGGCCAGCTCCAACCGGAATTTGAATCGGAACCGGGCTTGCCTTCAGACGCCGCTCAACTTCAGCCAGAACGGCTTCAAAATCGGCCCCTTCACGATCCATCTTGTTGATGAACGCGATGCGAGGAACCTTGTAGCGGTTGGCTTGACGCCAAACGGTTTCACTTTGCGCTTCAACCCCTTCTCGGGCACTAAAGACGACCACACCACCATCCAGAACGCGCAAACAACGTTCGACCTCGGCCGTAAAGTCAACGTGACCCGGGGTATCGATCAGATTGACCGTGTAGTCCTTCCATGGGAAGGTCACGCACGCGGAGTAAATCGTAATACCACGCTCCGCTTCTTCCGGGTCGAAGTCGGTCGTCGTGGTCCCCTTATCGACCTCCCCCACACGGTGTGAAGTCCCGCTATAAAAGAGCATTCGCTCGGTAACGGTAGTTTTCCCGGCGTCGATATGGGCAATCACGCCAATATTCCGAATGCTTTCGAGCTTACGCGACATAAATTCTGCTGCCAGCCCAAAGAGCTGAACCCTTCCTACTTCTCAAATCAAAATCAATTAAGAACATGCAAGTGCGTATTTTACGCTCTAGCCATGCTGCCTGACGAGATACCTCTACCCACTGCGGTGCGCGCATAAAAAAAGCCGCACTTATTCGAAGTACGGCTTTTGAAATTCAGTCTTACCAGGCGAAGTGCGAGAAGGCCTTATTCGCGTCCGCCATACGATGAACGTTTTCACGACGGGTATAGGCAGTGCCTTCACGGTTGTAAGCAGAATACAGTTCATCTGCCAACTTCAAGTGAGCAGGACGCCCCTTCTTTTCGCGAACGGCCAATAACAGCCAGCGAATCGCCAACGACTGTTGACGTGTGCGATTGACCTGCATAGGCACCTGATAAGCAGCACCACCGACTCGCTTCGAGCGAACTTCGACGTGCGGCTTCACGTTTTCGACGGCTTGCGTGAAGACATCAATTGGCTCTTCATCTGGGACGCGCTTCTTCAGCTCGTCCATGGCACCGTAAAAAACTTCCTGGGCGGTCGTTTTCTTGCCGTCCTGCATCAGGCAGTTAATAAACTTGCTGGCCAAGATCGACTTATACCGAGGATCTGGCTTCAACGTTTCGCGACTGGCAGTGATTCGACCCATCTTTGATTACTAACTATTCGCTATGTTCGTTCTTGTAGTAATAGAAATCTAAGCGATGCCTCAGGTTAATCCTGAAACAACACGCCTAGCTCTTCTTGGCACCGTAGCGGCTGCGCGACTGCTTACGACCGTTGACGCCCAACGCATCGAGAGCACCACGAACGACCTGGTAACGCACACCAGGAAGATCGCGAACACGACCACCGCGAACCAGCACGATCGAGTGCTCCTGCAAGCTGTGGCCTTCACCGGGGATGTACACGGTGACTTCCTTCTGATTTGACAGCCGCACACGAGCAATCTTCCGCAAAGCCGAGTTCGGCTTCTTGGGGGTCATCGTGCGAACCTGCAAACAGACACCACGCTTCTGCGGGCACTTGTCCAAAACGGGAGACTTGGAAAACTTACGTTTCTTCTTCCGCGGACGTCGAATAAGCTGATTAATGGTAGGCATGCAAAAGGCCGTCGCTTCTAATCTGGGCCGCTTTGTGATGAAGCGGCCGAATTTCTGTGTGCTTACTGTCGCTTCCCAAGGTTTATGGGAAGCCCTTTAAATTATCCGATCACCGAAAACTGTCAACCCGTAATGAGGCGGTAACAGACCGGTATTTTGCTCCCAGGAGCCAATTCTTTCCGCTTAGTCGTAACTTCTAGGCGGCAGAAGCTGGTTAGATCCCTGGAGGAAGCGTCTCGAATAGCTTCATGGCCATGCCAGCATGACCGTGAAGCTGTTTCTATTTTGACGATTTGGGCTCGTAGTTGGTACTTACCCAATCGCTAATTGATTACAACTCGTCTTCAGGGCCAGGCTCAAATCCATCGCCACCAACTTGTGGAGGCGGCGGCATTTGAGGCGGCTGAGGTTCGCCGTAGGCTGGCCCTTCCGTGGCAGGAACCGGTCCGGCACCGCCAAGCAGGCTTTCTAAACCTGGGGCAGGGGCCATTTCGGAAATTGCCGCCGGGCCTGGCTGGCCACCTTCGCTGCTATCCTGCAAAAGCGGGAAGCTGTCTTCCAAGGTCCGTTCGCGAGTTCGGGAGGCCAGTTCAGCCAGGGCTTCTGGATTGATCCGAACTTCCGAGTCTTGGAACGAACGGAAACCGGTACCGGCAGGAATCAAGTGACCGAGGATCACGTTTTCCTTCAAACCGATCAGTTCGTCGATCTTACCGGCCAGGGCCGCTTCGGTCAGAACCTTGGTGGTTTCCTGGAAGGACGCCGCCGAGATAAAGCTGGAACTTTGGACGGCAGCCTTGGTGATCCCCAACAACTGGGTCGAAGCACTTGCCGAAGCAGGCTTGCTACCCTTGGCTGGGTTTCCTCCCAACGCTTCGATCTGGCTGTTCTCTTGTTCGAGAGCTTCCTTTGGCACGATCATGCCTTCGGTGAACTGCTGCGAATCGCCAGTCCCGGAGATCTTCAAGCAGCGGGAAAGCTGATCGTTGGCACGGCGGAAGTCGAACTTATCCATCACCAAACCAGGCAACAGGCTCGTATCGCCAGCCGAATCGACCATCACCTTCCGCAACATGCGGGCGACGATGATTTCAATGTGTTTGTCATTGATTTCCACCCGCTGGCTGCGATACACGCCCTGAATTTCGTGCAGGAGGTATTGCTGGACCGCTTCTTCCCCGGAGATCCGAAGAATATCGTGCGGGACCAACGGGCCGTCAATCAAGGACTGACCAGCTCGTACGTAGTCACCGGTGTGGACGAGGAATCGCTTACCGTGAGGCACCAAGTGCTCACGCTCGATCCCCGATTCGTTCCGGACGACAATCGTACGCTTGCCACGCTTCTTCTCGGAAAGAATCTCGACCACACCATCGATCTCTGCCATCACGGCTGGATCTTTCGGCTTACGAGCTTCAAAAATTTCCGTGACTCGCGGCAGACCACCGGTGATGTCCTTCACACCGCCAGATTCACGTGGCGTACTAGCCACGGTGGTACCAGCAGAAACGTTGGCCCCTTCTTCGGCGTCGATGATCGCTTTTTCAGGCAAGTAGTAAACGTCGAGCGGCTTGCCGTCTTCGTCTTCGATGACCAGCTGGGGATGGAAATCCCCCTTGTGCTCGGTAATCATGCGACGAGCGTAGCCAGTGGCATCGTGCTCGATCATCATCGTTTCGCCTTCAACCACGTCCTCGTAACGGACGCGACCGCCGACTTCGGCAACGATCGGAATCGAGTAGGGATTCCACGAGCAGAGAACCTGACCGGTCTTGACCTCTTCGTTCTCTTTGACTTCCAAGATCGCACCGGTAGGTACGTCGTAGCTTTCGATTTCACGACCCTTGGCATCGACGATCGTGATTTCACCATTACGGGTGAGCACGATGTTCTTGCCTTCGTCGTTGGTCGCCGTACGCATACGGGTAAACTTGACGAAACCACCACGCTTGGTCTTCTTTTCGTGCTCTTCCGTATCGGTAACGGCCACACCACCGATGTGGAACGTACGCATGGTCAGCTGCGTACCTGGCTCCCCAATACTTTGAGCGGCGATGATCCCAACGGCCATACCTTCTTCGACCTGATCGCCGGTCGACATATCCATGCCGTAGCAGGCCTTGCAGCAGCCGAGGCCGCTATCGCAGGTCATTGGGCTACGAACTTGAATTCGTTCGAGTCCCATCCGTTCGATCTTACGAGCCGTATCTGGCGTGATCATTTCGTTTTCACGCACAATCACTTCGTCGGTGATCGGGTTGACGATGCTTTGGCGGCTTACACGTCCCTTGATGGCATCTGCCAAAGAGACTTCCACCTTTTCACCACGGTAGATAACTCCCTTGGTGATCCCTTGGGTGGTTCCGCAATCGTCTTGCGTGATCACCACGTTCTGGGCCACGTCGGCCAGTTTACGCGTGAGGTAACCAGAGTCCGCCGTCTTCAACGCCGTATCGGCCAACCCCTTCCGGGCACCGTGCGTCGAGGAGAAGTATTCGAGCACCGTCAAACCTTCACGGAAGTTCGATTTGATCGGCGTTTCGATAATTTCACCACTCGGCTTGGCCATCAGACCACGCATACCGGCCAGCTGACGAATCTGTTCCGTACCACCACGAGCACCAGAGTCGGCCATCAGGTACACCGGGTTGATGTAGCCGTGACCACCACGGTCGTCGTTTTTCATCTCGGTCATCATCTCGGCAGTAATCTGCTCACGAGCATGTGTCCAAGCGTCGAGAACCTGGTTGACCCGTTCCTTGTCGGTGATCACACCACGCTCGTACAGTTTCTTGTATTTGATCACCTTCTTTTCAGCTTCGGCGATGATCTTGTGCTTCGAGTCTGGCGTCACCAAGTCGTCGGTCGCGAAGGAGAGACCGCTACGAGTCGACTCACGGAAACCGAGCTGGTTCATATCGTCCAGCAGGTTGATCGTGGCCCGACGTCCCAGACGTTGGTAACAGTCCGAAATCACCTTGGAAAGCTCGCTACTACCCAACGAGTGGTTGTAGAAGTCCATCCCCGGCGGCAACATCTCATTGAATAGAACTCGCCCGAAGGTTGTTTCGATGATTCGAGTGCTACTTTGCTCGTCGTCTTCGCCCTTGAGCTTACGCCCCTCTGGCAAACGCACTTTGACCACCGCGTGCAAGTCGATTATCCCTTGAGCGAACGCATAGTCGGCCTCATCCATCGAGGAGAAGGTCATGCCTTCGCCGGGACGATTCGGCAGACTGACGGTGATGAAGTTACAACCCATCACCACGTCCTGCGACGGGCTCATGATCGGCTTACCGTTAGACGGTGCGAAAATGTTGTTGGTCGCCAGCATCAGGGTATGAGCTTCGACCTGGGCTTCAATCGAAAGAGGCAAGTGAACCGCCATCTGGTCGCCGTCGAAGTCGGCGTTGAACCCTTTGCACACCAGCGGATGCAAGTGAATCGCGTTGCCTTCCACGAGAGTTGGCTCAAACGCTTGGATACCCATACGGTGAAGCGTAGGGGCACGATTCAAGAGAACCGGATGATTCTGGATCACCGATTCCAAGATGTCCCAAACTTCTTCATCCTTCCGCTCGAGCATCTTTTTCGCACTCTTGATCGTGTCGGCGTGACCGAGCACTTTCAGCTTGCGGATGATGAACGGTTGATAGAGCTCTAGGGCGATCTTCTTAGGCAAACCGCATTGGTGCAGCTTCATCCGCGGACCGACCACGATCACACTACGTGCCGAGTAGTCGACTCGCTTACCGAGTAGGTTTTCACGGAAGCGCCCCTGCTTACCCTTGATCATGTCGGTCAAGGACTTCAGCGGACGATTGCTGCTACCCAGCACCGGGCGTTTGCAGCGGTTGTTGTCGAACAGAGCGTCCACCGATTGCTGCAGCATTCGCTTTTCGTTGCGAATGATGACTTCCGGCGCGTTCAAGTCGACCAGCTTCCGCAAACGATTATTGCGGTTGATGATACGACGATAGAGGTCATTCAAGTCAGAAGTGGCGAAGTTGCCGGAATCCAACAAAACCAGCGGACGCAGGTCTGGAGGAATCACGGGAATGACGTCCATCACCATCCATTCCGGCTTGTTGTCGCTATCGCGAATCGCTTCAACAATCTTCAGACGGTTGGTCAGGTCTTTCCGTTTTTGCTTGGAACCGGTTTCGTGAAGGTCCTTGCGCAGGTCAATCGAAAGTTGAACCAGGTCTAAACCTTGCAGCAACTTGCGAACAGCTTCGGCACCCATGTCTGCTTCAAACGTGCCGGAACCGAATTGTTCGACAGCACCGCGGTACTCTTCTTCGGTCAGCGTTTGAAATTTTTCGAGATCGGTGCTGCCGGGATCGACAACGACGTAATCCTGGAAGTAAATCACCTTTTCCAGGCTCGAGGTCTTCATGGCCAACAAATTACCCAAGCGGCTGGGCATGGCCTTGAAAAACCAGATATGCACGATCGGGGCAGCGAGTTCGATGTGCCCCATGCGCTTGCGACGTACACGGCTGTGCGTGATCTTCACACCACAGCGATCGCAGATCATGCCTTTGTATTTCATGCCGCGATACTTACCGCAGGCACACTCCCAGTCTTTTTCTGGGCCGAAGATCCGCTCGCAGAACAAACCATCCTTTTCAGGACGGTAGGTTCGGTAGTTGATGGTTTCCGGCTTCTTGACTTCACCGAACGACCAGCTGCGAATATCGTGCGGTCGTGCGAGGCTGATCTTAACCGCCGTGTAATCGTTGATGCGGTCGTAAGAGCTTTCGAGAATACTCATGGCCCGTGCTCCTTATTCTAATCCCACTGGATGATCGTTTTGGTGCCGATGCAGCCGGTCAACATTTTCAACCGACTGCGGGTTGTCTTGTGGCGGAAAACCATTCCCGCCTCAGTTGCCGCGTCTCTGTTTTACAGGCGACGCTTTTCCAACTGCATGTTCAACCCGAGCCCTCGAATCTCGTTGGTCAACACGTCGAAGCTCGCGGGCGTACCGGCTTCTAGCGTGTTTTCTCCCTTGACCATCGATTCATAAATCTTCGTACGTCCTTCGACGTCGTCACTCTTAACGGTAAGCAACTCTTGGAGGATGTAGGCAGCACCGTAGGCTTCCAGAGCCCACACTTCCATTTCCCCAAATCGCTGACCACCGAAGCGTGCCTTACCACCAAGTGGCTGCTGCGTAATGAGCGAGTAAGGCCCAGTGCTGCGAGCATGCACTTTGTCGTCGACCAAGTGGTGCAGCTTCAGCATGTAGATGTAGCCAACGGTCGTTTCCTGGTTCAGGGCTTCACCGGTACGGCCATCGTGCAGACGCGCCTTACCGTGACGTGGCAAACCAGCTTCTTCCAGACAGTCGTTGATGATCTCTTCCGAGGCACCATCGAAGACCGGCGTGATCGCTTGGAAGCCAAGCTTCGCCCCAGCCCAACCCAAGTGGGTTTCCAAAATCTGCCCAACATTCATACGGCTAGGCACGCCTAGCGGGTTGAGCATGATTTGAATCGGCGTTCCATCTGCCAGAAACGGCATGTCTTCCACTGGCAAGATTTTGGCGATCACACCCTTGTTACCGTGGCGACCGGCCATCTTGTCACCCACCGAGATCACTCGTTTGGTGGCGATGTAAACCTTAACCATCTGCAGCACGCCGCTACGAAGCTCGTCGCCACGTTTCATGCTGTTAAGCTTGCGATCACGTTGATCGATGGCGAGCTCAATTGCGGGCCACTTGGCCGCATACAGCTGACGAACGCCGCTGATGCGTTCGTCGTTCTTGATCGATTCCAAGACTTTGTACAAACGGAACTGCTGAGCTTGTTCCGCGATGTATTTGTTGTCCTGATCTCGCGTGAGCGGAGTTCCGTCTTCATCGGTAACCGTCTTGCCGAGAATCTTTTCCACTTCGCCAACGAACTCGGCGAACAACTCCGCAATCGCGGCATTGCCTTCCGTCTCGGCGTCTTTCAACGTCTTCTCGAATGCCTTCCGTTCGTCGTCCGAAAGGCTCATGCGGCGAGCGAACTTCTCGGCTTGCACCACGATCCCTTCGATGCCGGAGGGAACTTCGAGCGAGTCGTTTTTGACGTCTTCACCGGCACGCCCAAAGATCGCGTGCAGCAGCTTTTCTTCCGGCGTCAACTCGGTCTTGCTCTTCGGCGAAACCTTACCGACTAAAATGTCGCCTGGTTTCACGAACGTACCGACCTGGACAATCCCGTTTTCATCGAGATTGCGAAGCATCTTTTCCGAGACATTAGGAATATCTCGCGTGAAGTCTTCTCGGCCCAGCTTGGTCTCACGAATTTCAACGTCGAACTCTTCGATATGGATCGAGGTATAAACGTCTTGCTTGACCAATTCTTCGCTGATGATGATCGCGTCTTCGTAGTTGTACCCGTCGAACGACATAAAGCCGACCAGCACATTTCGACCGAGAGCCAGCTGGCCACCGTGGGTTGCGGCACCATCTGCCAACACGTCGCCAGCGGTGATCTTTTGCCCCATCTTCACGACAGGATGCTGGTTCAAGCAGGTACGCTCGTTGAGCCCCACAAACTTCCGCAGTTCGTAGACGTCTTCGGCATGCTCGGCGACACCGCTTCGTTCGATGATCACTTTCAAAGCGTCAACGTACTTCACGACACCATCGTACTTGGCTCGAACAATCATGCTCGAGTTCATGGCCACGTCACGTTCGACACCGGTACCGACGATCGGCGGTTCGGCAACCAACAGAGGCACGGCTTGCCGCTGCATGTTGGATCCCATCAACGCGCGGTTCGCATCGTCGTGTTCCAGGAACGGAATCAAAGCGGCTGAAACACCCACCATCTGGCAAGGTGCCACGTCGATATACTCGACTTCCGTCGGAGCGACCATTTCAAAGTCGCTGCGATAACGGGCGATAATCAAATCCCCCAGCAACACGTCTTCGTCATCGGTCGGAGTATCTGCCGGAGCGACCAGGGCATCCGATTCTTCGTCGGCACGCAGCCAAACGAAGCCCTTATCGATCTTACCATTGGTAATCTTGCGATAAGGCGTGATCAAAAAGCCGTACTCGTCCACCGATGAGTAGAGAGCCAAGCTCGAGATCAAACCGATGTTCGTACCTTCCGGCGTTTCAATCGGACAGATACGGCCATAGTGCGAAATGTGAACGTCGCGAACCTCGAAACCAGCTCGCTTACGATTCAAACCGCCAGGGCCGAGAGCCGAAAGGCGACGTTCGTGCGTGAGCATAGAAAGTGGGTTCGTTTGGTCAACCACCTGCGACAGTTCGCCGCGACCAAAGAAGTATTCAATCGCTGCAGAAATGCTTTTCGGGTTAACCAGATTACGCGGAGTCATGTCTTCCGCGTCTTTCAGGCTCATTCGTTCCTGAACCGTACGACGTAGCTTCAGGAAGCCCTTTCGCATTTCATCGCAGGCCAATTCGTCGATGGTTCGCAAACGCCGATTACCCAAGTGGTCGATATCGTCGATGCGGGCCCGTTTGTCACCTGAAGAGAGATACAGGATGTACCGAATTGCGGCGATCAAGTCCTCAGGGCGAAGCGTTTGCTTCCCTTCTTCCACGTCGAGGCCGAGCTTTCGGTTCATACGGAAACGACCAACGCGACCGAGACGGTAACGGTTTTCGTCGTAGAACTTTTCGCCAAACAGCGTCTTTGCTTTTTCCAACTGCGGCGGGTTGCCTGGACGCAGTCGTTGATAAATTCGAAGGAGGGCTTCTTCGTGACTCGACGTGTTATCTTCCGCCAAGGCAGTGAAGATAAGCTGCGTCTTCGGAGGCTCCATGACCTCGACTTCATCAATACCAGCAGAACAGATCAGCTCTGCGATATTGCGGCTGATCTTCTGGCCAGCTTCGAGAATAATTTCGCCAGCACGGTCGCTACTGCTGGGATAGATAATGTCGTCGACCGCGATCTTGTTTTCGATCTTCGCAACACTACGACCATCTTTGACCGATTCGACCGTCGATTCGTAGAAGGCACGAATCACGTCGGCATCGCTGCTGAACTCTGGCGACATGGCACGCAGCAACGTCGTGGCGGCAAATTTACCGCTTTGGTCGATCCGGACCGTGAGCGAGTCCTTCTTCGAGACGTTGACTTCGATCCAGCTACCGCGTTCGGGAATAATACGGCAACTCGGCAATTTCTTGTCCGAGGTCGTATCTTGCTCGAGCACGAAGTCGACACCAGGGCTCCGGTGCAACTGGCTAACCACCACCCGTTCCGCTCCGTTGATGATAAATTCACCACCACCGAGCATCACCGGCAGGTCGCCGAGGTACACTTCTTCCTCGATGGGCTCCTCTTTATTCAAGCGAAGCCAAATTCGGAACGGACGCCCATAGGTAAGCCGCAATTGCTTGCATTCCTCTGGCGTATATCGCGGCTTGCCCAACTCGTATCGAACATAGTCGAGCTGGTTTTGTCCGTCGTAACTTTGAATCGGAAAGATTTCCCGCAGGACACTTTCGATGCCCAATTCTGGATCGCGAGCTTCCGCCTCGACCTCAGCTTGCAGGAAATTTTGGTAGCTGAGGGTTTGGATTTTTGTCAGATCTGGCGGAGCCATATAGATCGACTGACTTCCAAACCGACGAACTTCATTAGGTTCCAGCCGTCGTTGCGACGAGGTAGCCATAAGCGACGCGACTCCTTGGGCGGCAATTCAAAAACAACATGCTTTCACACCATTGGGCGCAGACTACGATCAGGGGTTCAGCCTGGAGTCCGTGTCAAATAGCGAGAAAGCATGCGGTAGTACGGGCGGACAATAGATGTTCAAATCAGAGTGCGTCACTGAGTGCGCGTAAGTTGCAGGCAGCAAGCTAGCACGCCTGCTTAGGCAGGCGCGCACT
Source organism: Bremerella cremea (assembly GCF_003335505.1). Classification (NCBI taxonomy): domain Bacteria; kingdom Pseudomonadati; phylum Planctomycetota; class Planctomycetia; order Pirellulales; family Pirellulaceae; genus Bremerella; species Bremerella cremea. The sequence continues at coordinate 40,014 of NZ_QPEX01000046.1, forward strand.
CTTACTTGATTCCCATCCATGCAGTCAAAAGAAAAAGAAGATCCGGAAGACTTCAAAATCACACCTCGCGACGTTGCCTCTAAGTATAGGCGAGGCAACGCCTGAGTGAAAACAGGAAATCAGCCAAATAACGCGTCTTACTTGATTTCGACGACGGCGCCGGCTTCTTCCAGTTCCTTCTTGACCTTTTCAGCGTCTTCTTTCGAGACACCTTCTTTAATCTTGCTTGGGACACCTTCAACCATGTCCTTGGCTTCTTTCAAGCCCAGACCGGTGATGCCACGAACGACCTTGATCACGCCGATCTTCTGAGCACCGAAGTCGGTCATAACGACGTCGAATTCAGTCTGTTCGGCGGCAGCGGCAGCACCACCTTCGCCAGGAGCAGCAGCCATCATGACGCCACCGCCAGCAGCGGCTTCGATGCCGTGAGCGTCTTTCAGGTAGTCGCCCAGTTCAACGGCTTGCTTAAGGGTCAAGCCAGCGATCTGATCGCCCAGGCCTTTGATTTCTTCGGATACTTCGACGGTTGCAGTTGCTTCTTCGGACATTTCGGATCTTATCCTTTCAACACGATTTGCAGGGGAACGGACCCGCCTGCGCCAGGGAATACGGATGTTTTGTGGTTAGGTAAACGCGGTTTTCGGCAAATGCCGAACCGACGCTTTGCCGAGGGGAAGGAGCCTAGTCTTCTTGATTCTCGCCGACCTGCTTGATTTGCGAGGCCAACTTGGCACCTGGGCCCTTGATTTGAGCTGCCAGTGTTCGGCCAGGACCCAAGATCTGACCAACCAAGAGCGACAGTTGTTCGGCACGATTGGGCCATTTGCTGATCGCTTTGACAGTGTCAGATGTCAAGGATTCGCCATCCATGACGCCCCCCTTGGCGGTGAAGCCAGGGAACTTGTCGTCATCATTTAGCTTGACGACCTCTTTTGCTAAGTCGACGAAATCTTCGCCGCCCCAAACAATGGCCGTGCTACCTTCCAAGCCTTCAAAGGCAGGAGCAAGCGAAGTACCTTCGCAAGCCTTGGCAGCCAAAGTGCGACGCACGACAAGAAGGTTCAAGCCCTTCTCGCGGAGCTGCTTACGGACAGTAAATGTCTTGTCCGCATTCATACCCACGACGTCGACCACCAACAGGTCGTTCACTCCGTCGAGTCGTTTCGACAAGTCGGAGATCACCAGGTTTTTCAGATACTTACTCATGGCTCAGGGCTTCAGTAACGATGTGTGTTGGCGTAACGCCTTGCGGATGAGGGACCAATTAGAGAGCGACTTGAACCCCAGGGCTCATTGTGGCACTCAAATTGACGCTACGAACATAGGTGCCCTTTGCCGCTTGCGGCTTCAGGCCATTGATATGATCAACAAAGGCGCGGATGTTGTCTTCCAACTTGCCCGCTTCAAAGCCGAGACGTCCAACGACCGCATGCACAATGCCTGCTGGGTCGTTACGAAATTCGACTTTACCTGCTTTGTATTCTTTCACGACGCGGGCCACGTCCGGCGTAACCGTGCCAGCACGAGGCGACGGCATTAAACCACGAGGGCCAAGCACGCGTCCCAAAGGACCAACCAAGCCCATCATGTCAGGCGTGGCAATACAGACGTCGAAGTCTAGCCAGCCATCTTTGATCTTCTTAGCCAAGTCTTCTGCACCGACTTCGTCCGCACCGGCTTCTTGAGCGGTCGCGACGTTGTCCCCTTTGGCAAAGACGATCACTCGTTGAATCTTGCCGATACCATGTGGAAGAACCAGGGCACCACGCACCAACTGATCGGCTTGCTTCGGATCAATACCCAATCGCATCGCAATTTCGACCGTCTGATCGAATTTCGTCGTGTTGAACGACTTTAAAAGCACGATTGCGTCTTTGAGTGTGAGGGCGTCACCAGGCACTTTTTCGGCCAGAGCCCGATATCGTTTGGATTGTTTAGCCATCGTCAATCGCCAAATTAAAGGGAGATAATGTTCGCAGTAGTAAGGGCGGGGACTACTCGGTGACTTCTAGGCCCATGCTCCGAGCCGTTCCTTCGATCATCCGGCGAGCATGTTCCAGGTCACGAGCATTCAGGTCAGCCATTTTCTGATTGCAGATATCTTCAATCTGCTCTCGGCTCACCTTGCCAACCTTCTTAGTGTTCGGGGTGCCACTTCCCTTGGCCAAACCAGCAGCCTTTTTCAACAAAGCAGCAGCAGGTGGGCTTTTGCAAATGAACTCGAAAGTTCGGTCGTTATAAACGGTCACGACAACCGGGATAGGCATGCCGTTAAATTCACGCGTCTTGTCGTTGAACTGCTGGACAAATTGACCCAGATTCACGCCGTAACGACCCAACGAGGTACCAACCGGAGGAGCCGGAGTGGCCTGACCGCCGGGGACCTGAAATTTCGCTTGACCTACTTGTTCCCGTGCCATTTTGCTATTTCCCGAGTTGCGATTATTCCCAGTTAAGGACAAACGCAACCGTGTGCTATGAAAACCGTGTGCTTAGTAAACAAAGGCCCCGAGGGTTATTCTCAAATTCCGCCACCAAAGGGGAGATAGAAGAATCGACCACCGGTCCGACTGATGCGGGACTAAACTGGCTCCATTTGCCAGTGTTCCATCTCCACAGGTGTCGTGCGGCCGAAAATATTGATCATGACCGTAACCCGACCATTGGTCTCGTCGATCAACTCGACGTCTCCTTCGAAGTTCTCGAAGGTCCCTTCCGTGATCCGAACATGTTCACCAATCTTAAAGCGAATGTTCGTCTTAACTTCTTCTTGTTCGCCTTCTTCAGGCTTGCGTGACTTCTTAACGATGCGATCCACTTCGTGTGGCAGCATGGGCACAGGCTTACCACCGGCTCCGGTGAAATCGCCAATGCCACCCGTTTCTCGAACAAGGAACCAGGTCTCGTCGTTGATAGCCATATGCACGACGATATAGCCGGGATACAACTTTTGCTTGGTTACCTTCTTCTTGCCGTTCTTGTATTCCACCAAGTCTTCCGTGGGAACAAGAATGTCGCCAAAGTAATTCTCCAGGCCTGCCATTTTCACTCGCCGAAGCAAGTTACTGCAAATCGACTTCTCGCGATTGCTTTGCACCTTGAGGATATACCACTCTTTATCGACGGCGGCTTCAGCGGCTTCGTCTTCTTCCGTGATCTCTTCGATCGGGCCGCGATTCTTGCCCTTAGCAGGCGTAGCAGCGACCTTGCTTTCGACAGCAGGCTCTTCAACAGCAGCTTCTTCAGCAAGTTCGGAATCACCGGCCTCAGCTTCGCCTGTCGATTCGTCATCGACCGCTTCAGCCGTATCTTCGTCGATCGAGGCGTCAGCGCTGGCAGCATCGTCGGCAACGTCTTCCGGCGTCGCATCAACTTCCGGCTGAATCTCCGATGCTTCGGGATCTTTATCCGGATCAAACGAATTGTCTGCAGTGCTTACCACGAATCTAAACCTTAACCGGTAATTTAATACCGGGCCTATCTGCGAAGGAAACGGTTACTCGCAATTCCGCTAGGACCGTTAGCTATGCACCTGGATTGGAAGCTGTGGGAATAAGACCAATGGCCTTAAAAATCGTGATCCACAAGAAATCGAAGGTGAACAGCAACAGTGCCAGGATGAAAATCAACGCGATCACCACAATGACACTTCGCCACAACTCAGCCTTGGAAGGCCAAGTCACTTTATTCATTTCTGCTTCAACTGCGATCAAAAAGTCCGCAAAAGTCGGCCAATTGATCAGTCGATAAGCAATCCAAAAACCAACGACTACTAATGCACCAGAAATAGCGTATTGCAGTCCATAATAAACCATCACTACGTAAGTATCCAGCTGCTGAAACAGCTGATACGCAGCAATCAAAATCAAAACCCAAATCGCCAGCAAGGTGGCCTGGCGGGCAATCCTACCCTGGGTTCGTTTATATCGATTCGCTTGAACCAGCTCGGTAAGCAGGGAAGCGGAACCGACAGTCTTCTCCTTGGCCATGGTCACTCTCAGTCTTTGGCGTTCTTGCCGCGGCGACGACGCCTAGCAACTGCAGGTTGTCGTTTACCGGTGTGACGCGCCCAACAAGTTCGGTAACACCAATGAATAGCAGGGGCGGTGGGAATCGAACTCACAACCTCTGGTTTTGGAGACCAGCGCTCTGCCAATTGAGCTACGCCCCTGTGACATCGCCGGACCAGACAAATCTGGTCCGGCGAAGCAGGTATCTGATATTCTTACTCGGTGATCTTGGTAACGACGCCGGAACCGACCGTCTTACCACCTTCACGAATAGCAAAGCGAACACCTTCAAACATGGCGATCGGCTTGTGCAATTCAACTTCAATCTTCACGTTGTCGCCTGGCATGCACATTTCAGCACCGACCAGGTTAGCCGTTCCAGTGACGTCCGTTGTGCGGAAGTAGAACTGGGGACGATAACCGCTGAAGAACGGAGTGTGACGACCGCCTTCTTCCTTGCTCAAGCAGTAAATCTCTGCTTCAAACTTGGTGTGCGGGTTAATCGAACCTGGCTTGGCGAGAACCTGACCACGCGAAATGTCTTCACGCTTGACACCGCGGAGCAAGCAACCGACGTTATCGCCAGCAACACCTTCCTGCAGGATCTTGTTGAACATTTCAACGCCGGTAACGGTGGTCTTGGTCGGCTTCTCGGTCAGGCCGAGAATTTCGACTTCTTCACCAACCTTAACGACACCCCGTTCAATACGACCAGTAGCAACCGTACCACGACCTTCAATGGAGAAGACGTCTTCGATCGCCATCAGGAACGGCTTGTCGGTTTCGCGTTCTGGTTCTGGAATGTAGCTATCCAGAGCTTCAACCAATTCGGTGATGCACTTGGAAGCTTCTGGGTCAGCTGGGTTGTTGTAAGCAGCCAGCGAGTTACCACGAACAACCGGGCAATCGTCGCCAGGGAAGTCGTTCTTGCTCAGCAGCTCGCGAACTTCCAGCTCGACCAAGTCCAACAACTCTTCGTCGTCAACCAAGTCGCACTTGTTCAAGTAAACAACCACGCAAGGCACACCCACCTGGCGAGCCAGCAGCACGTGTTCCTTGGTCTGCGGCATGGGACCGTCCGCAGCGGAGACCACCAGAATCGCACCGTCCATCTGGGCGGCACCGGTGATCATGTTCTTCACAAAGTCAGCGTGGCCGGGGCAGTCGATGTGGGCATAGTGACGAGTCGGGCTTTCGTATTCAACGTGAGCCACGGCGATCGTCACGGTTTTGGTTTCGTCACGAACCGTACCACCCTTGGCGATTTCCGAATAAGCCTTCATCTTGGCCAGACCCTTAGCAGCCTGAACCGCCAGGATTGCGCCCGTCGTAGTTGTTTTACCATGGTCGATGTGACCAATGGTGCCAACGTTGACGTGTGGTTTAGATCGTTCAAATACGTCCTTGGCCATTTTCTATGTCTTTCTTACCCCAGTTAAACCGTGAAAAAATTGGGATTTATTCAATTACGAAAATCAAGGTGCCGTGAAGAGCTGCTGAAGGGACTTGAACCCTTGACCTCTTCCTTACCAAGGAAGTGCTCTACCACTGAGCTACAGCAGCCGAAAAATGGGAAGCATGATTGGGGTTTTGCTTCCGTCACCTTTACCCGGCTACCCGCTTCCGAGCCGCCCAAACGGACAACCCTATTTTCGTTATCTATGCCGCATGCAGCCAACATGACCGCCTGGGCAATCTTCGCATCAAGCCGGGTAATGCAGCTTGTGCGAAGCGGGTGAAGGGAATCGAACCCTCGTCTTCAGCTTGGAAGGCTGTTGCTCTACCATTGAGCTACACCCGCAACCTTCCTAGGCCTTCTTAGTCTCAATTTCCAATAAAGCCCAGGATTCAATCTAGTGGGGGGTACAGGATTCGAACCTGTGAAGGCATTGCCAACAGATTTACAGTCTGTCCCCTTTGACCGCTCGGGAAACCCCCCAAAATATCGCTCATCATTGACCCCACTGCTTTCGCACTGAAAGGCCATTGTTTGCGGCACTTCTCAATCCAACTTTGACCCAAAAACGCCGTTAACGAAGCTAGCGGAGGGACTTGAACCCACAACCTGCTGATTACAAATCAGCTGCTCTGCCAATTGAGCTACGCTAGCCCACTACCTGGGCTTTATGGAAAACCAATAAATATAACGAGTCAGCTTTTCCCCGCAAGGCATGAACATCCCTTAACGGACAAAAATCGACCAAAATCCCAGCTGGCTATCAGACACCTGCCAACCGAGCGAGTTCACCACATTCTGGGAAGTGAATTCTTCCCCTCTGGCAACCCTTTCGCAAAGCATTCCAGTCGATCTAACCAACGACTCGGTGCATCCTAAAGATGCCGAGCAACCAGCTGACGACTGAAGTCACTTTGCCGCATTGCTGATTGAACACGAAATAAGAAACGCTCGCCAGCCCTGAGGGAGACTAGCGAGCGTCTGAGTGAGTTTCTTTTGGGTTATTTTACCGGCAAATAGGTTATCACCGGTCTGAACATGGCAAATGCTTAGTTCGTTTCAGGCAAATCGAAGTTGAAATCCCGAGCTGCGGTCTTCAACTTATTCAAAGCCCGAGCTTCGATCTGACGGATTCGTTCTTTCGTGACACCCAGCTCTTCGCCAACCTCTTTCAAGGTTTGCGGTTCACGGGAATGATCCAGGCCAAACCGACGGATGATGATCTTTTGCTCCCGCTCGTCTAAGCGATGCAAGATCTTATCGATCTGTCGCTCACGTTGCTGCTGAGCCATTTCCTGCTCGTACTGATCACTACGCTCGTCGACCCGCGTGGTAAAGTACTCGTCCAAACTGGTACGGTAGCGATCGCGATGGCGGAACTCGACCGGAATCGTCCGGGCAAAGTTCTTCATAATCGCCCAACTACAGTACGTGCTGAACTTGTTCCCGCGAGAGTAGTCAAACTTCTCGGCGGCACGGATCAGCGACATATTGCCATCGGAAACGAGCTCGAAGAAGTCTTCCGTCGCAGCGACATGCCGTTTGGCGATCGAAACCACCAAACGCAAGTTCGACTGCACGATCAAATTCTTCACTTCGCTGGCCAAGTCGTAAAGCCGCTCGATCTCGTCCATGTCACTCGACTTAGGACGCTGAGGATCAAGCTGATCACGAATCTTAAGCGACTTATGCTTCAGGAAGTTGAACTTCCGAAACAGGTGATATTCCTGCTCGCGATTCAGCAGCGGCATTTCGTACAGCGAAGCCAGATAAGTCGGCAAACCAGATGGAACACGCACCTTTCGAGCTGGCTTTTCATGCGGCGGCATATCGCCGAGGATTTCCCCTTCCAACTCCGGCTTTTCAAAGTCGTCGTTGTAGATGTTATCCAGCGGCAACTCCATCACGTGTCGATAACGAATTTCATTGATCACACGATAGATCGATGCCCGCGTGCGCCCGTGCTTTTCTGACAAGCGATCCACCGAGACGCCATGCCGATATTCGCCGTAGATGATCTGCTTGGCCGATTCGGTCAGAGGGCCGGTTCCCCGAGGGAAAACTGCCTCTTTCGGCATTTCGTCGTCGTGATTCTTGAGCGTGTAACGAATCGTTTCCACACTGCGATTCATCTTGGCAGCCACCCGCTTGGCGACTTCCGAAGGGGTTCCCCCGGCATTGGCCAGACGGCGTGCGCGGTCGATGATTTCGAGCTTTTCGGCTTCGCTCAACTGGCTGAAATGCCGACCACGCTCGATCCGATCAGGATTCTCCTTCACGAACCGCTCGACACTGGAACGCAAGAAGCCAACCCGCTTACGCCCCTCGAAAAGGAACTTGCGGCTAACGAGGCCCTGCTTCCGCCAGCGTGAAATGGTTTTCGTCGAAACGCTGAAGCGGTCGCTTAACTGCTCGACAGTAAGCACCTCTTCCGGCACAGAATCGACCGACACATCCGCCGCATCCGAAAGATCTTCCACCATCAAGCGAAGATCTTCCGCCGCCGATTTACCTGGCAACAACGAACCGACATTGGTCTGCTCTGGCCGGAAATCGGTTAAGCGGTAATAGATATAATCAACCGGGTATTGCTTGCTCGGGTCGATCTCGGAGATTAGTTTCTCCGCACGATTGGCCTGATCGAGCTTACGATCCCGGGGGGCATATTTGATTTGTTGATCGCGCAATTGGCGCAATGCAACGTTTTGATATCCCTTGTTCATGTTGTCCCTCACTCAGTGATCAACAACATACGTCTGGTTTTCCCTGCGAGTTCCGATCGCCCAAACGATGTTTAACTTGGATCTAGCCCCCCTTCCCGGGGAACTATCACTCAAGCAACGGGACAGCTACCCACCTGAACGGCGAGCGCCTCTTTCTGTCAGATGCTTGAAAAGTTGAGTTGGCTGCAAATCAAAATGAATTAACAATCAATTATTAGCCTGCAAACCAACCTCTTCTATAAACTTATACGATGAAGTGACCGCTTTAGTTGCTCATTTGTTCATTCTTTTTTCAAAATCCACCCCTATGGGGCATCAACAAGCGAGTCACTGCTGGTGATAAGTCTGTTCCCCCTAACCAATTGCGAATTTCGTGCCGAAAGCAACAGAATTTACAACTTCGTAAAGGGAAGCCCAGGATTGTCAAACCGCTGGCTATTGTCAGTTACCGCAGCGAAAAGAATCTTTCAACATAATCTGCTTTTATTGACGATTCTCAGATATGTAGCGATTCTTCTTATGACCGCGATCCTATAAATCCTAGGCCGATCTCATGTTTTTCGATGCTTCCACGGCGATATTCGTTACAAAAAACCACGGAAAGCCGCTCATTCGCTTTGCCATCGTAAACTGTGCCGCACTGGCTTTGCTGTGCGTTAGCTCACCGGCAATTGCGGCAGACACTTGGAAGCTTGAAGAAGATCTGCAGGGAAAAACTCGCCAAATCAACACCGATTTGAAGGTCCAAGGGACCATGCGAATCAATCCAGATGGCCGTAAGGTGCGTCACTACCCCATGGCCTTAACAGGTCAATATGTTGCCATTGAGAGAAATTTGAGTCCAACAACGGCTATCCGCTACTACAAAAAGGCCGAAACGGAGTCGACGGCAAATGAAAAACCCTTGAAAGATTCGTTGCCAACGGTAAAGAGGCTAATTAGCGTCCACACAGACACCACCGGCCCACTTCTCTCTAGCCCTGAATACACTTTGAGCCGGGAAGAACTGGAACTAATCAGCGTTCCTGGCAACCCAGCCGCTCTTGGCCAGCTACTTCCTCAAAAGGCCGTCAAGAAAGACCAAGCCTGGTCGCCAGACAACAAGGCGATCGCTCAATGCCTAGGCATTGACGCGGTCAACAGCCACGAAATCACTGGCGTTCTAACCGAGGTCGACAATTCCGGCGTGGCCAAGATCACTTTCGCAGGAAAAGCCTCTGGGGCCATCCAAGGCGTTGCTACCGAAATCGAGCTCAAGGCCCGCATGAATGTCGATACGCGTCAAAAATTGATCACCTGGTTTGCGGCTTCCATCGAAGAAGACCGCGCCATTGGGCACGCCGTACCGGGCTTTAAGGTTACCGCCGTGGTCCGAACACAGATCCAGGCCACCCAACCAATCGAGCAGCTCAGCGATTCCAGCCTTGCCAAAATCGACCTCGATGCCAATCGCGGACCGCAAATGCTATCGTTCGCCGGCAAGCAAGCTGGATTCCGCGTTTTGCACGACCGCGAATGGTTCGCCATGGCAGAAACCGCCAAGCAAACCGTTTTCCGCATGGTATCTGACGGAGAACTGCTTGCCCAAGCTAACATCAATCGCCTGACCAACCTCAAGCCAGGCGAACAAACCACGCTGGAAGGCTTCGAAGTAGAAGTCAAGAAAGCCTTAGGAGAACGCCTAGGGCAAGTGATCGACGCCGCCCAATCGGTTAATTCCCAAGGACTTCGTGAACTGCGTGTCTCGGCCGTGGGAACCGCCGACGGCATGCCCATCACTTGGATCTACTACTTGATCTCCGACGATCAAGGGCATCGCTATTCGACGGTATTCACCTTTGAAACCAAACTAGCCGAGCAGTTCGGGCAAGCCGATCGCTCGTTTATGAGTGGCTTCGATTTGATTAACGAGGCCCAGCAGCCGACCGAGGCCGGTGAGACCGAAGAAGCCGCCCCAGAAAAGCCAGCCCTCATTCAAGCTCGCATCGAGCCAGCGACGACCATTCGCTGATCGAGGCCACGTCGGCATACAATAACAATCACTTTGCATTGCTTGTATCCTGCCACCAGGGAAAGGCCCCCTTGTGATTGTTCGACCGTACCAATCGCCCAGCGGCGAATCACTTCTCTACCTGATCCCCCAGTCCGTCCACGCGGCACTTTCGGGCGACCTGGCATCGCACTGGGGTAACGGCGGTTTCCAGCCTCTCGTTCACCCCGAGGTGGTCTGGCCAGCGATCTTTCATCACGATGACGGCTGGATTCCCACCGACAACGCTCCGCCGATTGACGCCCAAACCAAGCGGCCGGTTTCGTTCCTCGATTCGCCAGCCGCCGACTCGCACGCCATCTGGACGAAATCAATCCAAGGGGCGGCTCGCATCAGCCCGTTTGCTCAGTACCTGATCGCTGAGCACTTCATGATGCTGCGCGAACACAGCCATTCTGCCGACTCAGAAGCAGGACGCACTTTTTTAAGCAAGTACGAAGAGCTTTGCGACACCTGGCGAGACCGCTGGGAAGAACGGCATCCTGCGTGTCACGAGGAAGAGGTTCAGCTAGCCCTCCGGCAACTTCGCTTCTTCGACTGGTTCAGCCTGTGGCTTTGCCTGGCCGAACGGACCGAACGTCATACGTTTGAGGAAACGCCGCAAGAGCTTCCCTTAACCGTCACGCCACAAAAAGAAGGCGAGTTCCTTATCGAGCCCTGGCCCTGGACCGTAGACGATGTGCATGTCGCGGTGGGTGGCTGGCTAGTCCCTGACCGAGACTACGACAACACCGACGACCTCCTGCGTGAAATGACCGATTGGAGACGGCTGAATTGGCGATTTGTTTCGAATTAGCCAACCAGAAGATCTCATGCAAGCAAGGTCGCTAAGCCATCGAGACGCCAAACAGCTTGCCGATTAACGATGTGATCACCATCGCCACAATTCCCCAGAAAGCGACGCGCAACGCCCCTTTCCAGGGCGAAGCGCCGCCGGTCACTGCCGACAAAGCGCCCAGCCCGGCTAGGCTTAGCACGGTGGCAATAGCCACAAGTAGAACCACCAGCGATCGAGGTGCCAATGCAGCCACGGCAACCGGCAAAGCTGCCCCGATACTGAAGGACAGCGCGGAAGCCCAAGCCGCTTGGAGCGGACGGGCAACCATGTGCTCTGAGATTCCTAGCTCATCCCGCAAATGGGACTTGAGGGCATCGCTTTCCATCAACTGAGTCGCCACCTGACGAGCCAACTGAGGCTCTAAGCCACGCTGCACGTAGATCTCGGTCAACTCGGCCAGCTCACCTTCCGGATTCGTGGCAAGCTCTTCCTGCTCGCGCTGGGTGTCGGCCTCTTCAGTGTCGGCTTGAGAACTCACCGAGACATACTCCCCGGCCGCCATCGACAAAGCCCCTGAGGTCAGCCCAGCGACCCCAGCGAGAACGACCTGGTAATAATCGGCCTCCGCCGAAGCAACACCTACGATCAAACTGCCAACCGAGAGAATGCCATCATTCGCGCCCAAAACGGCAGCCCGCAGCCAACCAATCCGATCTGCCCGGTGAAACTCGCGATGAACTGGCCTGGGACTCATGACCGGTAGCCTTGCAAAAGAGGGCAAAACAAGCCTGGAAATACTGACGAAAGCGGACCCTATTATCGTGCGATTCGCCTACAGCACAGAAGCCCCGAGCGTTTTTTCCATAAAAAAAAGCCCTGCACAGAGCAGGGCTTTTTGAGATATTCATCCAGGCAATCCGGAAGACTACTTCTTACCGTCTTCTTCCTTCACCTTCTTCTTCTTCTTCATCGAGATCTTCACGACCTTGGTCTTTGGCAGACCGATCGGCGAAGTGTTCTCGTCGTCGAAGGCGCCTTTGGCCTTCATCTGAGCGATACGTTCGCTACGCTTCAGGACACTGCGGGTCGAAATACCACCCCGCTTCACTTTCAGGCTTTTATCGATGGTCACGGCTACTCTCCTGATTTATGCGTTATCAGGCGGAAAATGGTATTCCGCCGGGTAAATAGTCGCTATGGCGATGGACTGAGGTCCAGGGGAAACGCATTATGATACCAGAGCCCAATAAGGCGTCAAGGCGTAACCGACCCGCCAAATGGGCCGTTTCTAGGCTTCCATTTTTTTGATTTTTTGCAGCCGGGCCAACAACTCGCGGGCCGATTCTGGCCGCAACCGGGGATCACGCTCGATGCACGACATGATCAACTCTCCCAGTTCAGGGTTGAGGCCTGGTCGCTTTTGCAAGATATCGCTCGGGGCCAGCGTATCGTGCGTTAACGCGTCTCGCCCAGTTCCTTCTAAGGCCGCCCAAGGCAACTCGTAAGCTAAAAGCCTGAAACCAGTTACCCCCAGCGAGAAGATATCGACTCGCTGATCGGTGGCCCGTCGACGGACAATCTCAGGAGCCATGTAATTGGGCGTACCGGTGCGATTGCCTGGGGCCATGAATTCAGGCTTGGCTGGCAGCGTGAGCCCAAAATCGATCAACTTGCACGACCGGCAATCAGGGGCGGCAATGAAATTGCGTGGGCAAATATCGCGATGAATGTAGCCTGCATCGTGAACACAGGCCAACGCATCGGCCATTTGCCGCAACAAAATCAGTTGCTTCCCTTCCAGCATCGGGTCTCGATCGACAATCAGCGAATTTAGCCCTCGTCCATCCAAATACTCCATCAGCACGTACTGCTGGCCCGTCGTGACCAAGCCGTGCTCGATCGTTCGCACGATACAAGGATGGGTCAGCGACATCGCAATCTCGCCTTCCTTGGGGCGCGTCATGCCGGTGAAGCGAGAATCAAAGAATTGCTGCTTCTCGAGATCGAGAACCTTGAGCCCTAGCGTTCGCCCGGTTGAATGCTCGCGAACCTTATAAAATTCGCTCATCGTGCCTGAGACTGCTTCACGCAGGATCTCAAACCGCGAAGCGATATCAAGCTTGGGCTTGCCAGCAAAAAAGGAGGTGAACTTCTTCAGCAGACTCATGGGGAGAAGGAACCCGTCATGAAGGGGAAAACCTGAAATGACAAATCAAATCTAGGCCCCTGAACGAGTTCCAGCGGACAAACGGGCGCAAGAATGCCCGATTTTTGCCGCAGGAGATGTTTGCTGAGTTGTCTGTTCCGGTGCCTCTTCCCCCACTGTAAGCTGGCAGGTACCCGAAAACAAGGTCGTGCTTCCGTGCTTGTTTAACGAGAACTTAAGGAAAGAGGCGGTAAAACCATTACTTACCGCAATAGTCAATCGACCGGGCAATTTCGAGTTTCAGCTTGTTGCGTGGGACAATCCGATCGACGAAGCCGTGCTCAAGCAGGAATTCACTCGTCTGAAAACCTTCCGGCAGATCAATCCGAATGGTCGCTTTGATGGTACGCGGGCCTGCAAACCCAACCAGGGCTTGAGGTTCCGCAAAGATCAAATCCCCCAGCGAGGCAAAGCTGGCCGCGACTCCACCCATCGTCGGGTTGGTCAAAACGGAGATAAACAAGCCGCCCGCTTCATGAAACTTCGCCAAAGCGGCCGTCGTTTTGGCCATTTGCATCAGGGAGTAAATCCCTTCGTGCATCCGGGCACCACCACCAGAACCACTAATGATGATCAACGGTAAGTCTTGGGCCGTGGCTCGCTCGATCAGGCGGGTTAGCTTTTCGCCAACGACGCTTCCCATGCTTCCCATGATAAAGGCGCTGTCCGTCACCCCGATGGCAACGCGGCGGGCACGAATCATGCCGGCCCCAGTCAAAGCGGCATCTCGCAGGCCGGTTCGCTTTTGCTCCGAGATAATCCGCTCGGCATAGGCTTTCTTATCTTTGAAGTTCAGGGGATCAAGCGAAGTCAGATCGGCATCCCACTCTTCAAACGTGCCGGTATCGAGAACCTGGTCGATCCGCTGCTTGGCCGAGATGGTCCAATGATAGTCACATTCGGGACAGACACCCAAAAGCTGCTCGGCTTGTTTGCGGAAGATCACCGCCTGGCAGCCGGGACAGCGTTGCCACAAACCTTCCGGCACACCTCGCTTCTTCGGCTTGCTGGTGTCTTCGCTTTGGGTTTCGATGTCTGACGTGACAGATGCCATGCTCATTTCCTCGACGGGAGGTGATGTCGGAGAGGTAGCTTCCAAAGTGTTTGTCGGTAACTTTTGCGTAGACTTAGACTTTGGAGACGACGGCGTTTTTTTCATACTGGATGAGTTCCCACCATCCACATCGGCGTTCAGCTTCCCACAAATCACCGAATTCGGTTTGCAGGATCTCGCTGCGAATAATGGATGCCAGAGGTTCAGGGGCGACCACAATCACGTTGCCATCGCCTTTTTGATGCTTTTTCCATATCTTGTCTAGGGCGTTCTGCACACGCAAGCGCACCTCGCCCAAAGTCTCCCCTTGGGGGGGACAAACCGCCTCTGGGTTCTCTTGCCACAGACGATAGACGGTTGGCTGGTTTTGCTTGACCTCGGTGATCAGCTTTCCCTGCCACAATCCGGCATTCAAATTGGCCAGCGAATCCATCTGGCGAACCTTCATTCCAAGCGATTTGGCAAATGCTTCGGCGGTCTGGGCGCACGCCTGGCAAGGACCACAGTAGATCGCTTTGAAATCGAGTTCACGAAGTTCTTTGACCATTTCCGAGGCTTGGCGGCTTCCCTCTTCAGTTAAAGGGACCGCCAAACGGCTGCGAATACGACCTTGAAAGTCATATTCGGTCTGCCCAGGTCTTACGAGCACTATGCGTAGCATGGCAAAGCTGTTCTCAATTAGTTCGAAACGTGCGCCGAACGATACAATTCTTCGATCGCCGCTTTGTAATCCGATTGATTGAAAATCGCTGATCCTATTACCAGGAGGTCTGCCCCCGCTTCCGTGCAAGCCTGAACGGTTTCCAAGTTCACGCCCCCATCAACCTCCAAAAGAAGTTCCTTGGGGCCGGCTTTCCGTAGCATCTCAAGCTTCTCGATCGCTACCGGGTTGAACTTTTGTCCGCCGAATCCTGCATTCACACTCATAATGAGTATCAAGTCTGCGATTTCTAGGAAAGGCATCACGCGCTCGACCGGAATATCTGGGTTGATAGCAACGCCAGCACCAGCACCAAGCTCCTTGACCTCTTGCAGAATCCGTGCGGTATCCTCCCCCGCAGCTTCCTCGTGGATGGTAATGATATCTGCGCCCGCCTCATAGAACTGTCGGACGTATTGGCCTGGATTCTCGATCATCAAATGGACATCGAGGGGAAGTTCCGTAAGCTTGCGAAACGCGGCAATAATCGGCATTCCGTAAGTCAAATTAGGAACAAAGTTTCCGTCCATCACGTCCAAATGAAGTGCTTGCACGCCAGCAGCTTCCAGCTTCTGCACTTCTCCCCGCATATCGCTGTAGTCGCACGATAGCACGGAGGGGAGGATGAGTGGCGCCTGTTGGCGGAGTCGCGCAAGATGCGAACGACGAGACATGCCAGACCTTGTTTCAGGGGAGGGATCACTTCACCGGCTGGGTATTACATGCCCTGCTGGCCAGCAATCTTGGTATGAGATTGCGGAAGTGTTCTTAGAGGCAAATTTTGCCCCTCAAATTCATTGGGTCAGATTATACATCCGAGGCTAGGGCTCGTCAGCCGCTAAAGCGTCCAATCTCCATAAGCCATTTCTCAGAAACACCTTACAACGGCATCTTAATCGTCTAAACTTTGCGGCTGAGGCAAATCATCGAGGGTCGTCAGCCCAAACAGCTGCAAAAAGCGCTCGGTGGTCGTGTAACGTTTGATCCGTTTCTCTTCAGGATCTGGCTGGACTCGCAGCAACCGACGCCGGACCAACTGGGTCAAAATCGGCCCACTTGGCTTGTTCCTCATTTCGTCGACTTCTTCCCGCGTCGCTCCCTGGTTGTAGGCCACCAGCGAAAGCACATCGATCGCAGGCTGCGAGAGCTTTGCTTCGCGCACTTTGCCATAAAATTTCTCGCGCAGCGGACGAAATTCGTTTCGCAGGCTCATGCGGTAGGTGTTGCCGACGGCGCTGATTTCGTAAGGGCAACCTTCCGCTTCGTATTTCCGGTTTAGCTGCGTGACTAGATCTTCGATCTCGTCTGGCTTCACCCCACGCATGACGGAAGCCGCTTTTTCGGCGGTCAGCTTGTCGTTCGAGGCATTCCCAACGAAAAGTAGGGCCTCCAGAATGGTGGTTGGCGAAAGCTCACACGGATCCTCAGCCACCGCCTCGTCGGCGAGACGCGAGATTGCCTCAGCTGTCGATTCCTCCTCGGTCTCCTCCCCCTCGGGCTGTGGCTCTTCCTCTTGAAAGGGAGAGGCCCGACCGGTCAGTGCCTCGGCATAGGTGGCTGACAAGCGGTCGAGGGAAAGTCCCCCATCATCGCCCGCGTCTTCAGCGAACATGGCAGAGAGATCGAATTGCTGTTCATCATCGTCGGTCATAGAGGGCACTATATCGACCGCTGGGCCAGTCGCTCAAGCCGAATGCCAACACTTCGAAACAAACATGGCCACGCAAGCGTGGCCATGAAGAGCAATCGAGTTGTGTATTAACGCCTGTATTTACCAGCGTTTGGCGACTTCCTGCTTCATAAACGCCAGCCCATCTTTGGCGAGTTGCAGCTCGGTATCGAACATCTTCCGCCAAATTTTGGTGGCGGCAGCAATTTCAGGCAGAGCCAAGCCAAACGCTTCCACCACCATCCAGCCGTCGTAGCCCACTTCCTTCAAGGCATCGAAATTCGTATCGAAATCGACGTGCCCGGTGCCTGGCGTGGCACGGTTGTTTTCCGAAATATGCACGTGATGCAGCACGTCCGAGCAATCGCGAATTGCCTGGGCCATGTCCGATTCTTCGATATTGGAATGGAACGTGTCGTACATCACCTTGCAATTGGGATGATTGACTTCCCGCACGAAGCGAGCCGAATCTTTGTGGACGTTCAGCAAGTAGCACTCAAAGCGATTGAGTGCCTCGACACCCAACATTACGTCGACGTTGCCAGCATATTCGGCAACCTGACGCATCGAATCGACACCCCACTTCCATTCGTCCTCCGTCGGACCGGCACCACTGAAATAGCCGATCGCCGAGTGATAAGGCCCGACCAGCGTTTCCGCCCCCAGGGCAGCACAGCAATCGAGCGTTTTCTTGTTCAGCTCGACACCTTTAGCACGCACGGCAGCGTCGGGGCTGATGGGGTTGTCTTCCTCGTTACGGACGGTCACGGCCGTACACTTCAGATCCATGGCCTTGATCTTTTCGCCGTACTTCGTCCATTTGTCGACGTCCAGATTGAACAGCGGAATCTCGACACCGTCAAAGCCTGCGGCCTTCAATTCTTCAATCACCGGCAACAAGCTATCGTCGGGATCGCCAGACCAAAGCAACAAGTTCATGCCAAATTTCATCGACGGGGTCTCCTGGTCAAACTGCAAGCGAGTAGAGGGGTATTTACGTGGGGTGCTCGGTCAGCAAGGCCGCCGAGGAGGCCCGAACTTCAAGGCGAAGCTCTGGCAGAAGCGACCGAAATGAATCCGGCAAAGCTCGTAGTTTGACGCGTTGCATGACCTGATTCAACCGGTAGAGCAGTTTTTCGTCGTCGGGATAGTCTTCTAAGAAACGGACTTCAACGAATCGCTCGATGAACCAATCTAGCCGGTCTGCTGGTCGCCCGGCAATCCGCTCGACCGTCTGTTGCACGCGTTCCCCGTCGACCTCGTTCATGGCTAAATAATAGGCATTTAGCTCTTCCGGATCGTCTTCCATCAGAACTGAATCCAAGAGCAACTCGACCAGGATATGCCCGAGAAAGCTAGGACGCAGGCCGCTATCTTTGCCGAGAAAATCGCGAATCCGCTTGGTGAAATCCCACTGCAAACGGTTAAATTCTTCGGTCTGATGAAACCAATCGTCGTCGGCGTGATGCTGCACAATCCCCGCCGCGATCTGGGCTTCAATGGGGTCGCTAGAGTCGACCAGTGGTGCAGCTTTCTTCGAGCGGCAACGGCATTTGCGATCAACAACATTCAACCAATCAGGCACCGCCGTGCCAGCTAAAAAGTAGGGGCGGTCGAGAAATGGTCTTCCATGGGCAAGGTAATTCATGCTTCTATCTTTGCCTGGAAACGCAAAAGGGAAAGGGCAATTGCTTACCCTTTCCCTGCATTGGTTCGTATCTCGAAATGCGTTTACTTAAACGTCTTTCCAGCACTTCTCGGCGGCACTGGCCAAAACGGCATCACACACTTTGGCTGTTTCCAGGGCACTGCGGAAGGTTGGCTCGCACGGCTTGCCATCTTCCAAACTCTTCAAGAAGTCGGCAACTTGATGCACGAAGCTGTGTTCGTATCCGATGCATAGCCCTGGCACCCACCAATGATCCATGTAGGGGTGATCGCCATCGGTGATATGAATCGTACGCCAACCACGGACTTCGCTTTCGTCGGCGTGATCGAAGTATTCCAGCTTGTTCAAGTCGTGCAAGTCCCAGCGGATCGAGGCGTTTTCACCGTTGATCTCGAAGGTATATAGCGCCTTGTGGCCACGAGCATAGCGGGTCGACTCGAACAGACCGAGCGAACCGTTCTCGAAGTGGCAGAAGAACGTACAAGCGTCGTCGATGGTAACGGCCTGCTTCTCGCCGGTGGCCGTGTGAACACGTTCCTTGATGAACGTTTCGGTCATCGCATTGACGTCTTTGATGCTGCCGTTGAGCCACAAAGCGGTGTCGATGCAGTGAGCCAACAAGTCTCCTGTTACCCCAGAACCAGCGGCAGTGGCATCTAACCGCCACAACCCAGCACCACCTTGCGGCAATTCAGCGCTGATCGTCCAGTCTTGCAGGAAGTTGGCGCGATAATGGAAGATCCGGCCGAGCTTGCCGCTATCGATGATCTTCTTGGCCAGCGAAACGGCCGGTAGACGGCGGTAGTTATACCAGATGGTGTTGGCCACACCGGCATCTTCAACCGCTTTGACCATCTCTTCTCCTTCGGCTGCGGTACGGCCGATAGGCTTTTCGCACAGCACCATCTTGCCGGCCTTGGCGGCGGCGATCGAGATCGGAGCATGCGTGTCATTGGGGGTGCAGATATCGATCGCGTCGATATCGTCGCGGGCAATCATCTTTTCCCAATCGGTCTCGTACGACTCGTAGCCCCACTGTTCGGCGAAGGCCTTGGTCTTTTCTTCGCTCCGACCGCATACCGCCTTTAAAACAGGCTGGTATTCCAGTTCCGGAAAGAAATCGGGAACGCGTTTATAACCGTTGGAATGCGTACGGCCCATGAAGCCATACCCGACTAGACCGACACGAAGTTGTTTCTTTGCCATGGAGGGATTCTCCCAGAGGAAAACGCGAACACATCTCGCGCATGGGGTGATAGTTGAAAGGGCTTGCTGCGAGAAACTAGTTCCAGCCGCACTCGTCGCGGACTTTGATCATCGCATCAAGGATCGTGTTCCAGGTCTCTTGTTTCTCGAGCATTTCATTCGGGAACATGCAGCCATCCCAGCAGATATGCTTGATGCCACGTTCCTGAGCTCCTTCGAGCCAGTACTTGCTGCACTTGACGATATCGAGCTTGCCATTGGGATCGTCGGCTGGGCAGTGGCGGCCCGTCTTATCGTGCGAACCAGTTCCATGCACGCTGCCGTCGTTCTGCGCGACATGGAAGTCGATGGTCCACTTCCGCAACGCATTGGTCATTTCGGTGTAAGCCGCCCAGAACTCTTCTTCGGTGTAGCCTTCCTTCAGCAGTGCGTGCTCAGGTGCGTTGTACCCTAACAGATACAAGTACGTGTGGGCCAAGTCGGCCTGGAAGCCTACCGTTTCTGGCATGCCAACTGCTTCGAGCAATTCGACAATATTCTTCCACGAGTGCATCGCCCCCCAGCAGATTTCTCCTTCCGCAGCCAAACGCTCGCCGTTATCGGCAGCGACCTTGCCGGCTTCTTTGAAGGTTTCGGCAATCTTAGCCGTGTTGCCTGCTGGATCGGCTGACCACGCTTCGACACCGGAAGCGGAATCGATACGGATGACACCATACTTCCGCACGCCATGTTCGTTGAAGATCTTGGCGATACGGCAAGCTTTCTTCACGGCAAGCACGAAGTTGCTGCGTTCTTCGTCGGTCCCCATTGCTGGACCACCGACCGTGCCTGGCCAAATGGGTGCGACCAACGAACCGATAGCCAGATCGTGCGAAGCGACCAAGTCGGCGATTCGCTTCAACTCGTCATCGGAAGCGTCAGGATCGGTATGTGGGTGAAAGAGGAAGTAGTCGATACCGTCAAACTTCACGCCATCCACTTCCGCGCCGGCAGTCAGCTCGAGCATGCGTTCTAAGCTGATCGGCGGATGGTCGGTACCTTCTTCTTTACCGACCAAGCCAGGCCACATCGCGTTATGAAGTTTCGGGGACGAGTTAGGATGCTCACTCATGAGGAGGACTCCGATGGAGGTTTTATGCGGGAAAGGGTGAAAAATCTTCCTCTGGTCGCTCTGTAACCTTGGTGGCCAAATTTCGAAGAAGATTTAGCCACAGAAAGATTCGTTTGCTTCTATCTATTATGAAAGGCGCACCTATTAACATTCGTCGCCGATTGCAGGGGGCCAAGGAGCCGGAACATGGACGGGCAGAGGGGCAGGCTCCTCTTTGCATGTTCATGAGTTAGGAGTAGTCCAGAGGGCGCCCCAAGCCGTATAGGGAATCGCCAGTTTTAACAAGTTTTATTCGCCTGACAAGTAAATGACTCTGATTTCACGCCGTCAGTGCTGGAAAGCAGGGCCTAATCTCCTTATGTTAGCGGATAATTCTCCATTACCACCTAAGCCATCTTTGAGTGACAACAACAAGACGGAGCTGCCGCCATGAGCAATCGCTGGATTCTGAGTGAATACGATGTCGAGTCTGCTTTCCAGCAACCGGCCCCATTTCTCAAAACCCTTAAATCACACGGCTTGGCGGTCACTCATACTCGCTTGATCGGCGGACGTCGCGACGGGGTCGAACTGCTAACCGTTAACAACGGCGATTTCTCCTTTACCACCATCCCAACCCGTGGTATGGGCATTCATCAAGCCAAACACGGAGAAACGCGAATCGGCTGGACCTCGCCCGTTGAAGGCCCGGTTCACCCGCGATTCGTTCCTTTGGCCGAGCCCAGCGGACTGGGTTGGCTGGACGGCATGGACGAGTTAATCGTTCGCTGCGGCTTAGAAAGCAACGGAGCGCCGGAATTCGATGCGGAAACCAACCGCTTGAAGTACCCGCTGCATGGGCGAATTGCCAACCAGCCTACCGAAGACGTGGTCGTGGTCGTCTCAGAAGATGGCGAACTTTGTATCAGTGGGGAAGTGCGAGAAACACGATTCCTCTGTTACAACGTTGCCCTAAAGACCGAAATCCGCACGAAGTCTGGTGAGAACGGTTTTCGAATTCGAGACTCCATCGTTAATCGCTCGGCCCAGGCAACCACGGCCCAGATGCTCTATCACATCAATCTAGGCGCCCCAATCTTGGGCGAGGGAGCCTCGGTGGTTTGTCCTGCCGTTGAAATCTGCCCCCGCAACGACCATGCGGCCAGCGGGATTACCGATTGGTCTACCTATTCCGGTCCGACCGATGGTTACCAGGAACAGGTCTACTTCATGCAGTTTGCTGGAGACGAAAACGGCCAAACATCGGCCTTACTCAAGAACGCCGCTGGCGACCAAGGGGTCTCCGTGCACTTCAACGTCAAGCAACTTCCCTGCTTTAGCCTCTGGAAGTATACGGCAGCCGAGCAAGATGGCTACGTAACCGGCCTTGAACCGGCGACCAATTATCCGAACCCGCGATCTTTTGAAGAGAAACAAGGTCGGGTCGTCCAACTTGCCCCAGGTACCAGTTACGACATCGACCTGGCACTGCGATTCCATCCCGATACGGCCAGCGTTGAAGCGGCTGAAAAAGCAATCGTGGCTCTGACGGAAGGAACCGAAGCCAAAGTTCACCGGATGCCGCAAGCAAGTTGGTGCAGCTAGTCGGTGCATATTAATCGCGACGCGCAAGACCCCGCAGGAAGATTTCGCTACGGGGCTGAGTGACCAAGACTCAGCGCGTCTCCTGCGCGAATCACTTTACCGCACAGTACGCCCCAAAACAAGCATTCGCATGCAGTACGTCGATCTGCTGGAAGCCGACTTCTCGGCAAAGATTGATTTGGTAGGCCAGGCTGCGGGGGGTGTCCTCCTTTTCGATGTAATCAAAAACGGCCTGGCGATAGTCATCGTCGCGCAGCTCTCGTAAATAATCGCCATAACGCTCCCACTGCACGGCGTGAACCGCCGGAATATCGTGTCCGATCAAATCACTCACCAGCAGCATTCCCCCCGGCTGCATGATGCGGTAGATCTTGGCGAATGCCTGCTTCCAATCGTCGTCATCACGTAAGTGATGCAGCACAGCGGCGGCCATTACGATATCGAAATGGGAATCTGGCAGCGTAACGTCGCGAAAATCGCCACAATGCGTTTCGACATGCGTGGCACTACTTTCCCCCAGCCGCTCGGCTGCGCGCGTCAACATGGGCTGACTCAAATCGACTAGTGTGCATGCTAAGTTCGGCTTTCGTTTCAGCAGTTGCAGCGTGTAGTTTCCAGCACCACAACCAATATCAAGCACCGTGGCTGCGTCAGGAAGATGTGTGGCCGCGACCTGAGTAATTAAATCCAAGACGAGCGGCGCGTCTATGGTCGCGGACTGGCCCGTTTCTAGATTGGAAAAACGCTCGACATCGTTATCAAAGCGGGCACGAATTTCCTCGACCGTGGACTTACGGGTTTCACTCACAAATCACCTTTCATGCTAAGATGCAAAAGAACTTACCAGCAGAGACCGAAAAAGCTTGTCTCAGGTTCGCCGCGCGATGCAACCGTTATTGCCCGCATGAAGAGTTTCGCAAAAGGACAAAGCGAAAAGGTGCCAGCATCTTTTCTTCTTTTGACGATTGGGCCAAGCCGATAAAATACAGCAGTCACATCGGAGGACGCCCCCAACGCTCCGCTCCTCTTCCCAACCCCAATCTTACCCTGAGGCACGCGACGGATGGAGAACGTACTCACCGTGATTCTTGCTGGCGGCAAGGGATCACGCTTAGAACCCCTCACACGGGATCGGGCCAAACCAGCTGTTCCTTTTGGCGGCGTCTATCGAATTATCGACTTCGCCTTGTCCAACTGTTTGAACAGTGGATTTCGGCAGGTTCAACTATTAACGCAGTATAAAGCTCAAAGCTTAGACCGACACATCAACGTCGGTTGGCAGCGGTACTTCTGCCGCGAACTGAATGAATTCATCGATGTCGTTCCGCCCCAACAACGCATCGACGAGCAGTGGTACCAAGGAACGGCCGACGCGGTCTATCAAAACATTTACGCGATCGAGAAACACCGTCCCAAGTACGTTGTCATTCTGGCTGGCGACCACATCTATAAGATGAACTACGCCAGTATGCTCGACTTCCACATCGATAATGGGGCCGACCTAACCATCGGTGCCCTCAAAACGACGATCGAGGAAGCCAAAGCATTCGGCGTGATGCAGATCGACCGTCAGCAACAAGTCCTGGGCTTCGAAGAAAAGTCCGCGACACCGAAGACCATCCCTGGCGACGACGAACATTGCTTGGCTTCGATGGGCATCTATGTCTTCAACGCCTCGTTCCTGTTCGAGCAGCTTTGCCAAGACGCGACCAACCGCAAGAGTGCGCACGACTTTGGGCGTAACATCATTCCGTCGATTATCGACACGCATCGCGTTTACGCATTCCCATTCCGGGACGAAAACCGGAAGCAGGACGCCTACTGGCGAGACGTCGGCACCTTGGATGCCTACTACGAAGCGAATATGGACCTGGTCTCGGTCGATCCGATGCTGAACATCTACGACGAGGCTTGGCCGCTACGGACTTATCAGCCCAACGTGCCACCACCGAAGTTCGTATTCGGCGGCGAGAGCGATCCTCATCGTCGTGGGCACGCAATAGACAGTATTGTTTGCGGTGGTTCGATTATCTCTGGGGGAGAAGTCGAGCACAGCATCATCGGCCCACGTGCTCGTATCAACAGCTTCTCGTCGGTTCACGATTCGATTTTGTTCGAAGGAGTGACCGTCGGCCGCCATGCTCAGATCCGTCGGGCGATTATCGACAAAGGGGTCAATATTCCCGCCGATACGCAGATTGGCTACGACCTAGAGCATGACCGCAGCCGAGGCTTCACGATCACCGAATCGGGCTTGGTAGTCATCGCCAAGGAAGATTTGATCGAGCCGATGCGAAGCACTGGCACACCACGCGTGGCCTAGTTGACGATAACCACGAACAGGAAGTTCACCAGAGAAAACGAATTGCCATGGTTCGAATTCCGCGAAACTCTTAAACTGTTTCGCAACGAGAATCACCATCGTCATCTCATGTGAACTTCCATGATTCGTGCCAAGAGTCGCCAAAAAACCGAATTCGGAGACTTCCAAACTCCCTCCGAACTTGCCGACGCCGTCTGCCAACGCCTGCAGACAGACGGCGTCCGGCCCGCTTCGGTCTTGGAACCTACCTGCGGTCAGGGCTTTTTTCTAGAAGCGGCCGCACGCAGCTTTCCTCTCGCGCAGCAGTTGGTTGGTCGCGAATGGAATGCCGATTATGTCGCCTCGGCCAGTTTGCGACTCGATCATGTCCGCGATCGGCTCGACTTAGCGCAAGCCGATTTCTTCCAGGAAGATTGGGCACAAACCATCGCTTCGCTTCCCGGTAAAGTGCTGGTTCTGGGGAACCCGCCGTGGGTTACCAATTCGCAATTGGGTTCGCTGGGCAGTGCCAACTTGCCTGCCAAGAGCAACTTTCAAAACGATCGAGGCATCGCTGCGAAAACCGGGAAAGCGAACTTTGATATTTCGCAGTGGATGATAACCCATCTGCTTGAAGCTCTCTCGGTACGTGGCGGCACGCTGGCCATGCTCTGTAAAACGGCGGTTGCTCGTAAAGTCCTACTGCACGCTTGGCAGTCGTCGCTCCCGCTGGGTAAGTGCAGCCTTCGTGAGATAAACGCTCGCCGCCATTTTGGTGCTGCGGTTGATGCCTGCTTGTTGACGTGCGAGGTCGTTCCTGGCTCATTTTCGCAATCGTGCCAGGTCTTCCCAAGCTTAGAGGCCAGCCAACCGACGACCACGCTTGGGCAATACCAAGGCAACCTTTTGGCTAGTTGTGCCGAGTTTCAACGCCACCAAC
The DNA here is from genome assembly GCF_003335505.1 of Bremerella cremea. NCBI lineage: Bacteria > Pseudomonadati > Planctomycetota > Planctomycetia > Pirellulales > Pirellulaceae > Bremerella > Bremerella cremea. The sequence goes on from NZ_QPEX01000046.1 coordinate 65,475, forward strand.
ACTTGCTCGCAGCCGAACCAAGCCGGCGTTGGCGAAGCGGTATCAAACACGATTGCCGCGACGTGATGCAGTTTCGCCCAGAGGGCAGGGGGCTCGTCAACGGACTGGGGGAAACGGTCGAACTGGAACCGGATTACCTGTTTCCTCTTGTCCCCGCTGGGGCGGTCTTTCGAGGTGAAACGAAACAGCCGCAGCAGATGGTCTTGGTTCCACAAACCCATACTGGCGAAGACACGGCCAAGATTGAATCGAGTGCTCCTCGCACGTGGGCCTATTTGCAGCGACATGCGTCACGCCTGGCAGCCCGTAAGAGTTCGATCTATCGCGGGCGGCCACCTTTTTCGATCTTTGGTATCGGCGAATATTCATTCGCCAAATGGAAGGTGGCCATCTCGGCTTTGCATAAGAAGTTGGTGTTTCGGGTACTCGGCCCGCAAGAGGGTCGTCCGGTGATGCTAGACGACACGACCTACTTCCTTTCCTTTCGCACCCGCAAAGAAGCCCAAGCAACCGCCAATCGCCTGAACAGCGACGAAGTCCGCTCGTTTTACGAAGCCTGGATTTTCTGGGATGCCAAACGCCCAATCACCAGCGAGATCTTACAGCGTCTCGCTTACTAGTTGGCTGCCCAGTTGGTTAAGTCATCTGAATGGCCATGGGGGGGAAGCAGAGAATCGGGATACTCAACGAAAGAATGCCCAGCCCATAGCGAAACCATCCGATAGGCACACTATCATCGCTGGTCGGTGGATGCTCTGGCCGCATCAGGAAGATGAGGATAAGCATCACGCTCCAGTTGTATGCCTCTGCCCAGAAGATAAAGATGATCGCGACCACCAAAAACGCCCGCGCGATCCAGTGGGCCTTCTTCCCGAAAAGAGTATAAGTCACATGGCCACCATCTAATTGGCTGACAGGAATCATGTTCAATCCGGTCACCAGAAGCCCCACCCAGCCGGCCATAAAGAAGGGATTGAGCTGGCTTTGATTGATGTACATTCCTCGCTCGTACCCAGGGACTTGCATCCACTGCATCATCCATTTCATCGCAATTGGTAAGTCGAGCTTGAACACACCGGTTCCTGGCGTGGTTAAATCCATTTGCTGAATGCCGTACCAAAGCACCGGCACTGCCACGACCAGCCCTGCCAAAGGCCCTGCTAAACCGATATCAAACAGTTGCTTCCGATTGGCGCGGAGACCATCCATGCCGATCACCGCCCCGAAGGTTCCGATCGGCGAAATGGGGACAGGAATAAAATAAGGCAAGCTGGCCGGCACCCGATAACGTACCGCCATGATGAAGTGCCCCATTTCGTGTGCGAACAAAATCCCCAGCATGGCTGCCATGTAGAGAAAACCGGTTCGCCAATCAGAGGCATAGTGAAGCAAGTCGCGCCGCAATTCAATTTCTGGGGAAGACAACAAGGGATCGTACACCCGCGGCGCACTACCACTTCCCCAAATCAAGACATCGGTGGGGCTCCAGTGCGTCATTCCCACCCAGAATGTCGACAAACAAGTTGCCAAGAATAGAAAAATCGGCAACCAAATGCGACGCTTCGGAGGGGGGGGCATCACCCTGCGCACATGGACATAACGTTCGACCTGAGGAGACAAGTCGACCGAATCTTCGTCTTGCGGATATCGTCGATCACTGCGCACCAAGTCGCCAGGGGAAGAATTGTGCTCGTCGGTGCGCGATTCCATGGGCTCGTTCATATCGGCAAGGTACCAGATTTCCACTAGGCTGCGGAGACCAGAGGACCGCTCTGCCAAGGCGTTTCTGTCCTGCTGTAAGGCTACCGCTAACGAGCAACACGGTCCAGACTTATCCCTCTAACCACCACATACCGTAAATCGCACGTGTCTTAGCAATAGGGACAAACGGCGTCGCAACTATAACAGCTCTATACTTTTCACGGCATTCCCCCCACCGTTAGAAGCCGCCAACGAACACCGCAGGGCCGCCTGAAAGATTTCCTTGGCCGGAAGACTCTTCGGCGGAACGCAGGTACTTGCGACGCCACAGCTTAAAGCCACATCGGCACCTTGCTGCGCGGAACGACGTTGCGCCCAGACGCCCAGCGTATCTAAGGCTTGTCTGGCAATCGAAACCGTTTGATGTCGGTCGTGGTACTCCATAAGCACGGCAATCCTTTTGTCGCCACACGGAATGACCCGCCCAATTCCATCGCTCAAACGATCAATTAGCACGGCAATGACATGCCGCAGAGCCTCCACCTCGTCGATTCCCGCCATCATGACGAAATCCTCGAAGTCGTTGATGCCGAACAAGGCCAGCGAAAAATCGCGCCGCTGATCGCGGCAACGCTGCATGCTGGCTGAAATCTCGACAAGTAGTTCCGCTGTTGGTTCATCCGACTGGCTGGCGGAATCGCTAAGAACAGGTGCCGCTTTCACCTCCTCTTTCAGCGGAGTCATTCCGTTTTGAACCAACTGCTGCATCGAGTCGACCAGGCTCTTTCCTTCGGTCGATTCCACAATACGCTGGCTAACTTGACTTGCTTTCGCCAAAGGAGCCGCTGCACTCTCGGCAACCTGAGACAACTGAACGTACGCCTGGGAAACGACGTCATCGTAGTTCACCCCCTCAGGCAACGAGACCGAAAGCACACTTGCCAACTGATAGAGCTTCTCCTGAATGTCGATCACTAAATTCTCGACGACGTCTGCGCCATACTGCGTGGCTTGAGCTAACTGCTCTAGAAATTTCGGCATCAATTCAAGTCGATGATGGACTAAAACCTCGGCCAGGTTGTGCGCCAAACGCAGCGTCATGGCCTGCCCAGCAAGTCTCTCGAAGGAAACGCCAGAAGAAGGATGACCTTCCCGTATCACTTGAATGAGCGCATCGGGCAAATGCCAACTCTGCAGCAGCCGACACCCCAGAATGCCGTGATCGAATCCGAGCGTCGCCCACTCCATCTCAGCGAGATCAGCTTCTTCTTGAAGCACTTTGGCAGCAAAATTGGCATAAGCGTCCCCCAAGTCCTGCAGTAGAACCAACGCTCCGAGTTCGGAGAGAAGCCCAGCAATAAATACCTCGTCCCCATACTTTTCGCCCAACAGCAAAGCGATCTCACGCGCAGCAACCCCTTTTGTGAGCGAAAATTGCCAGTATTGAGCTAAGACCTCGGCCTCGATTCCTTGCAACATTTCTCTGGGTAAACTGAAGCCCAGCACGAGCATTTTCAGCGGCTTAATCCCCAAAAGAGCCAATGCTTGATTCAGATCGGAAATCTCACCAGCCAGTCCAAATAGAGGGCTGTTGACCACTTTCAGAACTTTGACGGTCATTGCTGGGTCACGCTGAATGCACTCTTTTATCTGGGCAACATTCGCATGTTCGTTGGAAGTTAGCTGAAGAACCTCCATCGCTACCGTCGGCAAGGAATATAATTGTTGCGCACGGGAAATCATCTGCACGATTGGACTATTGCCCTCGGTATCTGCCGATTCTTTCCCAAGTGTCTTCTGGGCACGGCCCTTTGCGGTCGTTTCTACTGCCACGTAGATCGCCTTTTCAAGCAAGAAATGCAAAACTATTGAGTGCCCACTTCGTCTTGAAATATAGAACACGCCACCAGTACATGGCTGGAATATTCCGCTATAAACGAGTGGGTAAAAACAACTAAACGCGGAACAATCGATTTGCCAAAACCCTACTATCAGGGTAGCCTTACTAGTCGCGATTGCCCTACATGATCGCTAACAGTGCTAAAACGCCCCCATTACCTATGCCGCTTTCGCCCCGCAACCCGATCTCTCGTCGCCCACCAGGTTTTACCCTGGTCGAGCTACTCGTGGTGATTGCCATCATTGGGATTCTGATCGGTTTGCTTCTCCCGGCGGTTCAACAGGCACGGGAAGCAGCCCGTCGCATCCAATGCGTGAACCAGCTCAAACAGATCGGCCTGGCGTGGCATAACCATACCGATACCTACAACGCCTTCCCTACGGCTGGGTACGTCGACCGCACGTTCGTTAGCTACGAAAACGGACAGCCAGGAGCCCTCAATAAGCAAGCCGCCGGCTGGGCTTTTCAGCTTCTTCCTTTTCTAGAGGCTGGCAACATCCACCAAGGCCAACCAGGCAGCACCGATCTCGATTCCGCTAAACTGGCGATGAGTACGCCCATCGAAGGTTACTATTGCCCCAGCCGTCGCTCGGCAGAAGCCAATCCGGCCAATGCAACTCCGTGGTGCTTAGGGCCAGATCGCAAACCCTTTAGCGGTATCGAGAAGTTCGCCCGCGCCCAAACCGACTACGCCGGCACCAACCAAGAGGGGACTGGTGTCTTGGCCCGTAATTGGAGCGGAAGCTGCACCAGTGGGTCACCAATGCGTTGCCTCAACCGCTTTGCCAGCGTGACCGATGGCACCAGCAATACCCTGATGGTCGGCGAAAAACGCATGAATCGCTCGATGCTTGGCCAAACCCAAGCTGGCGACAACTACGGCTACACCGCCGGCTGGGACAACACGACCGGTGCCACCCAGGAAACAATCCGTCAAACCACCCTCAATCCGCTGCCTGACACGATGACCGGTGACGGAGAAAACCGCTTCGGCTCGTCTCACTCGAGTGGTTTCAACGGTCTGATGGTCGATGGCAGCGTGCGATTGCTTCCCTACACAATCGACCTGAACGTCTTTCGGCGTCTGGGGAATAAGTCGGATGGAGAAGTGTTACAGATGAATTAGGCTGTTTTCGGCTTCCAACCTATAATTTCTACAAGTCGCGATAGACGAAAGTTGTAACCATAATTCGCTTTTGATCATGCCTGCCCTACTGCTCTCCATTTCCGATGCAGCAGAAGGGCTCATCGAGAAACCTGAGATCGCCAAGTATCTCGATAAGCACGCGAAGCCTAATCGTTAGTCGAACTTCAACGAAATCTGCTTCAATCTTTTCTCTGTCTCTTCCATCAAGGCATCCTCTGCGGCTTCGTCGGCAGCCACGTAGGTTACCGAGAATCGCAGGAACGCTCCGGCATCGTCCCAAGGAACGGTGCAGATCGACTGCTGAGTGATGAGATACTGCGAGGCCTCCTCGGCAGTGGCGAAAGCAGGACCATCTTCGATGCCGGTGGGGCTTTTTGTATACAGGAAGTAAGTCCCGCCAGGCATTTCGCACTGGAAACCGCAGCGTTTGAGCATTTCGACCAACTTCTTCAAGCGGCGTTGGTACTTGGCCTTGGTGTGCTTGGGGATCTCTTCGTTACCCAACGCGGCCGCGGCCGCTTTTTGGATGGCGATGAACTGACCGCTATCGCAGTTATCCTTCACGTCGCTGAACGCTTGGACCAACAGAGGATTGCCGCAGACCCAACCGATTCGCCAGCCAATCATGTCGAAGCCCTTCGACAACGAATGGACTTCCACACCAACATCCTTGGCCCCTGGCACGCTTAAAAAGCTAAGGGGTTCGCCTTCGAAGGTCAGTACCGTATGCGCGGCGTCCTGCACGACAACGATGTTATTTTCCTTAGCGAACTTGACGACTTTCTCGTAGAACTCGCGCGTCGCCACCTTGCCTGTGGGGCTATTGGGATAGTTGATCACCAACAACTTGGCCTTCTCCTTCACCTCGGCAGGAATGCCGTCGAGGTCAGGGAAGAAGTCGTTTTCAGCCAACAGAGGCAACTTGTAAACGTTACCGCCGTAATATGCGGTATGGGTTCCAGCAACCGGGTAACCAGGAACCGTCATCAGCGTGATGTCGCCTGGGTTGATGAAACAGGCCGGCAGCATTGCGAGAGCGGTCTTGGAACCAATGCAATGATTGATCTCGGTGGCCGCATTCAGTTCGACACCGAAGAACCGCTTCATAAAGCCAGCCACGGCCTCTTTAAAGTCCGCAACACCGTTGTCGGCGTAACCACGATTCTCTGGCTTGTTGATTTCTTCGGCCATGACCTGGCGGACGAACTCCGGGGCCATGGCGTCGTTTTCACCGATGCCAAAGTCAACCAGCTTCCGGTCCGGGTAGTCGGCCAAGGCTTTTCGCTTGGCCCGCTTGATCTTCTCGAACTTATAGATTGCGGTTCCCTTACCGTAGTTTTCACCACCAATTCGTTCGGCAAACAGCTGCTGGAAGTAAGGATCGCTCATGGTCTTCGTTCTGAAATTACAAGGGTCAAACGGGCGGCCAGAATTCAAACCTACTAGCCTACCGGCGCACCCAAAAGACAACAACCGGGGCAGGGCGGTTCGCCGGAAGTGGATACTTAGCAAGAACTTCGGCGTCTACAAGCTCTCGTACAAAGCGACGTGCCGGTCGATCATTTGCTGAATACTAAACTGCTGGGCGATCGTCTGCCGAGCGGCTTCCGCAAAACGCTTTCGTAGCGGCTCGTCTTCCAGCAGAAAGTTGGCAAACCGCGAATATTCCGTCCGCTGCCCCAGCCCCACCAAATAGCCGTTCTCGTCATGCTTAACGAGGTCGCGATTGCCTGGAATATCGCTGACAGCCACCGGCAGCCCGGTAGCCATGGCCTCCATGAGCGCGTTCGACTGCCCTTCGTACCCGCTGGCCAGCATGAACAGGGTGGCGTACTTCATCAAATCAGAAACATCGTTTCGCTGGCCAACGATGCGCACCTTGTCGTCAATCGTGACCTGCTCTGCATACCGCACCAGACGTTCCCGTTGTGGGCCATCTCCAACGATTACCAGAAAGGCATCGTCCCGAATTCGCTTCAAGATCTCGGTCGCCCAAATCAGGTCTTTCATCCGTTTCTGTGGCCAGAGCCGGCCAACGCAGAGCATCATCTTGGCGTGCGGAGGCAAGCGAAGTTCTTCCCACAGCTCTTCTTTGCTCCTAGTCGGCGGGCCATCAATCAGGTCGATCCCGTTAGGAATGACAACAAACTTCTGCTTGTCGCGCCCTTTCTCGGTGTAGAAGTCGACAATGCCGCTGCTGTTGACGACGATCTTGTCGGTCTTGCGATCGAGATAGCGATCGATGATATGTTCGTGCGTGATTTTCCAGGGGTCGACACATCGCTCGCCACATAGCACATGAGGCACTTGCGCGGCGAAGGCCGCTTTACGGCCATAGCTGTTGGCGGCGAACAGCCAAGTGTGGACGATATCAGGTTTCACCTGCTGAATGTGTTTTTTCAGTCGCCAGTAGGCAGGCGGATCGACCTTCAGCTTCTTCCCGATTACTGTCACGGGGATCCCAGCCGAGGCGAGCTCTTCTTCGTAGGGACCACCCCGCGTCAAAGCGCAGACGGAAACGTCAAATCGATCGCGCGGCAACCCTTTTGCTAAGAGCGTCAATTGTTTCTCGGCCCCCGACCGATCGAGGGTCGGGATGATGAGCATGAGCTTCTGCATGAATGCTTCCGTGACGCGGCTAGACGATTCGACGGCGTTCTTTTTCCAAGGCGTCCCACAGAAACGCCACAATCTTGGGAGCCATTAGGCTGTAGTAACCAAAACCGTGCCCGCCCCCCTTCGTTTCCAAATCACACGTATGGGGCACGCCCAGCGACTGAAGTTTCATTCGTAATCGATCTGAGCTTTCCCACCAAGAGGAGTCCTCGGGACAGCAGCAAAAGAATTGATTCCTGGGCCAATTCAGGGGATGAATATGCAGCGTGGCGGTCTCTTGCCGGGCTTGTTCGGCGTTGTCGTACATCTGCCACAGATTGTCTTCCGGATCGTCTCGCATCCGGTTTTGATAATCAATCGCCGGGCTCACGGCCGCCACCACTGGGAACGTATCCGGAAATTTATAGGCAAATCGCAACGAGCCTTGCCCCCCCATGCTGGTGCCAAACAGGGCAATCTTAGGCGGCCTTGCTCCGTACTGCCGCTCGATGAAGGGGAGCACGCTTTCCAGCAAATAGTGCTGAGCTGACCGGGTGGGATCGAACTCTGGGCAGATGCGATCAGTCCACCAGCTCCGCTCGGTTACCGGAGCGACGACCGGCAGACCAATCTCTTCCAACGCAGCGACAAACGCGGGGCTATTCCACAGCTTGCCCAGATGAACCCCATGCAAGTAGATCCCCACGTAGCCGTGCTCGTTCCGTTTCTGCGGCTCGAACAACTCGCAGGTATGGCCGTCAACGGTTTCGTTTCGCCAGTTGCCGTGCATGGTGGGTTCGTTCATTGGGGTGCGAACGTGACTTTTAAGGAGATATGCTCTAGGAAACTTCGTTCCTTATGATAACACGCACACTCTCTTTTCGCGTGTCCTCCTATTACAGCTGAAATAAACGCTGACCTTTCGTTGCGAACGTAAGAATGGCTTTCGCGGAACCAATAAAACGAGCCGATCCAGCAGGTCCATACCTATAGAAAAAGAGCAGTTCCGCTTACAATAGGCAGGCTCGAAAACTCCAAAACGTGAAAAGCCGTAGGATCTTCTCTTGCATACCTTGATCGAAACCAACCAACTTGCCCTGCGGGTTACCGAGTTGGCAGAAGAAGTCCGCGAGGCTTACGGAGACGAGCCGTTGACCGTGCTGGGCGTGATGACCGGCAGCTTAGTGCTGATGGCCGACTTAATTCGCCAGCTTGACATGCCGCTGCGGGTTGGCGTGATGCAGGCCCGCAGCTATCGCGGCACAGCAACCACCGCTGGCGACTTGGCGTTGAACCTAGAGATGATGCCCCAAGTGGCAGGGCAAAACGTACTGATCGTTGACGATATCTTCGATACCGGGCACACGCTGGAAAACGTTTTAGCCGGAATTCGCCAACAGAGCCCGATTTCTGTCCGCTCTTTGGTGCTGCTGAGCAAGTCAGAACGCCATGAGGTGGCAATTCGGCCTGACTTTATCGGCTTTCATATTCCCAACGAGTTCGTTGTGGGTTACGGTTTGGATTATCAAGACCACTACCGCAACCTGCCGTTTGTCGCGGCGTTGGAAGACCACGAGATCGCATCACACGCATGAGTTCGCTTCGCTTGGCCCTGGTTACGCGCCGATTTTGGCCTCTGGTCGGGGGCGCTGAAATGGTCATGGCCAACCTGGCGGAAGAACTCACCCGGCAAGGGCACCAAGTGCAAATTGTTACGGCACAGTGGCACCCGAACTGGCCCAAGCAAATCTCTCATCGCGGCATTCCGGTCATCCGCCTTCCCAATCCATCGCTGCGCGGCTGGGGCACCGTTTGCTACATGATGGCCTTGGGACGCTGGCTGCGAACTCAAGAAAAGGAACTCGACGCCGTCTATGTTTCCATGCTGAAGCATAGTTCGGTGGTGGCCACCTCTCGGCTGAGAAAGAGCAAGGTGCCGGTCATCTTGAGGGCCGAAGGGGCGGGGGACACCGGCGACTGTGCATTTCATGAAACAGCCAACTTTGGTCAGCGCATCCGCCGCAACTGCCAAGCCGCCGACGGCTTTGTCGCGCCCAGCCAGCAAATCTTCGACGAGATGGTCTCGGCCGGGTTCAGCCGCGAAAAGATCCGCTTCATCCCCAACGGCGTGCCAGTGGGACCAGAACGCACACCACAACAACGACGGGCGGCTCGCGTTGCCCTCGCTGCGGCGAATCCAATCCTAACCTTGGCAGAATCGGCCCCCCTGGCGGTCTTCACCGGTCGGCTTCATCCCGGCAAAGGGCTCACGCGGGCCGTGCGAGCCTGGCCCCAGGTGCTGCAGAAGTTCCCCAATGCCCGGCTCTGGATCGTAGGCGAAGGTCCGCAAGAGAGCGAACTGACCGCGATGATCGACGCGATGGGGCTCCAAAGCCGGATCATTCTCCCTGGTGCGTTTGATACCGTCGAAGACGTGCTGGCCGCTGCCGATACGTTCATCCTTCCTTCGCTGCACGAGGGAATGTCGATCGCCCTGCTCGAAGCCATGGCGGCGCGGCTTCCTTGCGTCGTGAGCGATATCCCTGGCAATCGGATTCTCATCCAACCAGAAGAAAACGGCCTTACCTTTCCTGTCGACGACCACAACATGCTTGCAGCCCATCTTGTTCGTGTGATGCAAGACACGCAACTGGCAGCTCGCCTGGGAGAAGCAGCGAGAAGCCGCGTGATTGAGAACTTCAGCCTCCGCCGTAGCACGCTCGATCACGTTGCCTTGTTTGAATCGCTGCGAGAGACCAAACGCTTGACGATGTGATTCTCGATCCGTCTCGCATCGGCCAGTGCCACGCATTACCATAGTGGAGAATTCTGGGCCTTTCTCCACCTCCTTGCTTAGCGACTCACTTGGCCATGAAACGCTTGCTGCTGCTGTTCGGTCCACTGCTTGCCTTGGCAGGTTCGCTTGGTTTGCTGCTGTATGGGTCGGCAATTGGCGAGACTCTGCTCATACTGACTTACCGCCTAGGCACGCCTACTGCTTCTCTGGAAACGATGTTGCTGAACGTGCAGCTCGTAATTCTGTTTGTTTATATGTTGATGGTCGGCTTGCTCTTGGCCGTAGTCGCGCTCCCTTTTCCCGGCCAACCACAATACAGCACAATAACCGGCAAGCTGCTTGGCTGCTTAGCTGGCTTCGTGTTAATGGGGGCAGCTTATCAAGCAGGCAATGTCGTTCTGGGCCTGCAACACGCACTAAAGAATATGAGTACAGACCCCGCCAAGCTGAATCAAGCCGCCCTCCAGCAAATCGTCGATACGGCTTCCAGCGATCTCGAACCAGGAAGCGTTCTCTTTATCGTGGCGTGTGCGTTGCTGCTGGTGACGGGGCTCATCGGTTTTCGCCCAGGAGAGGCCAGGCGGCTGAGCAGTGGTACCAAGATTGTCATCTCGCTACTCTTCGTAACCCTGATCGCCATCGGCATCGTAGGCGCCTCAGGCATCCTTTGGTACACCGTCGATCAGGTCATGTATCTGGTGACCGATATCAACTCACCAGCACCGCCGGCTGTCATTGGTTCGCACCTATCTATCGCGTTTCAAACAGGCGCCGTCCTTTACGCAGGTTTGGGGGGCCTGGGGTTTGTTTGCCTCTTTTCGTATCTCCTAACCCCACGTTTTCGCCGCCAACCCGTCAAGTCCGATCCTGCCGAAATGACTTGAGAGCAGGCCCACCAAAGCTTGCCTTACTCGGCAGTCAGCCCCGGTTTTCGGAGCGAAGTTTGCTCGGCAATGGTGTTCAGAAACACACGCCGGATCGCATCGTATCCCCGATCGTTGGGATCTTCGATGTTGCTGTAGAACCAGTAATAGGGATCTTCGGCAACATAGGTCGCTCGCCAGAATTGGCGACAATGCGATCCGTGCCCCAGAAAAGTTTCATGCAACGGAACCAGGTGAACATTGTCTCGCTTGGCGATTACCTTTCGGATTGCTTCGTTGTACTCGCCATGAATTGCCAGCGCATCGGGCCAATCAGGTAAGAAGACACTCGGCGCGTCGCCGACACCGTCGGTTGGATCGTAAATATCCGCCAGATAGATCTCGCATCCCCCTGGAAACTTTGCCTCGATCTTATCGAGCATCTCGTCCAGACGCAGACGAAACGCTTTAATCCACGGCTCCGCTTCCGCAAGCGTTGCTCCATACATCGCACACTCGCGTGGAGCAGCACGGCCGTAGCTGTGGATCAGATCGTTTCCCCCCGAGGTCATCACCACGATGCCAAAGACATCCGCATCATACGCTGGCAAACGAGACTAGATGGTGGCCAAGTGGTCCTTGGAGGTAGAACCTGAAACCGCAAAGTTCTCCGACTGCAAGTTCGGTAACACCGCAGCGAGAGACTTCCCTTGCATATCGGCGTATTCGTCCGCCGGGTTGGTCAGCATACGATTGAAGAAGGTATGCTCAGGCGAATCGGCTCCCCGCCCCGCCGTAATGCTGTCGCCAATCCCGACGACTTGCACAGTCCGTTCGGTCCAGCCCTTAGCAAACGGCTCGGCTGCTACAGGCGGACCAGCAGGGCCACTGCCGATGGGACGCAGCAGGTAATACTGCACGTAAAATACGGCCGCCCCAATTGCGAGAAGGCCCACCACCGAAATCGCGATCAGCCGCTGCTTGTTCCACTTCTTCATTATTCAGGCAAGTCCGCTAATCGCCGAACCTCAACGGTTCCCTTAGACGCAGGCGGAATTCGGCTGGCAATCTCGATGGCCTCCTGCTCGCTTTCCACATCCAGGATGTAATAGCCTCCTAGCTGCTCGGTCGTTTCAGCAAACGGGCCGGTTGTGACCAACGTCTCGCCATCCCGCACCTGCACACTTTTGGCAGTGGTAACCGATTCAAGCGGAGAGGAAGCGATCCACTTCCCTTGGGCTTCCAACTCCTTACAAATCTCCATCGACTCGCGCATACACGCTTCACGCTGCTCAGGCGTCCAACAAGATTCGGCCCCGTAAACCAACAGCATGTACTTCATGGTTGTCTCTTTGAAAGCTATCCCCAGCCAAGCATTCCCTCCGGCAACCCCGGCAGGAACAAGCTCGATCTTAGTTCAAGGGGCTCTTCACATTCAAGCCGTTGTGGGTTCAACGTTAGAACGCTTTCTAGGGAGCGTTTCCTTTTGCCTGTACCGAAGTGCCTGCGAAGGGAATTTTGGTTGAATGCCGGTCCAACAGCGGTTTCAATTCATAGACATTGGTATAGCCGTAGCTATGCAGCGCATTGAACGAGTGGATATTCAACGAAGCAGCCGAAGCTTTCGGGGCAAATGCAACCGGTTCGTTTTTGAAATTGTTGTTGCAATAAATCACAACCCGCGTTTCTTTCCTCGGAATGATCTTCGCCAAGGTCTCTGCGGTGAAATCAGGTAGCGAAAGATTCACGGCTCCGCGAACATGTAGCAACTTGTACATCGCTTCACTTCGCGCATCGAGCAAAACGGTTTCAGGGTCTTTGATCATCTCGATGAATTGCTCCTCCGAGATCCGCCGCTTCTCCCGCAACTTGCCGACCTCGTCCACCTGACGAATAAATTGCTGGTAATCAATGATCGGGTTCCCTGGATCAGCCGCGATAAGCGAATTACCCACCATCCCAGAAAACACCAAAACGCCTAGCAAAATCACAGTACGCACGAGAAAGACTCCTCTCGCAAAACAGGAGACCCGAAAGACAAATTACTCAGAAAGACGATCGAGCGACCGCGAACGATTCTTGCTTGCAGAAAACCGGCCAAAATCGCCCCCCTCAATGAAGGGTCAAAAGGTCTTCGCCTACTCACACAACACATCCCCAAGCGATATTTGTCAGAAAAAGTCGCAATTGCGTACAACTTTCTCTCCATTCCGTTTCGCCTCTTGCTTTGGCGTCCACGGCTTGTTTTGATGGAATTTGATAGGTTTGCACCCCACCTTGAATTGCGACCTAGCCTTGAACCTCGGAGATCACTTAAATCATGAATCCCACTGAATCGACTCGTCGATCGTTCCTCAAAACTTCCGCTGCCGGTGTCGCCGCGGGCTCGCTTGTAATGCAGCCCCAGAAGGCCCAAGCGGCCGATGCGAACTCGAAGCTAAGAATTGGCTTCGTCGGCGTTGGTGGCCGAGGCTTTGGTGCTCACGTCAAGAGCCTTTCCAAGATCGCCAAAGAAGGCGCCAATATCGAATTGGTTGCCGTGTGCGATGTGTACGATGCCAACCGCAATCGTGCTGCCGACTACATCGAACAAGAGAACGGCGGCAAGGTTGCTCGCTACGTCGACTTCCGCGAGATGTACGCCAAGGAAAACCTGGATGCCGTCAGCATCGGCACCCCAGACCATTGGCACGCCATTCAAGCCATCGAGGCAATGCAGGGGGACATGCACGTCTACTGCGAAAAGCCGATGGTCAAGCAGGTCGAAGAAGCCGTCGAACTGGTCAAAGTTTGGAAAGACTCCGGCAAGGTAATGCAGGTTGGCGTCCAGGGTACAAGTTTACCCGTTTGGGACGCTGCCCGCGAAAAAGTCGACGAAGGAATGCTCGGCAAGATCCTGATGTACCAAACCGAGTACTTCCGCAATTCCGATATCGGTCAGTGGCGGTACTATAAGCTGTCGAAAGACATGAGCCCTAAGACCATCGATTGGAAACGCTTCCTCGGTGTGGAAGAAGGCTTGGCCGAAGATCAGCCGTTCGATCGCGCTGTCTTCGCCCAGTGGCGTCGCTTCTGGGAATTCGGTTCCGGCATGTTTACCGACCTGTTTGTTCACCGCACGACTCAAATGATGAAGGCCACCGGCCTCCGTTATCCGGCCCGCGTGACCGGCAGCGGCGGTTTGTACCTGGAATACGATGGCCGCGAAGTGCCAGACGTGGCGACGGTGGTGGCAGAATTCAACGAAGGGGCTCAAGGCCTTGTCACCGCCACGATGGCCGCTTCCGAAACACCGGTCCAGCAGTTGATTCGCGGTCACTTCGGCTCGATTGTCTTCGACGATCCTTCGTTCGACCAATTCTCGTTCGTGCCCGAACGACCTCAGGTCACGCACATCAGTCCCACCGAATTGCCTTACGAAAAGCAGGTGATTCGTCCTGAAAAGCGTGCTCCGAAAGATCAAACCAAGGCCCACTTCGAGAACTGGATCAAAGCCATCGAAGACAACACGCCAGAAACGTGTAACAACCCGCCAGATCTGGGTGCGGCTGCAATTGTGCTGGTCAACCTGGGCGCGCGGAGCTACCGCGAAGGTAAGATCTATCGCTTTGACGACCAGACGATGGAAATCAGCGAAGCCGACGGCTCGTGGTCGAAGCAGTGGGAAAAGCGTTCCAAGGAACGTGGTTCCGCGTCGCACGTGGCCGGCTGGAACGCCGGCGACAAGGGTTCGACCATCCAAAACCCCGACTACCAAAGCCTGGAAGGGCCTTGGATCGACGGCAAAGACCCTGCATCTTAATGCCTGGGCTTTCTCAGCTTTAAACGAAAACGGCACCTCAATTGAGGTGCCGTTTTTTCGTGAGGCAAGCGACCACTCGTTGGCATTCAGGCCATATTTTATTTCCACTGAATTCGCGAATCCGCTAAGTTAGGAGACATCCCACCTATTGCCTGCATCCCTTGAGGGGAACCATTCGCATGTCACTACTCCGCTGCTTGCCTTGTCTTTTCGCGTTGACGTTTACTGCATCTCTCTTCGCGGAAGATCTTTCCTTGACACTTCGCTATCAGCAGCAAACCGCGTCTGATAGTGGTCGTTTCCACCAGCTCACACGCCAGGAAACGTGGAAGCCTGAGCAAACGGCGATCATTGTTTGTGATATGTGGGATCTGCACAGCTGCGAGAGTGCGGTACTGCGTGGGCAAGAGTTTGCCCCTCGCTTGAACGATGTTCTTACCAAAGCGCGTCAGCAAGGGGTTACCATCATCCATGCTCCTAGCGGATGCATGAAATACTATGCAGAACACCCAGCCAGGCAGCGGGCCCAACAGACGCTTCCAGCCACCGATATCCCAGAGGGGATCACTTCGTGGTGCTACCAGATTCCTGCCGAAGAAAAGGGCGTCTATCCGGTCGACCAATCCGACGGCGGCAACGACGACACACCCCAGCAGCACGCCAAGTGGGCTCAAGAAATGGAATCGCGCGGACTCAACCCACGCTCGCCTTGGACTCGCCAAACCGAGCTACTGACGATCGATCCGGACAAGGATTACATCAGCGACCAGGGAGACGAAGTCTGGAGCATCTTGGCCGCAGGCAAAATCGACAACGTCATCCTCGCTGGCGTTCACACCAATATGTGCGTCCTGGGCCGCCCCTTTGGCCTGCGCCAACTTGCCAAGAACGGTAAGAACGTCGTGCTGATGCGCGACATGACCGATACGATGTACAACCCCAAGTCCTGGCCTTTCGTCAGCCACTTTACGGGGACCGACCTTATCGTTTCGCATATCGAAAAGTTTGTCTGTCCCACGGTGACCAGCGATCAATTTCTTGGTGGCCAGCCGTTTCGCTTTAAAGAGGATGATCGCCCGCACGTCGTGCTTGTGATGGCCGAAGACGAATACGAAACCAACCAAACACTACCAGAGTTTGCTGCGGCCTATCTCGGTAAGGACTTCCGCGTGAGCTATGCGTTTGGCAGTGCGACCGAGCGGAATGATATCCCCGGGCTCGCCCAGGCACTCGAATCTGCCGATGTCGTTCTGCTAAGTGTTCGCCGCCGAGCGTTACCTACCGCGCAGATGGAAGCCTTGCGGAAGTTCGTCGCAGCCGGCAAACCAGTCATCGGCATCCGTACGGCATGCCATGCGTTCAGCTTGCATGGGGAAGATCCGCCAGCCGGAACGCAAACGTGGGAAAAGTTCGATCCGGAAGTCTTCGGTGGCAATTATCACGGCCATCACAACAACCGGCTCATCTCCCAAATCGAACCGATTGCACCAGGGAAAAAGCATCCCATCTTAACCGGCCTCCCCCGAGACACCTTCCAACAACAAGGGTCGCTCTACAAGACGGCCCCATTACAAAAGGAAGCTCAGGTTCTCTTGACGGGTAAAATCGGTGGCCAACCGACCGAGCCGGTCGCGTGGACCTTTCAGCGGGCTAACGGCGGACGCTCGTTCTTCACTTCGCTCGGGCACACAACCGACTTTGCGAATCCCTCGTTCCAACGCATGCTGCTCAACAGCGTTTACTGGGCAGCCGGTGTGGACGTACCAGAGAAATTCGACCTTACCAAGCCAACGCCGCCGCAGAAGAAGATTTAAAATAGCAGCTTAAATTAGGCGATCGCTCGCCCCTTATAGATCATTCCATTTCCGCCAATACTTGATTGGGCCGAGACCAGGCTACCCGCGCGAGCAGAGTGTTGCCGCGAGCCTCGTGCTTGGGCAACCACTCGCCGACGGTAATCCACGACTCTTCCGGGGAAGCGTTCACCACGTGAAAGTTGCCCATCAACGCGACTTCGTTCGGGGCATTCACCCCATCGCCGACCAGGGGCAACGCCACGCGTTCGGTTTCTTTCAACAGCACGCGTCGCTCGGGATCGACCTGACACACGAACAAGGGAGAACGCCAGCGCATGACGGCACGATTGTTTTGAGCCTTGCGGGTGTAAACCAAATACAGGGCGTCGGAATGGGTCAACCAATGCTGCTGCGTGGTCGACATCGCCAACGGTTGACCGTTATCGAAGCTCCACGGCTGCTTAGCTTCCCAGTTCAGGCCATCGTCGCTGACTGAAACGTATCCATGGTCGTCTTCGGCTCGGATAGTCATGTAGTAGCGGCCTTGGAACTGCGTGAGCGATGGCTCCAATAGCCCTCGCTTCACCTTGTTCTCGAGCGGTGGGCCGACTTCTTTCACCGTTAATGCCTTCCCATCGAAAGCACAACGCACGGCAGCCACCATGCGGTGATTGGGACTGGAACCAAAGGTAAACGCCAGCAAGATGTCGCCATCGGGCAGGACCACGCGTTGTCCACAGTTGTTCGTATAGATATGGCTACCGCGCGGGTCATCCCACTCTAGCTTCTTGCGTTCGCTCCAAGTTCCATCGGCCGCGCGAACGCAATACATCGGGAACCGCGATAACTGATCGCCACGCGAGAACTTCGGCCCGCGATAGTAAACACAATGCCCCACTGCCAACGTCGTGTCGGTTGGCGGATGATATTGCGGCACGACATCACACACACCTTCTTCGAGGCCCTTGTGCCCGGCAACCGGTCGGCGATCGAAACCGGGGATCAGCGTCGGCTCGGACCAGGTTTTTCCGTTGTCTGCGGTTGATGTCCAATGCACCGGTCCAAAATAATCGGAACCGCTAATCGGTTGCATCGTCATCAACACCAAGGGCTTGTCTCCCTTTCGCGGAACCAAACAGGCCCGCGGATGAAACCAGGTGATCGACTTACCGTCCCGATTCTTCCACAGCGTCTCACGCTCGATACTGCGAATCAAATCGGGAGAAGTCGCGGCCCAGCTTGGCGACACGGGCAACGCCAAAGCGGCTGTGCCTGCGAGAAATCTGCGGCGAGAAAGGGAGTAGCGAGGGAACATTTAGGAAGGTCCTAGCGGTGGGAATCGTGGGTGGGATATCTGCGAAGGTAATGGAAGCCCTAGCAGGCAGGAAGATCGCTAAACAAAAAGGGGGCACATTTCTGTGCCCCGATCGTTGTTCTTAAATTGTTTGTCCTAGCCAAGGGGCTCTACATATCGAAGATACTCTTCGCCTCGCCAGGAGCTTCTGCTTCTTGCTCGTCCTTTTTCTTCTGGCGACTCTTACGACGGGCCTCTTTCGGATCTTCGGGGGCTGCGAACGGCTTGGAGGCTTCGATTTCGACCTCACCTTTCATGGTGCCTTGGTTCTCGGTGGTATACCACACCGTGCCACTGACCTTGTCACCAATTTGAATCAGACTTGGCTCGTGCAGCTCAACTTTCACCTTGGCGTCTTCGGCGACTTCGACCAATACTTTGGTTCGCCCCGCAGCGACGTTCCAACGACCATCGCGGGCAATACTGGTCAGTCGTCCGACAACCGTAACCTTGGCCGTTTCTTCCGTTGACTTGCTGCCGCTATCCTCCCCCTGCGTCGGCAACGCCCCTGCTTCGGTCACCCCCATGACAATACTTGGGCCTGGGGCAAAGACGCTGACTTCCTGAACGGCTTCCTGGCCGATTCCTTTTTTGTCGACCGTGGCATCGAAGGTCACCAGCATCCCTTGTCGGACCCATCCTTTCTCTGCCTCGCCCCGAATGGTGATTTCGTTCGGCTTCGACTCGACCAGGATCACCCAGTCTTGGCCTCCTTGGTCTGGTGTTAGCTTGATGTACTTTCCCTTGGCATCAGACAGCTTCCCCGAGATCTCTTTCCGTTCCGGCTTATTCTGGGCAGGGGCGCCAGGCTGTTGAGCCCAAAGCGAAGTTCCCAGCAGAAGCGTGGTTAGCACACACGATACGACTAGCGAGGTGGGTTGGCGAAGCATAGCAATCCTGGTTAGCACCAATTGGGGAGAAGCAGAGGGGCAATAACCGTCAAGAATAACTGTCACAAGCTGGAATTGCCAGTTTTTTCAAAAAGAAGACTCTCTTTGCCTTTCGTCACTTTAACTCCACCGCAGGTGAATAATCACGGGTCTCTAAGGCGAAAAACTACGAACGGTTCCCCTTCTGCCGGTTGTCCCCATGTCAGGTTACCGCGAAAATAAGCGCTGACAGGTTCCAAGACTTGCACTGAAAGCGCCCCAAATCATGTCCACGCAACCCGCTAAGAGCACCCGGCTAACCGTTCCTCAGTTTGTCGCCCGCAAGTCGGAAGGCAAGAAGCTATCGGTCCTCACAGCTTACGACTACCCTACGGCCCGTCTCATCGATGAGGCCGGTATCGACGCCATTTTGGTGGGCGATACCTTATCGATGGTCGTCCAAGGGCACGATTCGACGATACCTGTGACGCTGGACGAGATGATCTATCACGCCAAGATGGTCACGCGGGCCGTTGCCAATGCGTTGGTTATTGTCGACATGCCGTTCCCTTCCAATTTGCTGGGTGTGCATGAAGCGATTCGTAACGCCGGTCGCATCCTTAAAGAGACCGGTGCCCAGGCCGTCAAGCTGGAAGGTGGGGCCGATCAGGCCGAAGTGATTTCTGGCTTAGTTAACGCCGGCATCCCGGTTATGGCGCACATCGGCTTGCGGCCGCAACTGGTTCACCAGATGGGTGGCTACAAAGTCCAACGCGACCACGAGCGCCTGATGAACGATGCTCAAGCGGCAGCCGACGCTGGTGCGTTTAGCATTGTGCTGGAATGTATTCCGCAAGAATACGCCGCTGAAATCACCAAGCTCATTCCTATTCCCACCATTGGGATTGGCGCTGGGGCTTCGTGCGACGGACAAGTCTTGGTGATGCACGACATGCTGGGGCTCACCTCGGGGCATGTCCCCCGCTTCGTGAAGCAATACGCCAATATTCGCGAATCGATCTCAAATGCCGTCCGCCAATATTGCGAAGAAGTTCAAGCGGGCGACTTCCCTGGCCCCGAACATTCGTTTCGTTAAAGCTAAACGTCGCAGTTGACAATGCGGCAGCCCTCTGGGCAATAAGGAGCCAAGACAATGGCCAATCGACTAGAGCATGAAACAAGCCCCTACTTGTTACAACACGCCAACAATCCGGTCGATTGGTTTCCCTGGGGGGCGGAAGCGCTGGAGGTTGCGCGGGATCAACAAAAGCCGATCTTTCTGTCGATCGGTTACTCGGCATGCCATTGGTGCCACGTAATGGAACACGAAAGCTTTGAGTCGCAGGAGATCGCAGACTATTTGAATGCGAATTTCGTCTGCATCAAAGTCGATCGAGAAGAACGGCCTGATCTCGATCAGATTTACATGAACGCCGTACAACTGCTTACTGGGCACGGAGGCTGGCCGATGTCGGTCTTTCTCACGCCGGAGCTCAAACCGTTTTTCGGCGGCACTTACTGGCCACCAACGGCAAGCCGCGGCATGCCTGGCTTCGATCAAGTTTTGCGGGCCGTAGTCGACGCCTGGACCAATCGCCGCGAGATGGCCCTGCAGCAATCGCAGATTCTAACCGAGCGTTTGCAGAGCATTGGTGCCGGCACCACCGAAACAGCCGAGATCGCACCAGGACGGGTCGATATGGCGGTCAAACAAATGGAACAATCGTTCGATGAACGAAACGGAGGCTTCGGCCAAGCCCCTAAGTTCCCGCATACGATGAATGTCGACTTGCTGCTACGACACTACGTCGAAACGCAAAACGACCATTCGCTGAAAATGGTGCTTACCACCCTCAATAAGATGGCGATGGGTGGGATCTACGATCATTTAGGAGGTGGGTTCGCCCGGTATAGTGTCGACGCGAAATGGCTCGTTCCTCATTTCGAGAAAATGCTGTACGACAATGCCTTGCTGGTGAGCAACTATGTCGATGCCTTTCGGCTGACCAAGTTTCCTCGGTACGCCCAAGTTGTGCGAGAAACGTGCGACTACATCTTACGAGACATGACCGACGAACTGGGCGGTTTCCATAGCACCGAAGATGCCGATAGCGAAGGCGAAGAGGGAAAGTTCTATGTCTGGACACCGCACGAAATTCACAAGTTGCTCGGCGACGAGACGGTAGCTCAACGTTTCTGTGCGGTGTACGACGTAACCGAGTCAGGCAACTTCGAGGGGCAGAGCATTCTCAACCTCAAGCAGCCTCTCGCGCAATTCGCTGAGTTGTTGCAGACTTCCGAGGATGAACTCGCCGAAGAGATGGCCAACGCTCGCCAAGTGCTGTTCAACGCACGCTGCGATCGAATTCGGCCAGGAAAGGACGATAAAATCCTCACCAGCTGGAATGGGCTGATGATCGAAGCGTTTGCCAAAGCAGGGGCAGCGCTCGATGAACCTCGTTATCTGGAAGCCGCCAAGAAAGCAGCGCGATTCGTGCTTGAAAAAATGACCGACTCCAACGGTCGTTTGCTGCACACCTATCGCCATGGCCAAGCCAAGCTTCCTGCTTACCTGGACGACTACAGCTACTTAGCTTCCGGCATGTTCGCATTGTATGAAGCAACCTTCGAGGCAACCTGGCTGGAAGAGTGCGAACGTTTGACACAAGTGGCAATTGAGCACTTTTACGACCAGGACGGGGGCGGGTTCTTCTACACGGCAGACGATCACGAAGCCCTGATCGCGCGAAACAAGGACTTCTACGACAACAGTATCCCCAGCGGCAACGGCATGGCCGCGTTGGTTTTGGCCAAGCTGGGCAAACTGGTTGGCAATACCGAATACCTTCGCCTCGCCGAAGCGACGGTGGCTGCCGGAGCGGATGTGCTTGAGAAACATCCCATTGCGGCAGGACAGCTATTGATTGCTTACGACTTTTTGCAAAGCTCGACCGAGCAAGTTGTGCTCGCCGCCGAGCAGGACGATCCTTCTTTGCCGCAGCTGATCTGTCAACTTCAAACCCAATATCGCCCCCGCACCCTGCTGGCCGTTCATATCGGGCAATCGCAGCCCAGCCCGCTATTACAGCCACTGCTTGCCGAGAAAACACCTCTCAATGGCGAGGCGACCGTGTACGCCTGCGAGAATTTCCACTGCCAAGCCCCAGTTTCCGCTACGAGCTACCTGGCACAGTAGGCCATCAATAGCACAGCAACGTAGGCTATGGTTTAATGGCCGTAGTGATAAGTTCACACCTAATTCTCAACGAACTATCAACGCACAGAATGAGGAATCAAGAGATGATGCGATTATTCGGACTCCTGTTGGTCACCGGAATCGTTTGCCTTGGCTGCAAACCGCCTGCTGGTGATGTCGAAAATAGTAGCAAGACCGAGACGAACACAACAACCGCTCCCGCTGCTACGAATGACACGCTTCCCCCTCCGAGCGAAGCAGTAAAACCAGCTGAAACGGTGAAACCTGCGGAAGCGGAAAAGGCCCCAGAAGCCCCAGCCGCAGAACCGGCTCCGATGAAAGAGATGCCGGCAGAAGAACCTGCCCCTCCTGCCGAAACGCCCAAGGAAGAACCAAAGGAAGAGCCCAAGCCCGAACCTAAAGCAGAGCCGATGGCCGAAGCAACTTCCGAGGTCAATCCAGAAGAAGCCGCTCAGCCGACTCCTGGCGATGCCGTTGAAGGGCTCTTGGATAACACGCCAGCCAAAGAAGAAGCCCAGCCTGCACCGGAAACAGGCGCGGAAATGAAACAACCGGAAGCAACCGAAACTGTTGCCATGGAAGCAACTGGTCCAGTGGAAGTTACCCTCAGCCCAGACAACACCCTGATTCAGTTTGTTGGCACGCACGTCGGCGACAAGCCCGATCCGCGTACGGGCAATTTTGGTAAATTTAAGGGAACAGCCAAAGCCAATGATGGCAAGCTGACATCCGTGACCGTGGCCATCGAAACGGCATCGTTGGAAACGGAATTTGACAAGCTTACCAACCACCTGAAGAATGCTGACTTCTTCGACGTTCGTCGTCATCCGGAAGCGAAGTTCACCTCGACCAAGATCGAGTACGGCGACGATGGCACCGCCAAGATCACCGGCGACCTAACCTTGCTCGAGAAAACCAAGTCGATCACCTTCCCAGCCAAGGTCACCGTCGGCAAAGACGTGAAGTTGAACGCAGAGTTCGTTATCGATCGTCTTGAGTTTGGCATGGACTACAGCCCAGATAAGGTCCACAAAGACGTGACCATGACCATCAAAGTTGGTAAGTAAGCGAAAACGATGCCCTCTCTAAATGATCTACTATGGGGCCTCGTCGCTCCGCTTTTCGCGGCGGCCGGGCTCCGTTTGGTTTTGGCGTTTCTCTCGGACTGGCTTTTTGCTCGGCCAGTCGACAAGGACTCGACAAGTGGTGACGCAGCACCAGCCAAACGTGTTCTTGCCTGGGAAACGTGCTTGCCGCTCGCCCTTGGTGCTGGCCTCGGTTATTTCTTTCTTCCCTTGGGCCCCTGGGTACCGGAAGTCGAATACGAATGGATCGCGGCCGCGGTTGGCTTGGCGGTGGTGGCCAGCACTGTGGTTGGATTTCTAGGTAACCACTGGAGTGCTCGCTTCATCGGCTTGCCGATTTTTTATGCAGCAACGGCGGTCGCGGTTGGCTATGCATTGATGCCAACGTGGGACGACCTAT
The DNA here is from genome assembly GCF_003335505.1 of Bremerella cremea. Lineage (NCBI taxonomy): Bacteria > Pseudomonadati > Planctomycetota > Planctomycetia > Pirellulales > Pirellulaceae > Bremerella > Bremerella cremea. The sequence goes on from NZ_QPEX01000046.1 coordinate 89,001, forward strand.
GGCCTGACTATCGCACCTATTTAGTTTTCTGGTGCCTGGGGGCTTGGCTTCTCTCGGTTGCCATCGACCAATCTTCGCTTCCTGCATCTTGGCCCTTCGCCATTGTTGTGCTGGGCACATGCTTGGCAACGTCGGGAGTTGTACTGCTTTCTGAAAGCATGCGTTTCGCCCAAATCAGCGGGCTCACGGTTGGCGTTGTTCTCGGCCTGACGGTGGTGGGGCTCATCCTGCGTCGTCCGCTGCTCAATGGATTAGGTCTGCCGATTGTGGTCTATCTGGGCGGAATGCTTTTGATTGCCCAAACCAATTCTTTTAGCGAAGTCCCCTTCCTTTGCTATTGGCTACCGATGGGCGGACTCTTACTGGCGGTTGTTACAGGACAGTTAGTATCACGCACTTCTTTCCCTAAACTCCACGCCACCAGTATGATTCTGGCGGCAGCAATCCCCTCGACCGTGGCCGTCATCATGGCGGTTGTCGCCACTATGCCAGAGTGATTCGATAGCTGCCAAGCGATTTCTTTTTTCTAGCGATCCGCGTTTTTCGTGCAGGCATGCAACGTTAGATATAGTCTTGGATTAGCGATTGCTCAGCGGTATCGCTTCGGTTTTCGCATTCGCTTGGTATGGCGGTTGCGATGATTGAAGCCCGGCACCCACGTGTGCCGAATTCAAACCCAGGAAGAATACCATGAGCATGCGATACCTCAGCCCCAACTTGTCTCGCCTATCTCCACGTCGTCCCCGCTCTCCCGAGGTGGTCAAGGAGGTGGACAAGCGGCTTCGTGCTCTCTCGCCAGAAGATCGGCAAAAGCTGATCGTCCGGCTACGGAAAATCGCTCATCTGTTTGACGACGCAGTCAGAGTGCCTGGTACTAAGATCACCCTCGGTTGGGATGCCGTACTAGGGCTCGTGCCGTTTTTCGGCGACGCCACCACCACGGCTGTGTCGGCCTATTTCCTGTGGGAAGCTCATCGTCTTGGCGCTTCTCGCTGGACGATGGTTAAGATGGTCGGCAATGTTCTCATTGACTTCGTAATCGGGCTTGTTCCTCTGGTGGGTGACTTGGCCGATATCGGTTTCCGAGCTAATCGTCGGAACATGAAGCTGCTAGAGAAAGAGTTAGACAAGATTGAAAAGGGAGCCAAGTAGCACCACGCCAGGCCCCAGCCGCTAATACCACCAACCGCTGCGTAGCAGGATTGTATCGCTCATATCGAGCGTGGCCGGATCGTACTTGTATTCCAACTTGCGACCGAAGACGTAGCCCAATTCGACAAACGACTTGCCCCCTCCTTCGGTCTTCCGTTCCATGCCGATCAACAACCGGTAGTCGGTAAGCGTGAGGTCGTCGTTTTGCCCTAAGGGATGCTCAACACTCCACGTACCACCACCGAACTCGCCAGCGACGTACCACCAGTCTTCATAGCCTTCGCCATAGTTGAACAGCTGCAAATATCTCGGCTTCGGAAATGTTAATTCAAGCCGATAGTCATCCGAAGGCGTCCAAATTAAACCTGCGACCGGCAAAATCGAATAGTCGTCGCGGTTCAAGTAAACCACCCCCAATAACCACTGCAGCGTATCGCTCGACTTGTAAGACATGATCGCCATGCCGCTTACCCGAAAGGCATCGCTGTTGGTAAGTTGAAAATCGCTGTAAACGCCCGGCGTAACCGACAGCACGGTCCCCCATTTCGGCGAAAGTTGCGACATCCAAGTTGTCGTAAGATAAGCCTGGTATAGCGTCGCGGGGGCCTGAATCGAATCAGGGCCGACCAAGAAGAACATCCCATAGCCAGGGGTTATCAGCAGCGGCGATTCCCGCGTGGGGGCCGGAAAGCCAAGTGTTGCACTGCCGCTAACTTCGGTAATACCAATGTTATCTCCGCTGCCAGCGATCCAAGTACTTTGAATCGCCAACGTCTGCAGAATGCTATCTTTCGAAGGTTTCAGATTAGGACGCGACGTAAACACTTCGTCTTCGGTCAGGAACAACGCGTCTTGCTTCTCGACATCTTCCGAGAGCATATTCAATTCAGGCGGATTTTCTGCAACCAGCTTCGCCGGGACAGGCGGACTGCCTGGCTTGCCGGTGCGTGGATACGGCGGCAGCTCGTAACCACCAGGAAAGACTTCCGTAGCCGGAATCCTTTCGATCGGCTGAAAATGCCCTTCTCGCTGAACCGTACCAATATCGCGTTGGGCCCAAAGCTGAGCTTGTGCGTGCGCTGGCGAGGCGAGTGCGCTAAGCACCCCAGCCAACAACAGACTCGCGACAAAATGATGTGATTGCTTCAATGCCTCGCCTTAGAAATTGAACCCGAGCCGTAACATCACGGTGTCATCCACTTTCAGGTTCGGCGTGGGAGATCGATAAACAATATTTCGATCCCACACATAACCGACTTCCGCATACGCCCTCAACCGATTCGGATGCGTTGCTTCCAAACCAATGAACACGCGGTAATCGTTGATATCGATCTGATCGCTGACGTCTTGGTTCGTATTGAAATCGTAACGCTGAATCGTCCAACTACCGCCACCATATTCACCCCCGACATACCACCACACTTTGCGATCGCCAACGGTAGTCCAATACTTGGAAAGTCGAGGGTAAGGGAACGTAATATCAAATCGTGTCAGACTGTCCGGCTCCCACAACAAACCAACCACCGGCAATATTTTGACATCCAAACGATCGATGTAGACCGCCCCACCTTTCAAAGTCATGGTCGGAGTCAAGCGAACATTGCCCACGCCCAAACCTTGCAGCCGGAGGCTATCGGTATTCATGGTCTCGAAGTCGGTATAAATGCCTGCGCGAAAACCAAGTTCGGCATACAAGCGAGGCGTCAGCTCCGGATTCCAAGCGAAGTCCAAGTAAGCACTGTAGGCATTACCCGGCAGGTCCTGAACCATTGTCGAGGGGCCATCCCACAAATGCAGCACAAAAGCAGGCGTCACCAACAACGGGTGTTCACTGAAAAGGAAGTTCGGAAAAAGAGCCGTGACCGACGTTTCAAAATCCTGAATGCCTAGCGTGTCTTCCTGGTCACTCAAACGAGGCAGGAAGGTGTACTGAAACGACAGGTTCTCCATGAACCGTTCGTACGGAATTTGGAATTGCTGTTGCTGCTGAGCAAACGGCTGGGCAGGCTGGTAAAGGGGCTGCGGCTGCTGAGGAAAAAACGAATTAGGTCCCGTTGCAAAGTTGGACGGCGGCGCGGATGGCGCTGGCGGATAGCTTCCCGGTGGCACATACGTGCTTGTCGGCGGCGGAGAAGCATAGACCTGTCCACTGTAAGCAGGCGTGCTGAAATTGCCGTATTGCGGCGTCGTTGCGTAGGGATCCCACCCTTGAATCGAAGCCCCTACGCCTCCGGCGGGTGGCGCTGGCGCAACCGTGGCCTGGCCCCAAGCACTGCTCCCAGTCAACATTACGACAAGGGCTAGCAGCAGACGTGCCATTAGACTGATCAACGGTAGATGAGAAATTTTTTTCACGATTTCGCTCAAGTCCCCCGCCAACACGTGACGATATTAATTTGCTGGACCGGAGCGTGTAACTACCAAAGGGGCAACTTGCAGGTCAAGGCAAGATTACCCCTTTCTATAAACTTCCCACCTTATTTCTCTGTTGAGGTGGCTAGGCGACCGGTCGATTTTTCTTCCACGACACGGACCTTTACCGGATTCTTGCGGGCTTCCAAATTGACCGCTAGCGTCAACTTGTGTGTGCCCGGCTGCCAGTCGACTTCCAGCAATTCCGAAGTCGGTACCGGCTTGCCATCCAACCATACCGATAGCCCTTCAGGCCCTTCCAGGGCGAGTTGGAACTTTCCACCGGTGGCGACTTCGATATCGCTCTGCAAATAGCTGAACGGAGGCTGATTACCGTGAGGGCGGTAAACTGGAAGTTCGGCCAGAGGAACACCGCCATCGACCAAGCTGAAGATCGGGGACCATACGAACGCTGGGTTCCCGGCAGCGACCGTGTCGTTGCTGGTGCGGTTAATCGCCCGATTCGACTCGTTGTTGTGAGCTAGCGTGTTCCATTTTCGTAAGTAACGCTGGCTGCCAATCGAGAACGCCTCGTCCTTGCCCAGTTTCGAGAGGAACGTGGCGAGGTCTACGATTTCCTGGGTCGTCAGATCGTCGATTGAACCATCAGGCATCAGCGAACGCCCTTCCGCCCGATCGTCGATCGTTTCCTTGGCGATCTCGATTTCCTTGCCTTCGCCATCACGAAGGACCAGCAAGTCCTTGCTTTCGCGAATCGGAATCCCAGAGATAACCTTACCTTCGTCGGTCAGGATAACCAGCGAATGGAAATTCTCTTTGACTTTGGCACTAGGACGTAAGAGGGACTCCACGATGTAATCCGGCTGGGCACTCGCCCCCAAACTGATCAAATTGGGCCCAACCTTTCCGCCTGCCTCGCCGATCGCGTGACACTTGAAGCAGTTCAATTCTGCCTTACGGAAAATCACTTCCCCAGCATGCGGGTCGCCTGAGTTCATGGTCAAATTGGTAATCTCGGCCAGTTCTTCATCGGACCATTGTCGCACGCCTCCGGTCAACCCACCGGCCGCTTGAATGGCGGCCACCAGTTCCGGAGCGGCTTGAGCGCTGCTGCGTGCGGCTCGTAAGGCTAACTGCGCCTGATCGCGTGCCAGAGTCTTTCCCTGCAGCGCTTCCGCCAGGCGAACTTGCCCTTGCTTGCGGCTGACAAACGGCGTCAAAATCGCGGTGGCGGGGATTTCGTTCCCTTCTTTCACGAGCAACGCGGCGGCCTGCTGAGAAGCTTGCGGCAAAGCGATCGCAGCCAAGCTTTCTAAGGCTGCCAAGCGAACTTCCTGGCTGGCCTCTTGGTTGCCGATCAGATCTACCAACAACTTCGTGGTCTGCTCGCCAGGAATCTTAGCGAGCGCACGGACGGCAGCCACCCGCGCCGTCGCTGGCAACTCTTTGTCGCCAGAGGCATACGAACGCACCAAATCGTGCGAGGCCACGCTCCAAGCAATTGCCGTATCGAAAGCCAATGCCGACACCTCTGGCGACGACGAACCATACAGGCTTTCGATCTGGGCCAAATCACCCTCCGGCTTTGTCTTCCGTGTTTCCATCGCGACCAAAAACGATTTCAAGATCGGAGCAATCTGGCCGACGTCGTCCGCCCGATTGCCTCCTGGCAGGATGGAAGCAAACAGTTTGCCAAGCAACGCGGCATCGCCTCGCTGGGCAGCCAGTTGCACCAATCGCTGGGCCGTGGCGGCATCGTCCTGGGGCACGATTGCGATGGCGGCTTCAGCCACGGCAGCATCTGGAATGGCTTCCATGGCGAACGCCCAACTTGCCGGATGGGCTTGGGCATCTTGCAGAATTTTCGAATCGGTGTCGCCAGCGGCAATCGCCTTTTGCAGGGCCGGCACCCACTGGGGAGCCAGGTCGTTCGCCAATTGCCAAACGGCAAAGTCCAGGAAACGATCCATCGGCTGGCGGGTTGCTTCTAAGCCGACAACCATGGCCTCGGGGCTGGGAATGGTCGCCAAGGCCCGCACCCCTTCCAAGCGAACGCGGGGATGTTCGTCGCGAACGGCGGCCGTAAAGACTTCCAGCGGATTAGAAATTTGATCGTGCCACTGTGAGGCCACCCGCACGGCTGCTGCTCGAATGTTGTGATTAGGCGAGGCCAGCAACTCTTGGAGTAACGGCTCGTTGACTTCGTCCAATGCCTGATAGGCCCACAATCCTTCTAAACGATAATGCTCGGTGGTGGGATCGTCCTTTGCCAATGACTTCATCCAAGCAGCCAACTGGGGCACCACTTTTTCACGCGGCTGTTGCTTGAGTTGCTGCTTGGCTTGTGTACGAACCCACATATCAGAAGACTTGAGAGCTTCTAGTAATTGCTCGACCGATGCGGTTTCCAAGTTCATCGACTTGGCCAAAGGGCTTCCCTTTTTGGTTACTCGCCAAATACGACCATGCACGTGATCGCGGCGCGAATCCCGGAAGTCGACTTCGCCATGCTGAATGATCGGGTTGTACCAATCGGCAATATAGATCGCTCCGTCTGGCCCCATTTTGATATCGACCGGGCGAAACGCACCATGCGAGGCCTTGATGACGTCCTCTGCTTGGCGGCTGGCAAAGCCGGAACCATCTTCTTCAAGCACAAAACGGCTCACGCGGTGTGCCCGGAAATCATTTGTCAACGCACTCGTTTGCCAATCTGCCGGCAAGTGCGAACCGCCAACCAATTCCAAACCGCAATGCTTCGGACTACCGGGATTCAAGCCTTGAACCAAACGTCGCGCATCCGCTGCCGTCACATAAACGGCCCCGGGAAAGATGTAGTTAATCCCTTCGCCATAGGCCCCGTCGGTCGCAAAATCGGCCCCCCACTGATTGAAGTGATGCCCCCACGAGTTCACAAACCCACGGCAGTAGACATCCAACTCCATTGTTTCTGGCCGAAACTGCCAGATACCACCGGCGTTTAAGCGACGTACGCCATGCGGCGTTTCGATGTGGCTGTGAATGTAAATCGACTGATTGAAGTACATCATGCCGTCGTATCCCCACCGCAGCGTATGCAGAATGTGGTGGGTATCTTCCGTCCCGAAACCTGACAGGACGACTCGTTTCTGATCGGCCTTACCGTCGCCGTCGGTATCTTTCATGTGCAACAGTTCGGTACTGTTGGCCACGTACACCCCGCCATCGCCAGGCAACACGCCGGTCGGAATCAACAAGCCATCGGCAAACACGGTTGACTTGTCCGCGGTTCCGTCGCCGTTGGTATCTTCCAACACAATGATCTTATCGTTGGCAACCTGGCCAGGTTCGATCTGCGGGTAAACTTCGCTGGAAGCAACCCACAGCCGGCCTTGGGCGTCGAAGTTAATTTGAATCGGGCTGGCGATCATCGGCTCGGAAGCGAACAAGTTCACTTCAAACCCTTCGGCCACCGTAAACGACTTGAGCTCGGCATCCGGATCGGTATCAGGAATCTCCTTCAAGTCGCGTTGTGCCCACACAACGGCAGGCATCGCAATCAGCAATAACAATACAGAAAGGGCAGGGCGGTGCATGAGGACGTTTATCTCGCTAGGGAGGTAGGTTATTCGAAGCAGTAATTGAGAAGAGTGGGACGACTAGTCGATATGAACGGTAACCGGAACGGCCTGTTTCAGCTCGAAGATTTTCTTATCTTGTTCTTCAATCAGTGGATCAAACTGGGGAATCTCGACGGCATTGTTCCCTTGTTCGTGTTTGCGGAACAGGTACAGATACGTTTCGTTCTGCGGGCGGAAGCGATCGAAAAAGAGTTGATTCTTCCGCAAGATCGTTTGGCGAAGTTCTTCGGTCTTCGCTAATAGTGGCTGGGCAGGCACCTGAACCGACTTGCTCCACTGCTGGGCCGTGGCGGAAACCTTGGGGTAGTCGTTCAAGCCCACCAAGTGATTCCCCGACGAAAGCCCTTCGACCTGCAACAGGACGCGGTCCTGATGCTCGCCTGCCGGTGAACGGAGGTAAGGCAAGTCCCAGTTCTGGGGCTGTTTGCCCCCAGATTGAACCTCGTACTGATACGAAGTTTCAAACCCTAGTTGGCTTGCCATCCGCTGCGAAAGATACCAATAGCCCACCTCGGTAAAGTGCTGTCCGTTGCTGGTCAGGTACTGCGGCAACTTCTCTGCCGAAACACTTTCGACCTTCTCGGTTAGCTTGGTGAGATCCAAGACTTGATAGCCCCGATCGTAGGCTAGCTCGTTAATTGCTTGCTGATACAACTTCACATGGGCGTTGTATTTGGCCGGGTCGGGCAGGGGAGCAGGGTGCTTTTCCATTAGGGGCGGCGTAACCAGCACAATCCGCTCGGTCCGCTGCTTCAAATCATCCAGCAGTTTCGTGTAATTCGATTTGAACTGCGCGAGTCCACCCTCTCCTTGGAATGCCTCGTTCGTGCCGTAACCCACCAAAATCACGGTCGGATTGACCAGTTCAACCGACTTCATCAGGTGGTTGTAGCCTTCCTTCTGATCGCCAAAACGAGCCCGTGAGATCGCATTGGCTTCGTCGCCGCTCCAACCTAAGTTGCGAACTGCCAACTTCTTATCCGGATTGGCGATTTGAATAGCGAGTTCAAAGTAGCCGTAGTATTGCGTTCGCTCGATGAACGTTCCCCCAATCAACGCAATCCGATCACCATCGCGAAGCTCTAACGTATCGCCGCTGTGCTCCGCTTGAGCATAAAGCGAAGTACAAGCCAACAGTGCCGCGACGACGGCGACGCAACCAGGCAGAAATCGAGATATCGAGGGAGTACAAAACACAGGCATGCTCCAGATTCGAGCGGATTGAGGGGAGAAAGGGGTGTATTGGGTAGGTCACCCTAGTTTACCCAGGAAAATCCAGAACTTCCAGCTAGGCGCAGCTTACCCCCGTTTACGGGAAATAATTAGGGACAATTCCCCCGAATCGGTTCTTAGCCAGACATTCGTGTTAGACTAGAAAGTTGCCAGAGGGGGCTACGTTTCGCGTCCTTTGGTTCAGCTTGGCCGCCCGTAAAGAAGTCCTTCTGGAGTCTCACATGCTGTTGAGTTCCTGCCCCCGTTGCCACGATTCAATCCGCATTCCAGCGAGTGCCCAGTCGCACTCGATCGTGCGTTGCCCACGCTGCTGTGAAGAATTTCCTTTGAATGAGATTTTGGACCAGCTTCCTCCAGAAGCGGAGATCGTCTCCGGGCCAGGCTCGCAAGAGCATACCGTCATGCCGACGAGTCTGGCAGACGCTACCGAGTATGTTCTCGCCGGGGAAGAAACCAAGCCGGCGGTTCCCGACTTCCGTTTTAAAGAAACGGGGTCGCTCCGTCCCGATATGCCCCCCATGGCCAAGATCGATTCTTCTCGCCCCTCGCGCAAGCCCAAACGCCCTGAACCGAACCTTGGCCTGGAATTCGTCAAAGTTGTGGTCGGCGGGATCGTGGGCTTGGGCCTGGCCGTCATGGCAATCATCTGGACCATGCACCGAGACCCGCTCGGTATCGCCCACAAACTACCGGTTCAAGCGTACATGATCTTGCCGGAAAAAATGCGCACCGACGAGATGAAAAAATACGCTCGCGGAGAAGCTCCGGCGGCCACGCCAGAGGAAGATGAAGAAGAGATCGAACTGACCGTCGAAAAGATCTCGATCGAGAAATTCCCCGTCGATGAAGAACCAGCCGATCTAGCTCCCCTCAACGAGCCTCCAGTCGCTGAACCTCTGACCTTCGAGCCCCCGATGACTGAGCTTCCCTTGGCCGAGCCTGCCCTGAAGAATCCACGGCTGGAAACGCCGCCAGTCGATCCCCGAGTGGCCAACGAGCCTCTACAGCCAATGGCGCCCACTGCTGAGGATCAAGCCAGCAATCCGAACGCTCCGCCAACGCTGAGCTTGGCAGAAGAAGTTTCGATGGCAACCGAGGCAACCAATTTACTTGGTGAAATTGGCGCCCAGATCCCCGAACCCCCGGGCGCGGAACCAACACCACCTACGAATGTGGGTAATGTCGACCTATCTCCGGTTGATGATGGCGAAAATTAGCCGCGAACTTCGGCGGCTGAATTCCTTGTGGTTGCGATTGGCTGAGGGTCGCCAAGATTTGGTCTACTGCAGCAGCTAGGTCGTCGACAATATTGGCCACCAACGCGGCCCCTGACGCTTCCGCTTCGCTGAGCAATTCTTGCTCGGCTTCTTTACCGTAGCCGGTACGGACCAAAATCCCTCGTGCCCCGGCACTGACGGCAGCCCGTAGATCGGATCGTTTATCCCCCACCAGATAGGCCTGAGCTAAGGAAACGTTCTCTTGGGCGGCAGCGGCGCTCAGCATTCCGGTGCGTGGCTTCCGACATTCGCAATCGACCAGATATTGTTTAACGATTGCCCCAGGATGATGCGGACAATAGTAATAGGCATCAATCGATGCCCCATGATCGGCCAGTAGTTTATCGAGGTAGCTGTGGACCAGTTCGACATCGTCCTCGGTATAGAAGCCACGGGCGATTCCCGATTGGTTGGTAACCACAATCACGGGAATTCCCGCTTGGTTCAGCCGGGCAATCGCTTCGGCAGCCCCAGGAATAAGCCGCAACTGATGAGGCGAGCTGAGGTATTTGACTTCCTCGTTGATCGTTCCGTCGCGGTCCAAAAAAACCGCCGGGCGTCCGGGACCTGTCCAGATCTTCGTATCCATCGTCATGCCAGAGTTCCATTAGGTGGACCCAACTGCTCATCCAAATCGAGGGGCAGTTTTACCGTTTTCCCCAGGCTGACCCAAGGTCAATCTTCCGTATGAATTCCGTATGAAACTTGCTCGCCTTTGACTTGAAGGGGGCAGTATCGGCTAAGATACAAGTTCCAATCCCCATTGAGTTCATCGCAAGAGTTTGTCAGCCAAAGGCTCGAAGGACAGATGACACAGGAAATTACGGCCCGATTAATCGATCAGAACCTCAAAACTTCGTCCACAGAACCGGAGCTGTCCGATCCCTCGTGGCGTGATGCCTATTCCGATCGAGACCTGGGGTGGCTGCAATTTAACAGTCGAGTCCTGCACGAAGCCCTTGATGAACGCAACCCAGCCCTGGAACGGGTCAAGTTTCTGGCCATCTTCACGTCGAACTTAGACGAGTTCTTCATGAAGCGTATTGGCTTGCTAAGAACCCGTAGCCAAGCCGAACGACTCAAGAACCGCGTAATCGGCCCCGTTCCGATTCAACAACGCTTGCACGAGATGCGTCAGGTGATCATCCCCATGCTGCAGAAGCGGGGGCGTTGCTTTCGGCGTGATTTGAAACCGCTGCTAGCAGAGCACAACATCCACCTCTTAGATTGGGATCAGCTCTCCGAGACGCAGCGTGAGAAGGCGAATCTGTTTTTTAATCGCAACGTTTACCCGGCCCTCACTCCTTTGGCGCTCGACCCTGGGCATCCATTTCCTTATATGTCGAACTTATCGACATCGCTGGGATTTGTGCTGCGTGTGCCTGATTCGGAAGAGAACCTCTTTGCCCGCGTGAAGGTTCCCAACATCTTGCCACAATGGATTCAGCTCGATTCCGAGATGGACGATGCCCGCCACTACATCCGCTTGGCCGATCTGATTCACTACAACGCGGAAAAGCTTTTCCCAGGCATGACCATTATCGATTCGAGCCTCTTTCGCATTACCCGAAATTCGGAAGTGGAAATCGAAGACGACGATGAATCGGAAAGCATCCGCACGATCGTGGCCGAAGAACTGCGGCAACGCAAGTTCGAGCCGGTCGTACGACTCGAACTTTCCGAGAACCCTAACCCCTGGGTCCGCTCGCTGCTGATGCACCAGTTTGATCTGTCCGAGGACGATGTCTACGAAGTGCCTGGCGAGTTAGATTACGCAGGCATGTGGCCGCTGGCTTCCTTAGACGTGAAAGAGCTGCGGGATGAACCGTGGAACCCGATCGTCCCGCCAGATTTGGCCGGGGAAGAAGCGGATATTTTTTCGGTCATCAAGTCAGGCGACTTCCTCGTTCACCATCCGTACGAAAGCTTCGACGCCAGTGTCGAACAGTTTATTCGGGCCGCAGCCAAAGACCCCAAGGTTGTCGCGATTAAGATGACCGTGTACCGCGTGGGGGACGACACACCGTTCGTCCGCAGCTTGATCCGCGCCGCCGAAACGGGCAAGCAAGTTGCCTGTTTAATCGAACTGAAAGCCCGTTTCGATGAAGAGCGTAATCTTCACTGGGCCAAAGAATTAGAAAAGATCGGCGCGCACGTTGTCTATGGCGTGCTGGGCTTGAAAACTCACACCAAGATCGCCTTGGTTGTCCGACAAGAATCGGATGGTATTCGCTGCTATGCCCACATCGGCACCGGCAACTACCATGTGAAAACGGCGCGGCTGTATACCGACCTCGGCCTGTTTACCTGCGAACCGACTTTGACGACCGATGTGGTCAACCTGTTTCACGCCCTGACCGGACGCTCGCGTGAACCGAGCTTTCAAAAGTTACTGGTTGCCCCGACCAACATGCGAGAGCAATTCCTGGCGAAGATTCGCCGCGAGATTGAATTTCAAAAAGCGGGCAAGCCGAGCTTGATCATCTTGAAAGTCAACCAATTGGAAGACTCCGAGATGTGCCAGGCGATTATCGCTGCCTCGCAAGCTGGCGTACGTGTGGAATGTATCGTGCGTGGTTTTTCGTGCCTCCGTGCTGGCGTGCCTGGCCTGACCGAGAACGTAACGATTCGGAGCATCATCGGACGTTTCCTCGAACATTCGCGGATCTATTATTTTCAGTCCGGCGCTGAAGACCCACTCGAAGGCGAGTTCTACATCGGCTCTGCGGACTGGATGCAGCGCAACCTCAGCAACCGCGTGGAAGCGGTCACCCCAATCGAATTGCGTTCGCATCGCGAGCGATTGTGGGAAATCATGGAAGTCCTTCTCAAAGATCGACGCCAGTCCTGGGTCATGCAGCCGGATGGCAGCTACGAGCAACTTGTTGCCACCGAAGACGATGACGACATCTCGCGTCTAGGAACGCATCGCACCCTGATGCTGCTGACCCAACAGCGAATGAAAGAGCGAATCAAGTAGCCGAACCCCCACGTGCCAGATCGATCTTGAACTGTTCCCAGACGGCTGCGTAATACTTAGCGGTCCTACCGAATTAGCTTTGTACCCTGACTAGAGTCACCCACTCATTTCAGGAGACCGACTCGATGCTTGCATCTAAACTCTTTTTCCGTTTCTCATTTTTGGTCAGCTTGTTTTCTGTTTCCCTGCTGGGAGGTGAAAGCCACGCTCAGATGCAAATTGCTCGACCGCCAGCACTCGAAAGCCGTATGGCTGCTCAGGGTGATTGGCATGTGGCCGGCGAGGTGGCTCCTGAAGAGCTTGAGCTTACCCCAGATGAAAAGCGGAACATCCTTGTATATGAACGAGGCAACCGGGCCGTCGTGCATATCACCACGCGCAGCGTTCAGGTCGATGCCTTCTACCTGATGGAACGCCCCGCCGAAGGCTCAGGTAGCGGTAGCGTCCTCAACAAAAGCGGGCTTATTCTTACCAACTATCACGTGATCGAAGATGCCCGCGACATCCGGGTTACGTTGTTTAACGGCGAGAGCTATGTGGCCTCGCTGGTTGGGCAAGACCCGGTAAACGATATTGCCGTGCTGAAGATCGATGCCCCGCCAGAAGTTCTCTTTCCAGTTCAATATGGCGACTCCTCGAAGCTGCGTGTCGGACAGAAGGTGTACGCCATTGGAAATCCGTTTGGCCTGGAACGCACGATGACCATTGGCATTATCTCCAGCTTGAATCGCGTGCTTCCTTCCCGTTCCGGCAGAACGATGAAATCGATCATCCAGATCGATGCTGCCCTCAATCGCGGCAATTCTGGCGGCCCCTTGTTTGACAGTAGCGGACGGCTGATCGGCATGAACACGGCTATCGCCTCGCGAACGGGCGAGAATACCGGTGTCGGCTTTGCGATTCCCATTGCCTCGGTTAAACGAATCGTACCGCAATTGGTTGCCAACGGTCGTGTTATCCGCCCTGATATCGGTATCACGCGGGTATATCAAACGGACAACGGCCTGATGGTCGCCACCGTCACTCAGGGAGGCCCTAGCGATCAAGCAGGCATTCGTGGATTTCGCCTGGTCCGCGAACAAATTCAACGTGGCCCGTTCGTTTACGAACAAACTCGCATCGATCGAAGCGAAGCCGATACGATCATCGGAATCGACGGTCAACGCGTGCAAACCGCCGACGACCTGCTTTCGGTGGTCGAAAACAAACAGCCTGGCGAGCAGGTTGTCTTAACCATCGTGCGCGAAGGGGAAACGATCTCGCTGCCAGTAAAACTCGGAGAAGGAGACTAACGGGCAACACCGATTTTTCCAACTCGCCCGGCTCGTCCGCAAACGACATGCAAGTGACTTACCAGAATCAGCCGGAAGACATCTTTGCTTTGCTGCATGCGTTATCGTGGCGAGAGCGCGTAGCTGCTTATCTTCAAGTCTTCGGCTTGGGGCACTGCATTTGGCCGGTCGCCCTGCTGCTGATCGTGCTAGGAGAGTGGGCTATCCTTCAATGGATTGCGGCCTTCGTCGGCCTGTTTTTGCTGTACTACACGTACATTTACGCGAGAAACTGGTGGCAACTCCCTCCTCAAGTTCATATCATTCCGGGCGAGCTTCAGATTCGCCTGACCACCGATTTCTTAGAAGCAATCACGCAACGCGGCTATTCACGGCGCCGCTGGACAGCGATCTCCAAGATTGTGGATCTGCCCAATCATCTTGTCATTTACGTACAAGCCTATCGTTACCTAGCCATCCCTAAAAAGTATTTTACTTCGCCTGAACAAGCTCAAGAATTTCTCGCTCGCCTCACCCAACTCCAAGCCGCAGCTTTGTCGGGACCGATGCCATCGCTCGACTGGGAAGAGTTCCGCCGCGATTTCAATCTCGATCAGTTCTCGCTGATTAAACATCTTCAGTGGAAGCCCAACCCTCAACTTTCCGCCCGGATCGATACGCTGGGGATCGACAAAGATGGCACCCAATCGCTTCCAACCATCTGGGGGTTAATCGGCCAACTGATCTTCCCTGGCTTTCTGGCCCTATTCTTGTTCTTTTTGAAGCGATCGTCCAGCAGCGATGGGCTGTACACGTCTTTCACGCTGCACTATACGCTTCTTATGCTGGCCATCCTGTTTGCGTTCATCTTTGGGATGCAGTTGTATACCTATTTACGGTATCGCAAGGCCCTGGCTCGACAAACAACCCTGCAACGCCCTAATCAGCTTTGGTTTTATCAAGAAGGGGTCGGCACCATCACGGAAGATACTCTGTCGTTCCACTTCTGGAAGACGCTCGGTTCGGTCGAGCAAGATCGTGATGCGATTGTCCTGCAAGAAGCTCCCCCGTTTGTTTACGCAATCGTTCCCAAGTCCAGCTTCACGAGCCCCGAAGAGGAAGAAGTCATCCGCGAACGCATGCAGCAGTGCTACATCAACGCTCACGAGACGGTTCAAGAAGCGATCCTTGCTGAAACGGCCAACGAAGCAATTGTGGCTGACCTAATCGACAACCCGTTTCGCTCTCCTCCGACAACACCCCCTTAGAAATGGGGAGTAGGGCGAGGCAGTTCCGGTTGCGGACGCTTTACAACCGGTTCGTTGACGGTTAGCAACTGTTCGACCAACAACTCGGCATCATCTGCCAGGTTCGCCATGCGTGCCTCCCACATGGGATTGATCAGGGTTGTCTGAGCGAACAAATCTGCCCCAAAACAAGACATCACGGTGCCTGCGATATCACGATTCAGATCGGCATTAGCAGGTTCATTCACTAACGGATTTCCAAACGCATCGACCGCAGAGTCAAGCAGCATCGTCCAGGTCGCATGACGGGTCATCGCATTGCGTTCGCCACGAATATCGCTGCCAAACTCTCGTACACGCGATTGATCGTAGCCAAAGCTATTTACGTCGGTTTCCGCCGCGATATATCCCAACAGCATATCGGTCCAACGTTCGGTACGACGACGCAAACGATTCAACGGTACCATCAACGTGGCCTCGAGCCCGCGTCCGTGCAAAAGCAGATTGAGCGCTCGATTCCTGGCTTCCATATGCCCCAGAAAAACACTTCGGGCGATCGGTTCGGTGGCAACTTTACGATGGATTCGATCGTAGGCGACGCACGTCGAAATCCAAACACGCGTCAGAATATCGCTCACCAAGATCTCTTCGATCACCGGACGCGCCGCATTCCAAAAACGTGGGAGATCAGCAGCGTTGCCAGTTTCAAGAAGCGTGGCATGCGTCTTGAGGCGAATCCCCCACCGGTCGAGTCGACACTTTGAGGCAATCCAGAAACTCTCTAACGCGGAAGGGGAGTGAGCCGCTTTCAGCCGGAGATAGTTCGGCGCAAAAACAGCAAGGTAAGCAGCAATCTGGACGTGTTCGCGAGCGTGCATGGAAGAAGCAATTCTAGACATGGCGAAGTGGGCAGCGAGTCGACTAAAAGGTGTCTCTTGCTGGGATCGAAGCAATGCCTAGAAGATTTGCAAACCGAGTGCCAGTTATTTTATATCGCGACAAGAACACGCATAACCTCTTCTGCTGCAAGGTGTTTACGTCGTAATCATTCGCTCATTTCGACGGCCCTGCCTCCTCGTAAATGATGCTTCATGGCAACGTGATGCCGGGAAGCAACAAATTGGTTGCTACGAACTAGACTTTCAGCCAGACATCTCTTTCAGCAGGTAAAGCGGCGAGAGACTTCACAAACTCCGAAGTCACGAGATGCCCCTCCTTAAACTCCCAGAGGTAGCGAACTGATTTTGATTTTGCTTCCCGCGTTTTGAAGACAATTTCTAGACGGGATGGATGCAGATTAGAAAGTATGGTCGATTTCCAGATTGCATGGGGTGTTGCGAAATGAATTCGCTCAACTTCGTTGTGCTCGCTATCTTCCAACAAAATCTGAATGCCAGGATCAATTCCGCGATAGGCCACCGTGGTTTCAAAGATATAGACAAAGTAAGTCTGCCCATTCTCGTGTTGCCAAGTCTTTTCCATTCGCAACTGATAACCATGCTGGCAAAACTGCCCACTTTGGCGCCGCCACCATTCATGACCAGCACTGGCCAACTTGGCAAGCCTGGCTTGGTAAGTCACTCCAAAAACAATGATGACTGCCAATCCTAAAGCAATTGGCTTAACACGTTTTCCCATTGCCCCCCCCGATAAAAGATGGCTCGCAGCCCGTCACGGGGACTACTTTAGCACCCTAGAAAGATGCCGGTAAACAATTTTTATCCCTCCTTAAATTATTATTTTCGGAATATCGCTGCTCTTCCTTGGGCAAGTCAGAAGAGGCGCTGAGGCAACAACACTGCCACTTAGCTATCGAGAAAGGACAATTCGACCTTGAAACAGGCCGAGTTCCTCGCTATTAATCTCCAGCCCTCAAACAATCTCGGTCAAATTATCTAGCAGAACGAGTCAGCCGTCTGTCTAGCGTTGACCTACCTGACTGAAGAAATCAGAAACCCATGCCGCGCGAAGACTTACATCCACTAATTTTGCCCGAATTAGGCCTGACCGACATCCTGGTTCGCACTAGTTTGTGGCTCGTGCCGCGTGGGTCGTTCGTCCGCGAAGGAGATCGCGTGCTAGAAGTCTTGGCAGGGGAAGTCACCTTCGATGTGACCTCGCCTGCAACTGGTGTCTTACACGAACTAAGCACCGAAGAAGACGATATCGTCAGCGAAGGGCAAGTCTTAGGACACATCCGCGTCGCCGCTTAGCCTGCCCAGGCCTTCAATAACAAAGGCTACCAAGATGGCACCGCAGAGCCGCACGAGGCCAACCTAAGCCCCTGGTTGGTCTTGCGATAACAGATCGATTTTCTCGATGCGTCGTTCGTGTCGACCACCGTCGAAGTCGGTCGTTAGCCAGGCATCGACGATTGGCAAAATATCTGCCTCGGCGGTCATCCGTTCGCCGATCGAAATCATGTTGGCTTTGTTATGATGGCGGCCCAGTTTGGCCGTTTCCACGTTCCATGTCAGCGCGCAACGAATGCCGTGGATTCGATTTGCGGCAATCGCCTCACCATTGCCAGAGCCGCCCAGCACGATCCCGCGTTCGCATTCCCCGCGCGAAACAGCCTTGGCGGCCGGGATAATGAAGTCTGGGTAATCACACGCCTCGTCCGAATCGGTCCCAAAATCAACCACCTCATGCCCCAACGCCTGCAGATGGGCAATGATAATAGTCTTGTAGTGGTAACCGGCATGGTCCGAGGCAATAGCGATCTTCATTGGAAAGCAGTTGAAATAGAGAAACGAGGAAGTCCACGCAAGCAAACAGTATCAATTAAAACCAAGAGGTTTATGATACCGCAAAAGGCAAGAAATGCCATGCACCTCTAATTTCCAAAATTGCCATCACATTGGCAAAACATCCGCCGCAGGGAACCAGGGGGGATCGTAGTCGAAAAGCTGGGTCGCCGTGTTCAACGCAATTTGTGTCGAAGCGTGCAATTGGCCCGATTCTACCAGCGAAGGGAGTAGGAGATCTCCCAGAAGCAACCGAACCAATTGCCCGCTCGACAATTCTAGGTAGCTGCGTCCCAATCGGCCATCGGTTAGGCTTGCCTTCCGCTTGCCAAGATGAACACAGTATTTCTCTCCGTCGATCATCAGCCCCAAGTCGAGAGGCAATTCCAAGTTCCGGGCGACCGCTCGCTGGTGCAACACCTGGCAGAACTCGGCCAGATGCTGAACGGGATTCGGCATGCGCACTAAGATCTCTTCGCCTGGAGGTGAATTCTTCGTGCTGGGAACTTGTCGTAAGATCGAATGAACGGAATCGACCGCCGGCGCTTCGAGGTGAAACTCGCGTTGGTTGGCCTCGTACAAATCACTGCAGATTCGATTAATCAGAGGAACCTTGACCCCTTCCTCTTGCGGCTGCGAGACGACTTCCAAAATCTGCTGATCCTTGACGATCGCATAGCCGGCAATCCGCTCGATAGCGTCATCTAAGGCCAATTTGTTACCGCCTCGGATGGCAACATACAGCGCATCAAAAGCTTTGCGCCGGAGCAACCAGTTCCACATCGCCGCCGAACGAGGCGTACCGACTTGATTTGCGCGAAATGATTTTTCGTACAGAGAAACCAGGGCGTCTGCTTCCACTTGACGCATCAAGCGAATCCAAAGCCCTTCTTCTTTGCGAGAGGTTGGCGGGAAGGCTTCGCTTTGACTTTCGCCGCGTACCGAAACCAAAAAAGGCTCGGTGGCGGCCGTGCTGCGAAAACGATTCGATAACGTCACCCACCCAAAGCGAGCTAAACGTTGCGCCATCGCCGCACTGGTGCGGTGCATCATAAAGACACCGCCATAGTGATAGAACGATTCATCCAAGCACTGAAAGAAAGCGCCGACATTGGTCATGTCGACATGCTCAGGCGCCAAGACGAACTCGCTTACTCGCAAGTAAGGCACAAGCGAACCGCTGTGCCAGATTTGCTGGGGAACACAACGAATGTGCCCGACAATTTGTCTGCCTAAACGAAACGTAAGACGTTCGCGTGGGTCGTAGTCGGGCCGTTCCTGTTGCGAGTGAAATTCGTTTTCGTCGTAAGGAAAAAGACAATGCTTCATGAGCTGCAAGATAGCGAACTGCTCGCCTTCTTGACTGCTAGTGAGACGAAACCTAGCCGCGTCTCCACGAGAAGAACTCGCATGAGCAATGGACTGCGGCGGGTGCTGAATCGGGGGCGAGTAGGTCGATGACACGACGCGACGCATACAATCCGACTCCGTTCAATAGAGACAAATCCCTTTGTAAGTGAACTCTTGCATTAAGTTAAAGGTCTTTGACAGCAAGGTCCAGTAGTAAATTCCGCAATCCCTCTTGCGGGAACAGAATGAAAGGAAATTCGCGCGAAGTCAGCAGGCGGGTTTGATGCTGTTGGCGGAACAGGCGATCACGCTCAATTCGAAGGCGGGCAACAGGTTCGGTAATCAGCTCGCGTAGTTGATCGTTTACTTTTTGCAGTTGCTGATGCCACAAACTTTTTTCTGAAAGTGCAGGCACATTGCGCAGTAAATCCGACTTCTGCTGGAGCAATCGTTTCCATTGAGGGTCATCAATCGCCTGATTCTCTACCGCCCGGTCGGGATTGAAAGTAACATCGCGCAGCTTCCGCTCGATGGCAAACAGCTCGTCTTCCGCCTCCTCAGGCCGAGACATCGGTAGCAAAGCCGATGCGGTTGCGGTTACGTATTGAGGAGGCTGCACGCCGTAGAACTGGCGGATGATCTCGTTGGTGACTTGATCGTACTTAGCACCACCAATGCCATGGACAAACAAGTCGGAAGCGGCCAGCCGCAGAATTGTGGTGGTTGCCAAAGCACGTGGCCGCACGCAAACGCCCTGATCGCTCAGCAAATGAAGTTGCGAAACCCAATCGGTACGCCCAGACAACTCTGCTTGCCATGCAGCACGATCGGTTAACCGTATACCATTTTCCGTATGGGCGATCCAAAGAGGACGTCGACGCGGGTTCTCGGCGGTCCACACCCAGAAAGGAACTTCCGTCCAACTTTCGTCGGCCCCTAAATTCGGTACAGGATGCGAACTGCTGCGGATTCCATGGACCGCCCGGTAGTTGTCGACGCAAGCATTGTAAATCTCACGATAGCGCTCGGCTTCTTCGACAATCCCCACAAACATCCGCCAGAACCCATCGGTCTGACAGAGCTGGCTTAAAGGGATGTCCAACACCTTTAAACCGCAGTCCGCTTCTAGGCGATTTCTTGCCTGAGAAAAGGCCAAGCCGAGCGGCTTACCAGCTTCCACTGCCGAGAGCACCTCTGGCCAGAAACTGGCAAGCAGAGGCTCTGACACAAACGTTTTGAACGTCGCTTGAACTCGTTCTGCAAAGCTGAGCAGCGTGTCGAGCGACTCGATCTTTGTCATTTCCCAAGGCAAGCGTGGTCCTGGCTCGTCGTATGCGATTCGTGCAGGCTGCGGATCGTCAGGCGTCCCTTGCAAGGCTGAGATCGAAGGAGCGGGGGCGACATCGTTGTCGATAATCACGTTGATCGCCGTACCAGACACTTTTGTCGCAATACGATCGATTAGAAAGTTCTTAAACCACACCCCAGGGTGATAAAGGGCTGGTTGATGCCCGCTAAGAATGAGCGGGGCGGTCGGATCAGCCGTCGGCTCAATCTCGCGATACTGCTGAGTGTAGTCTCGTGCTCGCTGCAGCAGCTGGCCACGGACTTCTTCCCGTAAGGCGCCTAACGTTGTTCCTCTCGCCACACTTGTTGTGGCATGGTCGAGACCTTGGCGATTGCTTTCCACCAGCGTGCCAGGCAAGACAGGGCAGGGGACGACCAACGATTCCCCATGACCACGCGGTGCGCGGATACGCTGATACCGGATTCCGGACACTTGACCAGTCATGAGGTAGAAGGCTTATTCGATTTGTTTTAGCAAGACGCCAAAGTCTGAACGCCAGCCTTGGCAAGGCCACTACGTGCCAGACTGCGATCCAACACGAAGTGATAATAGTTCAAACGTGTTCCCCCATCGTCGAGCGCACCACCAAACGATCGGTTCTCGTCCAAGTAGATCAGCGGAACCGGCAACTCAACGATATTCAGGCCTGCTTTGGCAGCTTCCACCCACAGTTCTAAGGGCATCGCGTAACCGGTCTCGGTCACGTCGAGCTTGGCTAACGCTTCCACACGATACGCTTTGAAACCGCAAAACGCATCGGTCAACTGAAACCCCAGCAGGCGATTTAGCTCGGAGGTAACCCGCCGATTGATGAACAATCGCTGGGCCGGCGGTTCGCTCTGCCCTGGAAACTGCTTCAAATAGCGGCTTCCTGAGACGATATCCGCCGAACGGCATGCTTTAACGAACTTCGGAATCAACTGTGGCTCGTGCTGTCCATCGCAGTCCATCGTAACGATGACATCGAACTGGTGTTCACGAGCGTAGGCAAAAGCCGTTAGCAGGGCCGCCCCATAACCAGAGTTCTTTTCGTGCGTAACGATGATGATATCGTCCCGCTCCTCAAGCAGCTTCAAAGTGTCGTCGGTCGAGCCGTCGTTCACCACCAGCACCGGATGCCCATACCCCACAACCTGATCCAAAACCGCATGGATCGTTTGGGCTTCGTTGTACACAGGAAGGGCAATAAGAGCCTGCTCGGGTGATTTCATAAAGTTCGCCAATCGTGAACGAGATTAAATTCCGGTGTTAATTCGGTAACTATTGTGCAACCAAGTCAAATGAGGGGGCCATCTCTCGCCCTTCCTGTTTGGTTGTTAAGCCCACGACCAACGCCAGAAAAGCACCGCTAACTATTGTTACCACAAGGCGTTAGCTATACCACCCCGCCATGCGATGTGATCCTAATCGATTCAATCCCACGTGATTGGGGACACAATGTTCGTGGCAACAAAAGTTTGGATGCCGAATATTTCCGACGCGTTTCATAAAATCTTAAGCGAAGTGAATCGGATCGAGATCTTGCCGGCTGCACCAGACCTGGGGGGCGGGAAATGCCTTAGCCAAGACTGAAGCCAGCTTTTCGACGGCGAAACGTTCACTGGCATAGTGGCCTACCAAAATCAGAGCCACATTCTGGGCTTTTGCCTCTAGGCAGGTATGAAAGCTGGTCTCTCCTAAGATCAAGCAATCCAACTTCTTTTCAATCGCCGCCGAAAGGAGTTCTCCGGCCGAGCCACAACCAATAGCGATCGTTCGAATCTCGGACGTCGCCTTGCCGCCGATCTTGACCATCGCCGCTTTGGTCGCCTGTTTGGCGGTCTCGGCCACGACTGCCAGGGGTAATGCCCCTGCTTCCAAAGTTCCCCATCGCCCCGTCCCAACCTGGGATGTCGGACCAGAGACGCCTAGCAAATCGACCGGAACCAGTGGCTGAATATCGGCCAGGCCCATCGCGGTCGCCAGTTGAAAGTTAATACCTTCGGCGCAGGAATCGAATGCTGTGTGAGGACTGTAAACAGCGATATCGTGCTTGATTAGCTTCATCAACATCAGTCCCACGGTATCTTCCGAGGTGATCCGTTTGATCGCCCGAAAGGGCATTGGGTGATGCGTCACAATCAAATCCGCTTTCCCTTCAATCGCTTCCTCGACAACTTCCGGAGTGATCGTCAGGCAGGTGATTATTCCTTGAATGTCTTGCGTGCGGTCGCCGATCAGCAGGCCGACGTTGTCCCACGATTCGGCAAGTTGACTGGGGGCAAAGCGTTCGAGGAATTCACAAACTGTATTCAACTTCAGCGGTTCAGCCACAGGTCTCTTTCTGTTAGCGTGAGCAGGGAAACGAACGAAGTGTTCCTTAACAGACTACTAATCCTTCACTTCAACGCGATGGTTGAAAACCCGGGTACCGCCAATTTCTCGTAGACGCAACAACATTGTGGTTCCGACTAAGTCCTTGCCGTCTGGAATTCGATAAACGAGTGTGGCCCTTCCCAGGGCAAAGTTCATAACCCGTTGACGCATTTGTTTGCGTCCTGCTGCATAGAGCAAACAATCGAACGAGATCAACTCTTCCTGCAAATTATGCACCGTCGCTTCGACAATCAGGTCGCCCGTTTCTTCATCCAGCTCGGTCGTCGACTCGACTTGCATCATGCCTGAGCCAACTTGTATTTCGCGATAGACGCTGAATTCATATTCCTGGTCGGCGCTGATTTGAAAATCGATTCGCACCGGCTGCATGCCGCTTGAAGCATCCGCACGCAAAAGGATTTTGTAGGGAGAGTTAATCTCGCCTCCACGTGTCAATTTAAAACGAAGAATACTCGGGTTCACGTTCCACACGTCTGGCGAAACCAAACGAGCCACCCCACTGATCGCCGAAGGAAATGTATTCTTCACCGTCGCTTCGATTCGTTGCGTACGTCCAAAATCGCTTTCTAAACGAGCAGGATCAAACTTGAAAGCCAAACGCAATTTAGCCACCCCATCGTTTAGACCAATCAGAAAATGTGGAATGGGGCCTACCGGAATAACCTGTTTGTTGCCTTCCTTCTCAGGGGTCGACTCGCGTCCCCACAAGTCGATGATCTTGACGTCATCTCCCAGGTAAAGCGTTTCGGTTGTCTCGCGCGAGTTCCACACCAGCATGACCGTTCGTCCATCGCGCGAGAACACATGATTAGAACTTTTGCCAGGTAGTTGGATCTGGCCAAGATATTCTCTGCCAGAAATCAACCGGGCCGTCGTACGCCAAGGCAGTAGCAGTTCGGAAGGAGAACCATCTTCGTTCATCAGGCCATATTCTCGATCGAACGGCATCGAAATGAACGCTGCGTCAACTTGGTGAATCTTGGCCGCCACCATCTTCTCGACTAAATCACGGGCTCGTTCTTCGGTCGAATATTTCGATCGCGGCAATGGAAAGACGGTAGCAAAGCGAGTTGTCTGTCCCTGAGATTTATCGAGATAGGTGCCAAGTTCGTCCTTGGTCATTGGCAACAGCCCCTCTAACTCACCACTGGGTGGAAGAATCGAGTAGGCGAGAAAATCAAAAGGAGGCTTAGCTTCGCTAGGAGGAGCCGCCATCCAACGCCACGGAATGCCCAAGATAATGTCTTGGCCACTGGTACGAATCTCTTGGCGAATCTGGCGCAGCTTCTCGTCCAGGTTACGATAACCAACAAAGCTCACGTCGTTATCCGCCCCCAGTTGCCAGTAATGCACGGTAAGAGACAATCGCGTGAGAATCGGTTCAATATAAGGACGCCATAACAACGGCTCCGAAAAGACATTCGCCACCAGCATCGTTTCCTGCTCGCCAAACAAGCTCCGGATATCCGCAGGCGGCTTATCAATCACAGCCACCATGTTGATATGATGCTTATGCAAACGCTCGGCAAAGCGGGCAATGTTGTTGGCCCTTTCCAAGTCGTTATCGGCATACCATACCGGGAATTTGACCCAGCTAACCCCACCGGTGAGCAGCAAGTCGAACATACGCTGAAAGTCGAGTGGCTTCTCGCCGTTCGGCAGCGCCCATCCGAACTCGCCTCCTTCGGGGCTCACATCGCGCGAGACGACCGCCATGGTCATTACCCGGCGGTGCATCAAGCCCGAACTTCCCATCATGGTAGCGCGGACTTCATAGTAGCCGTTTTGCGTGATCGGTGGCTTCCAGGTGATGTCACCTGCGTAGCCAACATCCCAGTCCTTATCCTGGTAGGCCTTCTTTCCAAAAAGCTCCGAAATCTTCTCCGCTTTACGCGCAACCACTTTGGCATCGAGCCGGCTTTCGTGTCGAGCCAGGTTTTGCTGGCCAACGTCCACCAATTCAAAGATGATGGTCGGATCACGTTCCAAGATCCCCGAAACCTTGCAGTTCACTTGAATCGGCTGGTCGTTGTAGTAACAGTACCCGCCATCTGCCGTTTCCAAAGTCATTTTGGGTAGCCGGGCGAACCAGATGTCGTCGAATAACACCTCGCCAGTCAGATCTTCATCGACTTCATTCATCGGCCCAATATGCAAGCCAATCACCGCTAATTCGAGCCCTGCATTCTCTGGAGCAACCGGACCGATACGAATCTTCAGCCAGTCACCGGTCTCGCGAAATTTTTCCGAGTAGTACGTCTCAACCGGCTGCTGATTGTCATCGAAAAAAGTGAGCGAGATGTAGGCTTTGTCGTACTTCAAGCCCTTGGTTTTGATGCGGGCCTCTAAGACGTAGCTAAAGATGTCGCGGATTGCGATCGGAGGGCTATAGACCGTCGCCGCCCCCCCATCAAGCTTCATCAGCAGGGCCCGCTTCCCTTCGCTGGCTTCTTGCTCGGTGATCTCGATATCTACGTAACGCGGATAGCCTGGCCCGGTACGACGTGTCCATTGGTCAGGCCACAGATCGTAGTTAAGGTCGGTATCTTCCTCGAAATCGCAACGAAACAGTTCGAACGCCTCGGGATGTCGCTGGTCAATCGGCGCATCTTTCCAATCTGCGGCCAAGATCAACAAAGGTACCAGAGCGTAGGCAAACATAAGCTTCATGCAGGTGAAAGGTCAGAGCGATAGCGTGCCCGGCATACCAGGCCCGCTTAAATGTTGCTCACCCCATCGATATCGGGCGGCGCCCTTGCGGAAACCTCGATCCGCCACGACGATGAGAAGCGTAGCAATCGCTATAATCGCTATTTCATGTCCGATAACCGTTTCTTTCTAACGCAACCTCGACCGACTAACGCCCCATGATTCGACTCAGCGTACAACTTCGAAGCCTTCGCCTACCCTTTCGCCAGGCCCTGAAAACTGCCGGCGAGCTAGGTGCCGACGGAATTGAAATCGACCTGCGTAACGAACTCCGGCCTGAGGAACTGACACAAACCGGTATTCGCCACCTGAAGAAAATCCTGAGCGATTACAACCTGAAAATTGCATCGGTCCGCTTTCCGACCCGTCGCGGCTACAACGTCTTGGAAGATCTCGACCGCCGCGTGGCGGCAACCAAAGCGGCGATGAGTTCCGCCTACCAACTGGGCGCCAAGGTGCTTTGCAATCACATTGGCGGCATCGACGAAAACCTGGAGGCGGAAACCAATACGCGTCTCTTGGAAGTGCTGCACGATCTGGCCCGGCATGCCGACTCGTGCGGTGTCACGTTCGCGGCCACCACCGGCCAGGTCGACGGTCCGGTGCTCAAGGCGTTTCTCGATCAACTTCCTGAAGGCGCCTTAGGCATCGATTTCGACCCTGGAGCGTTGATCATCAACGGTTTCTCTGCGGAAGAGTCCTACCAGGCTTTGGCCAAGTATGTGGTTCACGTGCGAGGCAAAGATGGTGTGAAAGATTTGGCCCGTGGGCGGGGCATTGAAGTTCCGTTAGGGCGAGGCTCGGTCGACTTTCAAATGCTGATCGCCTTGCTGGAAGAGGCCCGTTATCAAGGCTACATCACCGTGCAGCGAGACCATCCAGAGAACCCCGTTCAGGAAGTAACCGACGGCTTGGCCTATTTGCGGAATATTCAGATTCCGTGATCTTATTTGGCGAAGCGTCTTTTCCGCGATACGATTGAGCATACCACGCCCAGGGGCACTCCCCTCATTACTGCCTGCATCCGCTCGAGGAGATTTCCATCATGTTTCGCTTGTTCCCGCTGCTTGTCTTTGGGGCTATCTTCGGTGCAATTCCCGCCCAGCTACAAGCCCAAGAGCCCAAGTCCGACCAAGCTCAAGCCAAGCTGTTTGAGAAGTTCGAACAAACGTTAAACAACGTCGCACTCGTCGGATCGTTCACCATTAGCGGCAAAGAGGACCAAGGAACCAAGCCCGAACGCTACGAAATCAGCAACGTTCGTAAGCTGGAAGAAGGAGACCTCTGGCTCATCAACGCCCGCATTAAATACGGTGACAAAGACACCAAAATCCCGATGCCGTTGGAAGTGAAATGGGCGGGTAAAACGCCGGTGATCACGCTCGACAACACTTCGATTCCAGGCCTCGGAACCTTCAGCGCCCACGTCGTGATCGATGGCGACAAGTACGCCGGAACGTGGACCCATGGCGAGGTGGGTGGATGTCTATTCGGTAAGATCGAGAAGCTCGAGGATTAGGCCCCGTTGCCGGACCACGCTTCGCAAGTGTCCGCTACGAGAGCGTGGTAAGACTCGCGATCGCCAAGGCTGCGGTTTCAACTCGCAGGATTCTCGGGCCTAGCGAGACAACATGACAACCAGCAGCGGCGGCCTTCTCCACTTCGGCGTCGCTTAAGCCCCCTTCTGGTCCGATGATCGCCAACACTTCCTCTTCATTCTGAATCGTTTCTAAACGCAACGGTTCGCCGCTGGGGTGCAGCACCAAGCAGCAAGCAGGCTTGGTGGCTAAAACTTGGTCTAGGGTTTGCCCTTCTCCGACTTCCATCAGGTGATTACGTTCGCACTGTTTGCTAGCCTCGATCACGGCTCGGCGTAAGCGTTCAATCGCTTTTTCCACCGGCTGGGCAACGCCACGTTCAGTAAGTAGCGGAATCAAACGGCTCACGCCTAGTTCGACTCCCTTTTCAACTAGCCAGCGTTGTCGGTCTCCTTTGGGCAATGCCACCGCCAACGTCAGCTTTCGGGCCGCTTCGCGCGAGACTTCCGCCTGGTGACGAACCGTACCAACGACCTTCTTCTTACCTACAGTGGTGAGCTCGATCTGATACTCGCTGCCAGTACCATCAAAACCAATCACGGTATCGCCAGGCTGAGCCCGCATTACCTTGGCAAGATGTTGGGATTCCGCTTCGGCGAACGTGACTTCGCTACCGCTGGGTGGTTGTTCCAGAAAAAATCGTTCAGACATACGGCTTTGCTGGCCAGAGATCAGGATTGCGTGAAGACTGCGGGCGGATTCTACCGAAACAAACTCGTGGCAGGAATGCCCTGCGCGCCAATGCTAGCACTGGTGCGGTATGCCAGCAGCCTTCAACTGATTGTCGCCCCGATGAGTCCTTTTTTCGAGAGCCCAGCCTATTTGGAAGCCGTCGCCCGGCTCGAGTACGCCTTAGAGCGTCACGATCGGGTTGCCATTTTGACGGGCGTTTTGGGCTGCGGCAAAACAACGCTGTTAGAAAAGTGGACCTCCACGCTCCGTCGTCGAGGGGCCGTTGTGGCCTATCTTCGCACCCCGGGCACCTTCGAACACGATTTCCTCTGGGAACTGGCTATTCAGCTGAAAGCCAATGTCGGACTGGCCACCACCCCGCCCGAACTTTGGTTCCAAATTCGCGAACAGCTAACCGCCTACGCGCTTGAGCAGCGGCAGATCGTGATCGTAGTCGACCATATCGAAGAAATTACCCGAGAAACGGCCGACGTGTTGCTGACTTTGGTCCGCCTGCACTGTGGCACGGACACCGAGGCCAGCCTGATTCTGTCGGTCGACTCGCAGCAGCTACAGACCTTTGATACGCGTCTTTTGAAGCTGGCCGACCTGAAAATCGAACTCGAAGCCTGGAATAGCGAAGATATCGCCCAGTACACGGCAGCCTATCAAGCCGCCCATCCGGAAGCCAATCTTTCGCTCGATTCAGCGGCAGTGGAAGCTGTCTCGCGGTATTCCGAGGGTCTGCCACGGGTGATCTCGCAAATCCTCGACCTTTCCCGCTTAGCGATGTCCGCAGAGGATTCCCCCACGGTTACCCCAGCCACGGTCGAGGCGATTCGGCAAGAACTTCTCTAACGAGCCTAACCCGCCAGACGCAACAACTTTTTTCTTTTCAACACGTTACGGCGCATAGAACACTTTCCGTCGCGAGAGAACTGGCCTGGATTCAAAGGAACATTCGGCTAAGATTGAGGGATTACACAAGCACTGCCATCTCTCCGGTTGAACTCAATGTCCAACGAAACCGGGTCCGCCAAGTCAACCTCGGACCAAGATCCCTTTGCTCCTGTTCCCCTTGACCTCAAGAATCCCTCCACGGCTGCTTTGCTAGCGTGGCTGATTCCTGGTGCCGGCCATTTGTATCAAGGACGTCGCGGCAAAGGAATTTTGTTTCTGGTCTGCATCCTCACGATCTACTTCCTCGGCTTGTCGATGGGAGGAGGTCGCGTGGTATATGCCAAATGGGATGACACGGAGAAACGACTTCCTTTAATCTGTCAGCTTGGCGTGGGCCTGCCCACTCTGCCTGCTTTAGCCCAGGCATTTTTTGTCAGTAACGGCAAGAAGCCGATCGAACTGTTTGGCATACGGCTAATGGCACCACCGCTCGACGCAGCTGAAAACGCGAGCTTGCATCGCAAGTACGGGTACCTCTTTGAAATGGGCACCCTCTACACCATGATTGCTGGCCTGCTGAACGTGCTGGTCATCTACGACGCCGCCGCTGGCCCCGTCTGGATGATCCCCGATTCCGAGAAAAAGAAACGTAAAAAGCAGGGGGACTCCGACGAGCCTGAGACCTCTTCCAACGGCAACACACCGCAAGCGGCTGCGAACGTTTCTGCTGGCTAAAGCAAATCGATACGAAAGAGTTTCATGGACAACCTAGCCCTTCTCGCGATGTTTCCTGGCTGGCACTTGGTGGTTTACGCGTTGCCGCTGATTACCGTGGTTAGCCTGGTTTACGGCGCTACTCGTCACGAAAGCTGGCCAGCAATCCTGAAGCATGCCTGGGACACGTTCGTTTGGATTGTCGGTTTTATGGGCGTGGTGTTTGTGGTTATTCTTCTGGCTGGTCTGTGGGGTTAGGTTCGCTCTTTGGAGCCAACCGCTTGTAATCGCCGTCTAGCCACAACGGGACATCGCTTTTGTAATACCGCGAGAAACGGCTCTCGCTCGGCCCGCCCGGCAAGTTGGTCCAAGCGACATCGGTTGCCATATCGGTAACAAAGTGGTAACTCGGCGCGAACGTTGACTCGCGCGTCGCCGTTTGCAGCACATGCCCCTGAAAGACCGTCGCATGGCAGCCGGGCATGGGATATTCAGGGCTATCAAACCCCAGCAATCTTCCGACACGCCCACCGCCGAAAAAACGGTCGGTGAAATGGAAGCTGTTGAATTGCCCCCAAGTCATCTCTTTCTCGCGCAAGGCCTTTTCACCTGCCGTGCGGATCATCTCTCCCTTGTCGCGTGTCTGCCACCACAACGAAAGATCCTTCTTCAAAATCTCGTCACAGGCCGCGATGATCATGCTCGAAAAGCCAACTCGCGTTACCAGATATAGCGTTCGTTTCGGCCCCATTCCCCGTTCGTGCCCGAAGATTTCTAGCAGCGTGTTACGATAAAACCGCTGAAACAACACCGCTTCAGTGCTATCGGGATCGAAACGATGGTCCCAATCTTTCAACTTATCCCGTATCGCTTGCGGAGCGTACGGCAACAAGATCGGCAAGATCTCGCGAGCCTGGAGACTGACCAAATCGTACTGCAGCGTTTGCATATCCTCGATCGAGACTTCGCGGGCCTGCTCTAACACTTCCACGATCCGCCGCTTGCGATAGTCGGGCAACGTCTGACTAACCAGCTTTGGCCGGTTCGCTTCGTTGATGTCTTCGTTGGCTGTCGCGATAAAACCGCATTCAGGATTGTAGATTCGGGGTAACTGATCAGCGGGTATCACGCCTTGCCAATGATTCCGCGCGTCCCAAGCCGCCACCGGCCCAAGCCCGGAGAAACCCGCTCGGCGCCGCGGAAACCGCCCGTTGCCTTGCATGCCGATGTTGCCGTACACATCCGATACCACCCAGCACAACGTCGGCTGCGGGCATCCCTTGGCAACGTCCAATGCTTCGGCAGCGTTCTCGGCAGAAATCATTTGCAACCATGAAGCAATCGCCATACCGGAACGGGGCTGCATGCCAGTCCATGCGAGGCTCAAGTAATAGCCGTCTCCCGACTCTTCTGGATCAACTTCTAGCGTTCCCTGCGGGTTCTCGAGCACCCGCATCATTGTCGCAGGCTTGCCCTTCGCTCCGATCACTTCGTCGCGGACCTGAAAATCGATCCAAGATTCATCCCGACGGTATTGCCACTTTCCTTCTGCATTCTTGCGGCAATCCTCTATAAAGAAGTCAGTCGTATCCCCTTTCATGTAGGTGACACCCCAACTCACTTTTTTCGTTCGTCCGACAGCAACAAGCGGGCAACCAGGCAACGTGGCGCCCATCACGTAGTTGTCTTGCCAGCGTAAGACGGCTTCATACCAGATCGCCGGTAGCCGGTTGGTTTCCAGATGAGGGTCCGACGACAAAATAGGGCTGCCACTTTTCGACAACCGCCCATTCACCACCCAAGCATTGCTACCTGCCAGACGGGGCAAGTCCATCAACACTTCCAGGGCTTCGTCTGACAGTTTCTTCACACCACGAGCTTGCCGCAAGATTTCAAAATCGACATGCTCTAACCGGTCTGGGAACAGCTCGCGTAATGCGGCCTCGTCACCGCCAGACTGAATGAGGGCGATCACGATCCGTTCGTTTTCCAACTGACTAACCGCCAGGCCGCCAAAGCTCAGCAAGTTGCCTATGTACAGGACCGAAGTCGGATCCCAAGCGGCCGCCTCGAAGCCAATCGCCCACATCGGCCAGGTATAGCCGGTCGCTTTCATGCCGTCGTTCACACCGGCACAGTAATGATCGACCTGACGCTGAACGTCCTCGGGCCAGTATTCCCGTTCGCGTGGCTGATTGCGATGCAGACCGATGCGGCGAAAAAATCGATCGGTTTCCAGCAATTCATCGCGGGCGGCAATCGATTCGGCCGCTTTGCCAGAAGCGATCGCCCTGGCAAATAGAATTTGTGTCAGCCGATCGGTTGCGTGCATGTAACCGAGGCCATATAACGCGTCATCCAGCGTAGTGGCGGTGATATGGGGAACCCCAGCCTCGTTACGCTCGATGGTGATATCTCTTGTTAACCGGGAGAATTCCATGTGGTTGTCGATCCCTGTCAGCTTACCCGGACGCATGTCAGGGAACTTCTTGAAACCTGACCTGCCCTACAATCATCGTAGCATGCGGACGCGCCCCGTTTGTGACTTCGGACAAAATGTGGCATCGTAGTGGGACATTCTCACCACTTACCATCGGCAGAATGAGGCGTACCAGGCCAGTCAAGCCTTGTCTGCTCGAACGATCATTTTCCCCTTAAATTGAAGCATTGATCACTTTGAACGATCCAGCGGACACTTCCCCACCGCCAGCAATCGCGTCGCAGCACCGACGGCACACGCTGCGCCAGTGGCTTACCGCTGCCAGCTTTGCCAGCCCCTGGCTGGTGGGACTCTTGGCATTGTTTGTTTACCCATTCTTGGTTTCGCTGTACTGGAGCTTCTGTCAGTACGACTTAATTAACCCGCCTCATCTGGTGGGATTGGCGAACTACCAACAACTGGGTAGCGAATTGGCCTCTGGGACCGGCATTGGTAAGGCCCTCTGGAATACCAGCTACTATGCCTGCATCTCAGTCCCATTGTCGATTGTGATCGGGGTTGGCTTGGCCTCGCTCCTTTCGTGCGAAATCCGGGGACAATCGATCTTTCGGACGTTGTTTTACCTCCCGTCGGTCATCCCCGTGGTGGCATCCAGCATTCTGTGGATGTGGCTCCTCAACCCCGCCGATGGTCTCGTAAATTCCATTCTCGGCTGGCTCGGCCTTTGGCAACCACAATGGTTTGCCTCGCCGGACGAGTTCTTTTCGCCACACACGTTCTCCGCTTCGGCCTGGCAAAACAATTCGGCTCCGGTCGGCTCGAAGGATGCCCTGATTTTGATGAGCCTGTGGGGTATGGGCAACTTCATGGTGATTTACCTGGCAGCAATCGGCGATATCCCCAAGTCGCTCTACGAAGCGGCCCGCATTGACGGGGCAGGCCCGCTTACAAGATTTTGGAACGTGACACTGCCGCTCCTCACGCCGATCATTTTCTTCAACTTAGTGATGGGGCTGATCCAATCGGTCCAGGCATTCACGCAAATTTATATCGTCAGCGAAGGACGTGGTGCGCCGGCTGACTCGACATTGATGCTCAGCCTGCATTTGTTTCTCAGTGCGTTTCAACACCTGGACATGGGCTACGCGTCGGCGGTGGCTTGGTTGCTGTTTGTGCTGCTGAGTCTCGCCACATGGTTCCTCTTCGCCACCTCGCGGCGTTGGGTTTACGAGGGGTTACGCTAATGCCAAACGCTTCCCTTCGTGGTTGGTTTGCCCCGATAATCCTCGGTGTGGCGGTGATTGGCCTTTTCGCTGCCCAAACCTACCTAAGATCAACCGAGCAAGCCCCGCCTGAAAACCGAGAAGAAGTGGTCTTTTGGCATTTTTGGGGCGGGGCCGACCGGGCTATCGTGGAAGAAGTTGCCCAGCGTTTCAACGCTTCGCAAAGCAAGTACTTTGTGCGTCCGATTGCGATGCCGGGGAACAACCTCGACCTGAAGTTCTTTCTTAGCGTGACCGGTGGCGATCCCCCTGACCTACTGAATATCGACGACCCGGTAATCGCCGATTGGGGACATCGCGGCGCGATCTTGGCGTTAGACGAAGTCGCCAGCGAAGAGGAAGTCGCTCGCTTATCCTCTTGGCTTTTCCCTGCCGCGCGGCGTTTGGTGACCTACCAAGACCGCATGTACGGCGTACCGAACGGCCTCGATATTCGGGCTTTGTACTTCAACCAAACGATGCTCGATCGCTACGGCCTTTCCCCTCCGCAGACCATTGCTGATCTCGATCACATCGCCGTCACGATCGCCCCGCCAGGCCAGAGCACACCCTACCAGCAGCATGGTTTTCTGCCTGATTCACGGCGAATTTGGGCCTGGGGCCCCGTATTTGGCGGGCAATTTTACGACGCGGCAACCGGCCAAGTCACACTAACCTCACCCCCGATCGAAGCCGCGCTCGACTGGATGGCCAGTTATCGCAATCGCTATGGACCTTCCGAGATCGCACGCTTTCGGCACGGCGATCAGTCGCTGCCCGGTAAGACCTTTCCGCTTTTCGCCGAACGGTATGCCGTGGTAATGGACGGCCAGTGGCGGGTTCGCGATATTCGGGCTTTTCAGAAGTCACAACAAGCAAAGAACGAACCCGTCACGCAGTTCGGAGTGGTTCCGCTTCCGCCTCCTGCGGGCGGAAAGCCAAACGCAGGCTGGGTGAACGGAAACAACTTTGTCATTCCCCGGGGTGCCAAAAGCCCACGTGGCGCCTGGGAGTTCATCAAGTTTTGGTGCGGGTTTGACGGTCACGAAACAGAGGCCGCACGTACATGCGTGGCAGGGGGGTGGATCCCTGTTTCTCCATCGGTTGTCAAGCAACCACAGTTCGCCCAGTTCCTGCAAGACGAGCCGCTGTTCCAAACGTTTATTGATCTGGCAGGCAGCGAGAATCAATATCCCGTGCCGGTGATTCCAGGGGCTCCCTTCTTCAACAACGAAGTGAAGAACGTTGCCGAGTCGGCCATGGCCAGCCCGACCAAGCCTAATATTCCGCAATTGCTGGAAGCAGCCCAAATCCGCATTCAATCGCACATCGATCGCGCAGGAAACCTATCAAGATGACTCGCCTGCAGAAATCGACCATCTACGCTCTCTTGATCTTCTTCGCGGCGATCTATAGCTTGCCACTTTTGGTGATGCTTTCTGGCTCGCTTAAGTCCCCCACGGAAATTCAGGCCGCCCCGAACCGCTTGCTGCCGGAAAGTTGGCACTGGGAGAATTACCTTACCGCCATCCAGTCGATGCCGTTCTGGCAGTACCTGACCAACACCCTCACGCTGTGCGTAGGAACCGTGGCAGGGACGGTAATCTCCTGTTCGATGGCCGCCTACGCATTCGCCAAGCTGAAATGGTGGGGGCGGGACAAGCTGTTTGCCGTGCTAATCGGAACGATGCTCCTTCCGTGGCACGTAACGATGATTCCACGGTTTTTGCTGCTCCGTGAGTTGGGCCTCTACAACACGCTGGGCGCATTGATTTTGCCGACGTTCCTGGGAGATGCCTTCTCGATCTTCCTGCTACGGCAGTTCTTTCGCACGATCCCGGAAGATATCAGCGAAGCGGCCCGGATCGATGGGCTTTCTGAGTGGGGCATCTTTTGGCGCGTGATCATGCCAATGTCCGTTCCGGCGCTGGTTACGGTGGGCTTGTTTCAATTCGTTGCGGCCTGGAACGACTTCAGCGGGCCACTACTATTCCTCAGCAACAAGGACCGCTTCCCCTTGGCCTATGGGCTCGAACAGTTCGTCAGCTCGTACGCCGATCAAACGCATTTGCTGCTGGCCGCCGCTACGCTTTTCACGCTGCCGATTGTGGTGCTATTCTTCTTCGCGCAGAAAACGTTCCTCAAGGGAATCGCCACGACGGGCCTAAAAGACTAGTGCTCAGCCTAATTGCCGCAGACCAGGGGCATACATCCGCTATTTGCGTAGCTGGGAAAGCACACCAGCGCAGACGATCGTGCGGCAGACAGAACAACTTGCGATCGGCGCACAACCAAAGAGGCTGTCGTCAATATTTGAGGCGACAGCTTATAGGCAGAAGCAGGAAAACTGGGAGCACGCCAACAAAAGGCATGCTCCCGTCAGATTACTTCTTGCGATGACGGATCTTTGCACGCATACGGCGTTTTTTACGTCCAACTTTGCGTCGACCCTTACCGGTTTTCTTCGTTCCCACGAAATTCTCCGTATCGCTTCGGCTGTCAATGTATAAAGGAAATCCCCTTTAGCAACCTGTTGATTTTCTCAAATCGGTTACGTTATTGCGATCAAGTCGATTGCGGCGTTGTGTATTCCTCGACATATCTATTAGATATGTCTGCAAATCACGCCTCGATCTCAATCACTCGCTACCGAAGTAGAAATTCAACAGGATGCTAGTGAGGAAATTAATTCAGGTGGAAACGTCGCATTCTACCAGAGTCGACCACAAGTTGGCAAGGAACCTATCACCCGAATCCCGCAGCCAGCTGACAAACCAATCTCCCCAGGCCTTCCAACCATCATTCTGTGTGGCGGCCGAGGACGAACAGCTTGATCAAAAGGGGCAGAATAATCAGGTTCCCCCCCAGCGCTCCCAGCATGGTCAACCCAACCAGCACACCGAAGTAAATCGTTGGAACGAAATCACTAACGCACAGCACGCTAAACCCGGCGATCAGGGCAAAGGTAGAAAAGATGACCGCTTTCCCCACGCTTTGTTGCACCTCGACCAACGCTTTCCCCGGCGAGTTTCCGCCTCGGATACTACGTTGAAACCCATAGATATAGTGAATCGAAGCGTCGACGCCTAACCCCATGGAAACGGCCGCGATCATGGCCGCTCCCATGTTAATCTTGTAACCGAACAGCCCGAACGCGCCGGTCACCATCAGAATGGGAAGAATATTGGGGACCAGGGCCAACAAGGCCAGCTTTAAACTACGGAAGGCCACCGTCATCGTGATGCCAATCCCCATGATCGCCAAACCGAACGAACGCCACTGATCGCGGACCAGGCTATCGATCAAGTGTGTCAACAACACGAAGAACCCGCTGACGATTGGTGGTTCGGCGGGTGGCTGATCCGCTTCTGCTTCCTCTGCCTTGGCGGCGGAGTACTCCGCCACGATCTGACGCACTCGTTCAATCGTTTCCTGCTTAACCTGGGCGTCTTGCCGCTCTTTCGACAACAACATGATCCGAAACCAATGCTCGTCTGGATTGGCAGGATCTTGGGCATAAAGAGACTTCATGGTCTCTGGCATCTGTTCGTTGAGCGATGAAATTCCAATACGAATCGTGGTGTTCTTCAAAATAGCCATCCGCTGATTCTTGATCGCCGGCGGGAGGGTCGCGTTGATCACATCTGCGAGGCTCAGCACCTTGGACAACTCTGGCACTTCTTTGCGCAAGCGATTTTCGAGCCGCAGCACTTCCCGAACGTAGCTCCAATCGACGCTGGCCGGGGCAGGGATTGCCACGTCCCACACGCCAGCTCCCCCTAAGCGATCTTCGACATACGAATAAGCTTGCACAATTGGCGTTGCTTCGCGAAAGTTCTTGGTAAAGTCGCTTTCAACTTCTAAGTGAGCAGCTCCCCACAGCGACACACCAAAGGCCAACACAATCAGCAGGCCAATCCAGACAGGACGCTTCACAATCGCATCAACCGTCCTCGAAAGTCCTTGTCCCAGCTTTTCGTCCCCCCAGGGCTTGGCCGGATCGACACCCCAGGGGCTACCAATTAGCACCAAGCCAGGCAAGAAAACCAATACGGCCGGAAGTACCAACATCGCGCCGACGGCCATCATAATGCCGAAATCATGAACCGGGCCAACACTGGTGATCAACAACGCCGAGAAGCCGACGGCATCGGTCGCACACGCCCAGAAAACCGGGGCCAGCAAATAACGAGCAGCGGAAGCCAACGCGACCGGTGGGGGCTCGCCTTCGTCGCGGTATTGGCGGAATCGCAGAATGTAATGCACCACGGTCGCTACCCCGATGACGGTGACAATCGCCGTCAACATCGAGCTGACCATACTTAGCTGCAGCCCACTGATGGCCAACGCAGCGTGCGTCCAATAGAGCGTTACTTGCACAACAACAATTGCGATCACCACCCACCGCAAGCTGCGAAACACAAGCAAGATCACGCACGCCAGCAGCAAAGAGGTCGCCCAGCCTAAGCGATTGCCATCTTCTTCGACATATCGGAAACCATCGACAACCATGACCGGTTCGCCGGTAATCATGCCATTGGGCAGCTTCTCGAAGATCGTTCGCAGCTTTTCAATCAATTCTACCCGGCTGACTTGCGTCTCGCTTTTGGGTGTCAATTGAATTGGCAACGCGACGATTGTGCCTGCTTTGTTGTGCGTATAGCCGGCGAACAGATCTTTGATCTCAAGGCCAGCGGCCGAATCAGGGTCGAGCACAAACTCGCGAATGATTTCTCGATCGAGCGAAAGGACTTCTCGTACTCCCTCCTGAGCTTCGATCTCGTTTCGCACTTTTTCGAGGCGGTTCACCCCACTTCCATCGAGATTGAAGAGTTGATCGTCTTCATAGACGCCAAGCACGACCTCGTTGCCGCCAAAGATACGGTTGAAGCGTTCAAACGACTCGATCAAAGGATCGTCCGCAGCGAACATATTTTCGATCGAACGATCGAATTTCAGCCCCTGCCCAAGGTAAACGGCCCCTGCCGCCAGCGCGATACCAATCGCCAACAAGGGCCAGCGAAGAGCAATCCAGGTTTCAAACAGTTTTTTCACCGCGCGTCCTTGCCAAAAGGCAGTCATCGTCAGTTCAGGGCGACGTCTGTTATATTCTACGAAGTCCCACTATTCGTACGACCCTGCTTCTTTTAACCGGCTGCCACGATGGATTCACCCAGTAATCCCCCCACCGATTCGTCGCGCGGCACCTCTGTCTGGCTAGACTGGCAGTGGTATGCCGTATTGCTGATCGCGCTGCTCATTCGTGGAGGTTTAGGATACGTCCAACTAGATAGCCTGCAGGACGATCCCGATAGTTACCGGAAGCTGGCGCAGAACATTCGCCTGATTCACTCGTTTACCTTCCACGATCCGGCCGAGCCGACCGCGTTTCGTCCCCCGCTATACCCCCTCCTTCTAGCAGTAACCAGCCCTTCGCAAGATGCTTTGCCGATGGAAGTATTGGTGCTGCATGTGGCTTTGGGCTTAATTACGGTCGGCCTGACCTTTTATTGGGCGCGATGCCTCGGTTTAGCGCGTTGGCGCAGCTTGGCGGCCTTGTTAGTGGCTGTCGACCCAATCTTGTTGAACCAGGCCACACTTGTCATGACCGAAACGCTGGCAACCTGTCTGGCAATATTAGCCCTTGTCGCAATTTCATCCTTAGCGACAACCGCCGAGGAAGAAGACAAAGAGAAATTCAGCAGCAACCTTACCATTCGAGCTGCGAACGTGGCTGGAGCGGTTGCGTTGGCTATTTATTGCCGACCAACATTTTTGGTGTGGGCCGCCTTGCTTCCCCTGGCGATCGCCGTGGGTCTAAAGACATGGAAGCACCGAGGTATAGCAATCGCGGCGTACGGCTTGATGCTGATCTTTCTGCTTTCCCCCTGGGTGGCCCGCAATTGGCTTGTTTTTGAAGCCCCCGTCCTAGGCACCACCCACGGAGGGCACACGCTTCTGTGGGGAAACAACGAATCGTATTACGAATACCTCCGCTCGGGGACGACGCTCGTTTGGGAGAACGATGCATTTCATGAAGGCTTCAACCAGCGGCACCCCTATCAACACACATCCGCTAGCGAACTCGCTCGCGACCGAAGCGCCTATGCGGAAGCAGCTGCTAGCATGCGAGCCAATCCAGCGATGGCGGCCTACAGCTGCCTGGTCCGGCTTTCCATGTTCTGGCGTCCGCTGCCTCATGCCCTTTCTGCGGAAGAAAGCCCCAAGCTAACTGCACTCCGTTATGCAATTGGGGCTTGGTACAGCCTGCAATTTGCTTTGGTACTGGTTGGCTTGGTCACTCTAGGCCGCAAACTAATGCAGCCAAGCTGGTTAGCAGGCCTGCTGTTGATGGCCAGTTTCACGCTGGTTCATCTCTTCTTTTGGAGCAATATGCGCATGCGTTCGCCCCTGGTGCCGGTTCTGGTGGTGCTAGCATGTGCTGGCATCGATTGGATTTTTCGAAGCCTATGGAAGCGTTAATCGGGCGGAAGTTGGCTTGCTCTGGTCTGGCCGCATCCCTATAATCCGCCCCGCTTTAACAGCCTGGGCTGCGTCCACTAACTCGCATGTGGCCTAGGAATTACGTCCTTCAGAGTCGATCGGCAAGGAAGCCAAGACCCTGTTTCCCCCTCATAGGAAAAGTCCGAAGACGCGTTCAGCCGAAGCTGTTCGCGGTATGACGTGCTGGTCGCGTGCGCTGAAGATGTGCGCGGTCTGGTTACTCCTATTCGGCTTTCAGGGGGCTGCTTCTGCAGAAATTCATCTACCAAAATCGGATTCAACGCGTCCGATTACCATCACGGCCAAAGATGCCCGCCACTGGCAGGAAGGCACGCAAGAGGTTTGGGTGCTGCGTGGTGATTGCCGAATCGTGCAAGGCAACACCATCGCCAAAGGGCAAGACGCAGTGCTGTGGATCGATTACGCTCAGCCGTTCCGCCTAGTACCTCATAAGGTAACGATCTATCTCGAGAACGAAGTCTACGTGAACTACCTCGATACCGAGGGAGGCACGGCGATCTTCGAAGGGGCAAGCTGGCTGGGCCAGATGTTCACCACCTCGCGTCTGGAACTGCCGGACGATACCACCAAAGCCCCGCCTCCGGTGGCCCCGGCAATTTACCATCGTGGTCGCAACGCACAACCGCTGGATGCTGGCTATGCCCCTCCACGCCAAGAGATCGCGCCGATTCAACAAATTCAATACGACGCCGGAGAGCCCCTTCCGCCAGCTATTTCGGTCGAACCACAAACGATCAAGATTTGGTTTCGCAATCGCTATTCAAACGGCTTCAATTCCAAGATCGAGAAAGACCCCAACACGGGCGAGACCATCGGTGTGATCGAGTCTGGCATCTTAGTCTTGGTGGAAGGTGTGGGTGATCTCGAGACGATTAGCCTGATGGCCGACCGAGCGATTGTTTGGTCGAAGAGCGACATTCCAGAACTTCAAGGAGGTGGTTCCTCTGGAGGTGACAAGGATTACGAATTCTACCTGGAAGGCAACGTCATCTTCCGCCAAGGAGAACAGGTCGTCTACGCGGAACGGATGTACTACAACGTCGCCGAAGAATACGGCACGATCCTCAACGCCGAGATGTTGACCCCGGTGCCTGAGTACCAAGGGCTGGTTCGCTTAAAAGCCGAAGTGCTACAGCGTGTCAATCGAGATCACTATCAGGCGTACGGTGCTGCCCTGACAACTAGCCGCATGGGCGTGCCAAGGTATTGGTTTCAATCGAATCAGATTGAATACACCGACCAGCAAACGACGATCGTCAATCCAGTAACTGGCGAAGCGCAGATCGATCCAATCACCGGCCAGCCGATGATTGACCATAAACGCCTGGCCACATCGCGGAATAACACGCTTTATATGGGTGGCGTTCCAGTGTTCTACTGGCCCGTTCTCGCAGCGGATGTGAATGACCCGGTCTTTTATTTGAACAAGATCAGCTTTCGCAATGACCAAATCTTCGGATTCCAGACCCTAACCGAATGGGACAACTACGAGATCTTCGGAATAGACGAACCGTGGGAGGGAACCGAATGGACGACCGACCTCGACTACTTATCTTATCGTGGCTTCGGATTCGGCACCGTTTTTCGTTTCAACGACACCTATTTCCCCTACTTCAACAACCCAGCCACTGGGTTCCTGGATGCATGGGCGATTCACGATAGCGGGATCGATAACCTGGGTGCCGACCGACGCTATCTCCCCCCAGAAACCGACTTCCGTGGCCGCGTCTGGGGCCGACATCGCCAGATGACGTTCGGTGATTTCCAGTTCACCGGCGAGCTAGGTTTGATCTCGGACCGCAACTTCCTGGAATCGTTCTACGAAAAAGATTACGACCAGCAAAAAGACTTCGACACCTCGTTCGAGTTGAAGAAGCTGATGGACAATAAGAGCTTGAATATCTACGGCTCGACGCGCGTCAACAACTTCTTCATGCAGACCGAGTGGATGCCTAAGGTCGACTACTACGTCTTAGGTGAACCCCTCCTGTTTGAACGGCTGACGTATTCTTCGCACTCGACCGCCGGCTATGCTCGCCTGCGCAAGGCAGCCACGCCAACCGACCCGGAAGACTTGGCCAAGTTTACACTGCTGCCTTACGAAGCAGACGTGGAAGGAGTGGTTGCAACCAGCCGACACGAGATCGATATGCCAATGGAAGTGATGGGGGCCAAGGTAACCCCGTATGTTCTGGGCGAAGTCGGTTACTGGGGACAAGACATCAACGGCAACGATCTGCTGCGTGGTTACGCCCAAGGGGGTATTCGCGGCAGTATCATGGCTTGGAGCGTGAATCGCAACATTCAAAGCCAACTCCTTAACTTGAACGGAGTTGCTCACAAGATCACCCTTTACGGCGACTTCTCGTACTCCGATTCAAGCCAAGACCTGTATCGCTTCGCCATGTACAACAGCTTGAACGACGATGCCCAGGAACAGTTCCAGCGTCGTTTCCTGTTCAACACGTACGGCTTGATGGCGGGCCAAGCGGTGCCCCTTCAAGTTGATCCACGTTCCTATGCCCTGCGTTCGAACCAGCAAGGTCAGGTGACCTCGCCAGTTACCGAAATCGCCGACGATTTAACCGCTGGCCGTTTAGAACTCCGCCAAGTTTGGCAAACCAAACGAGGCGGTCCTGGCAACGAGAAGATCATCGATTGGATCTCGCTCGACGTGGGAGGCACCATTTTCCCCGATGCCGACCGAGATAACTTTGGCGAGACCCTTGGGCTGCTGAACTACGACTTCAACTGGCAGATCGGCAACAGCCTGAGCGTATTCTCGAACGCCTATTGGGATTTGTTCGACGACGGCGTACAAACGATCACCATCGGTACTTCGATCAACCGGACCCAAATCGGTAACTTTTACCTCAGCTACACGAACACGATCCAACCATTCCAGAGCCAACTCATTATTGCCTCGATGCAGTATCGCTTGAGCGAGAAATGGTACAGCGGTCTGGGCACGGCATACGACCTGAACCAAAACACGAACCTAGGTCAGAACGTCTTTTTGACCCGCATTGGCGAGTCTGGCCTGTTGACGTTTAACTTCAACCTCAACAACAGTCGTAACAACGTCGGCTTTGGCATCAACTTCGAGCCACGCTTCTTCGCCTCAGGACAATACAGCAAGATCAACGGTCAGCCGTTATTGCCCCTCGGCGCCCAAGGGCTTGAATAACCCAGCCAGACAGGGAAGCCATCGCGATGAAGAACAAGCTGACACCCCGGGGCTGGCTTCGCAAGTTTGAGCTCGCCTTCACAGGGCTACTCTGGGCGGTGCGAACCGAAGGTAGCTTCCGCGTTCACCTACCCGCCGCGACATTGGCCATTTCAGCCGCTGTTGTTTTATCGTTTGATGCCGTTCGCTGGGCTGTCTTGCTGGGGACGATAGGCTTGGTGTTAACCGCCGAACTATTCAATACCGCCTTAGAGACGGTATCGGACGCAATTGACCAAGAGCACAATCAATACATCAAACTCGCGCTCGACGTGGCCAGTGGGGCGGTGCTTGTGGCCAGCCTAACCGCAATCGCCGTGGCAGGCTTTCTGTACTGGCAACCTTTC
This sequence comes from Bremerella cremea, assembly GCF_003335505.1. Classification (NCBI taxonomy): domain Bacteria; kingdom Pseudomonadati; phylum Planctomycetota; class Planctomycetia; order Pirellulales; family Pirellulaceae; genus Bremerella; species Bremerella cremea. The sequence continues at coordinate 132,368 of NZ_QPEX01000046.1, forward strand.
TGGTCGTGGTGGAGCAGTGCAGCGACAAGCTAGTCGCAGGAGAACAAGAAAAAACAATGCCCTGCGTCAGGGTGAATGATGCAGGGCATTGTCCAAGATGGCAGCCAAACCCAAGATATATGCTAAGTCGATTCCATCCCTAAATCTTTAAAGGTTGGCTGTGGCAACTTCCTGTCATGTTGTCGCACGCGATGCGATTAACTAATGCGATCCGGTCCGCCGGTGACCTCGGAAAATGTTCTCCCTCCATCTTCCTTTTCGAGTTAAGGGACATGCCCTTTCGCATGGGGATTAACTTATCGGGAATGCACCGATTTGACCACCCTTTTTTCCCGTTTTCTTAACTTCGGCAACCCGAGTTATTTATAGAATCCAACTGCGGTTCACCTGTGCGCATAAAAAAAGCCGCCAACCAAAAATGATTCGCGGCTTTATTATTTCCAAGCGTATAGCAATCGAAGCGTCTTAGGCGACGATTTCGCTGATCTTCACTTTGGTGTAGACCTGACGATGGCCCGTCTTGGTCTTGCTGTTCTTACGGCGGCGAAACTTCTGGACAACCAGCTTCTCGCCTTGCACGACGCCGAGGACTTCCGCTTTGACCGAAGCACCGTCGACAACCGGCTTGCCGATTTTCACGCCATCTTCACCAGAAACCAACAGGACCTGATCAAACGTCAGGGCGTCGCCCACGGAAGCCTCGAAGCGGAAATCGATCCGCAGTTCTTGACCTTGTTCGACTTTGATTTGCTTACCGTCTTCTTGAATGATCGCGTACATCCGATTGATTCCAATCGAGTTTCAATATTTTGGGATAAACCCCTACTGGGGCAATTGGCTTCAGAGGAAACCACACAATTTACCGGGCCGCAGGCGAATTGTCGAGGGCGCCATTGCCTGATTTCTTGGGGAAAGAGCACGCAAATACTGTTTCCCGCAGTTCTTTTCGTCGTTTCGCTTCTCTCGGCCCAACAAAACGGGGCGAGAGAAGCATCACTAAGCCGTTAAACAGCAACAGTTTAGCGACGGCCATTCCGCGAAGTTTCGTGCGGATCGGTCATGTAAATCCGGCGGCCCTCGGCGTCCTTGCATTCGACTTCGACATGCTCAGGGAAGACCGATTCGCTACCGATAATGTGGACGACCACGCTGTTGTCGTCTTCGATCATGGCGATTTCGCGGCGTTTCTTGTTGTTCAAGTAGGCAGCGACTTCCTCGTTCACCCGGCAGTTAATCTGAGCCGCCTTGGGCTGTTGCGCCGCAGCAATCAGCACGCGGGTTACTTCAATGGCCATGCTTTCGGAAGACTTTACCACGCCTCGGCCGCTGCAGCACGGGCAGTCCCGGAAGATGCTTCGCTTCAGGCTCGGACGGACGCGTTGACGCGTCATTTCCACCAAACCAAACGGGCTTGTTCGCAAGATCTTGGTGCGTGCTCGATCACGTTTCACCGAGTCCTTTAGCGCTCGCTCGACGTTCGCCCGATGCTTCTCGCGCCGCATGTCGATAAAGTCGTTGACGATCACCCCGCCCAAATCGCGTAAACGAAGCTGGCGGGCGATCTCTCTGGCAGCCAGCAAGTTCAAGTGGTAGGCGGCCTCTTCGGAAGAACCATCGTAGCGGAAGTTCCCGCTGTTCACGTCGATAGCCACCAAGGCTTCCGTTTGATCGATAACAATCGAACCACCACGTGGCAAAGGCACTTCGCGCTGGTGAATCTTGGCGATCTCTTCGTCCAAGTTGTACTTACGGAACAGGGCCTCTTTGGCGTCGTGCTTATGCAAGCGATCGACAAAACGAGGCATGACCAACTGCAAGAATTCTTTAGCAGCTTCGTACTGTTCTTTCCGATCGATATAAATAGCGTCGACATCCGCTGCGAAGATATCGCGAATCGTGCGGATAATCATGTCGCTTTCTTCATAAATCTCGCAAGGGCCGGTCGTCTTGCGAATGCGACGAACGATCAATCGCCAGAGCCGCAGTAAATAGGCCATATCGCGCGAGAGATCTTTCTTGGTCCGATCTTGCCCTGCGGTACGGACGATGAAGCCGAGCCCCTTCGGCGGATCGAGATCAAGCAAGGTGCTTCGCAGGCGGCGACGCACTTGGTCGTCTTCAATCTTGCGAGAAACGCCCACGCGGCCCAGAGCTGGCATCAACACCAGATAACGCCCCGGAATGCTGATGTACGTAGAGAGAGTCGGCCCCTTGTTGCCGATCCCTTCTTTGATGACCTGAACGAGAACTTCGTCCCCTCGTTTGAAGATCTCTTGAATAGGAGGCTTTACACGGGGACGTGCGCCAGGACGCTGCCGCCGACCACGACGAGCCTGGGTTTTGGTTCCCCCGCTGGAAGGTCCGTCATCTTCGGAGTCGTCGCTATCGTCATCGTCGCCGAAGTCGCCTCCAAAGCGGGAAGCGGCTAAGTCTTCAGGGCGATCGTACTGAGCGGACGGATCGTAACCACCTTGGCGGAAATATTGTGGTTCGACGTCGCTGATGTGCAGAAAGCCGTTCTTGCCGACACCGAAGTCGACAAACGCAGCTTGAATGCTGGGCTCGAGATTGACGACGACACCTTTGTAGATGTTGCCGACGAAACTCTCTTGGCTGGTCCGTTCGAGATAGAATTCTTCGAGAATCCCGTCCTCGACGATCGCAATCCGGCATTCTTCCGGCTGCGATACGTTGATCAGCATCTCTTTTTTCATAAGAAGCTCGCTTTGGTGCATGGGGTCCATGACCGCAAAAGCTTTTACGAATTGGGATGTCGACTGCTGTGCAACATTTCGGCCGACCGAAGTGTCGATGCCGAAACCTGATCCGGATCTACGACTACGTCAGCCCAAAGGCTTCGAGTGTTGTCACGCGGCTGGAAGAGTTTCTCAACAGTGTATTCCTGGGCAGGGCAACGATTTCTTAACGAGCGATCAGGAACTGGGAAGCTGACTTTACGGGCCTTTCGCTTACCCTCCCGGCCGAAAATCTCGCCTGGGAAGTCGGGCAGCGCTTGGTTGCGCGTGCGAATTCTGGCTCAGGTGGTTCACGGCTTGTGGGCCCTTGCTTCCGGCTGATATTCAGCAACGGCAAGCGTTCCCATTCGTCTGTCGCTGGTCGATCGTCATCGGTGCATTCCGTCGGCAGGCTTTTTAAAAGTCCCCGCTGCCGGTCCGCTTGCCTTGCGTTTTCGATAAAAGGCGTTTGTGTCTTGAACCTGTGTCAAGGAATCCAGCGAATTACGATTCGCCGGAAAAGTATTTTTGTGATTTGTTTGGGTCGGCCCTGAATAGCCAGAGCCTGCATGTTGGTGTGCCACACCGCCGGTTGCAGTTGTGGGCTTAAACTTCTTCGGGAAATAATTGCCGCAAGTGCTCTCGCAGCAACCGCTTAATCTCCCAGGCGTTATCCATGTCTCGCACGCGAACCACTAACTCCCGGCATTTCTCGGCGGATACAGTGCGGCAAATTTGTTTGATTTCCGGAATCGCGCTCGGCGTAACACTCAAGCTACGCAAACCCATGCCAATTAGCAACATGGTATAAACGGGATTCCCCCCCATCTGGCCGCACAAAGTTACCTCGATGCCAGCCTTATTGGCCGAGTCGACGGCCATCTGAATCAACCGCAAAACAGCCGGGTCGCAGCTATTATAAAGGGCTGCCACGTCTGGATTATTGCGATCCACCGCTAATGTATACTGGACCAGATCGTTGGTTCCAATACTGATGAAATCGATTTCCTCGGCGAATCGATCCAGCATCACGACGCTCGCAGGGACTTCAACCATAATGCCGACTTTAAGGTTTCGGTCGTAGTCAATTCCCTGCTCGTCCAAGTCTTCCATCAGGTCGGAAAGCAGCATCTTCGCCTGACGAAGTTCGTGTAGCGTGCTAACCAATGGAAACATGACACGCACGTCGCCCAGCACGCTCGCCCGCAGAATGGCCCGCAACTGCCGGCGAAATTGATCGGTGTTCCGCAGCGACAAGCGAATGCTGCGTAGCCCTAAAAAGGGATTCGCTTCCGGTGGATGGGTGTCACCACCAATCTTGTCTGCCCCTAAATCCAGCGTTCGAATGACAATGGGGCTTCCCTGCATGTCATGCACAACTTTGGCATAGACCTGGTAATGATCCTCCTCGGTTGGTTCGCTGTCTTGGCCGAGGTATAGAAATTCGGTTCGATACAACCCAACCCCGCTGGCTCCGCGTTCTAGACAAGCATCTGCTTCGTGCGGGAACTCGATGTTGGCCATCAACGTGATGGTTTCTCCATCGGTGGTCACCGCTGGTAGATCACGCAGGCTACGCAGCCGGATTTTGGTTTGCTTTTGCTGCTCAACCTCTTGCTCGTAGCGAGCAATTGTCTCTTCATCTGGCTGAACAATGACACGCCCTTGGTGACCATCAATGATCAGCATGGTGTCGGTTTGAATATCGCGAAGATGCGGCCCTACGCCCACTACTGCCGGCAATTCGAGCGCCTCGGCAACGATCGCGGAGTGGCTGCCGGGGCCTCCCACTTCGGTCACAATGCCGCGGATGTTCCCTCGATCAAGGTTGGCCATCTCGCTTGGCGTAATATCATGCGCCAGCACAATCGAAGGATGATTGGCCGCCAACCGACGCTTTACATCCGCCCCAAACAGCACGTTGAGCAGGCGTTGTTCAATGTCACGGAAGTCGCCCGCGCGCTCACGTAGAAATGGATTGGGGACACGCTCGAAAAACTGGATATAACGCGCCAAAGACTGAGAAACCGCGTACTCGGCCGTATAGTGCCGGTAGCGAATCGAATCGATCAACGATTCGTTGAGCTTCTCGTCGCGCACCATCTGCAAATGGGCGGAAAAGATCGCGCCGTATTCTTCGCCTAGCTCTGTGGCCACTTCTTGCTGGCTGGCTTGGATCTGCTCGGCAACCAAATCCATCGCGATGTTTAGCCGCTTAAGCTCGGTATCGACATTCGCGCGAGAGATGAAGCGACGCGTGACCCGAGGCTGCTGATCGTCAACCACCATCGCCTTAGCTATGGCGACACCGGGGGAAACAGCAATCCCTTGGAGAACACGCATGAAGTTTAACTCACTGTGAAATGGGCGAACGACTCGCTACGCTTCACGATTCGCCCTCCTCATCATCCTCTTCAATAAAACGATTCACCACGTCAACAAGGGCGTCCGCAGCTCTTTCTGCATCAGGACCGGTCACCACAATGGTTAATTCGGTCCCCTGTTCCGCAGCCAAGGTCATGACATCGAGAATACTCTTGCCACTAACCTTCAGGCCATCTCGCTGAATTTCGACCTGACACGAATACTTCAGGGCTTCCTTGACGAACAAGTTCGCCGGCCTAGCGTGTAGGCCCTGCCGATTCGGCACAACCACCTTTCGAATGATGCAATCCTCGGCCATTCAAACGTGCCCTTCTAGAAGGAATGCCAACAACGGCAACGCCCCGGAACCGTAAGCGCTCCGAAGCCTTATGACATCGATCGTAAGCAGAGAAGCGACTTAGCTACCGAACTGGTTGTTGTCGGCTTCGTCCAACAACTGCTTGATATCGTCGATGGTTTTCGACTGCTTCAAAAACTTGCAGAACATATCATCACGTAGCTGACGCGAGATGTTCTCCAAGGCACGCAGGTGGTCGCCAGGGCGATCTGGCGGCGACACCAACAGAAAGAACAGATGAACCGATTCACCATCGAGGCTATTGAAATCAACCCCTTCGACGCTGACCCCCACGGTACCTACCAGCTTTTCAACGCTGGGGTGTTTCGTGTGAGGAACGGCAATACCACGGCCAATGCCGGTGCTGCCCAGTTCTTCCCGCTTCATAATCGCTTTGATGATGCTGTCAGCGCTATCTTCCATGATTTCGCCGGCGGCCACGAGACTAGCGACGAGTTCGCGAATGACCGCTTCCTTGTCCTTCGACTCCAGTTCCGGCTTGATCGCCTTCACACTGATAAAATCGGCAAACTTCATTAGCTAGGTTCCTTTTCATGGTGGACCGAGTCAGGCGCAAGCGATTGCAAAGACTCGGTGCCATCTGATATCCAGCGGGGTCTCGCCGGCGTTGTTCGATTTCTTAACTTTCGAAGTTCGTTTCCGCATCCGGAGCAACTGCTCCCTTGTTGCGGTGCGCCTTCAGCTTTTCTTTGTGCTTGCGCAATTGCTGTTCCATCTTGTGGATCGTGCTATCGAGGGCTGCCAAAAGGCTTTCCGATTTGTCGGTCGCGACGAAATCTTCCGTGCGTTCAGCCGAGACGCGCAATTCGACTTCGGGCTTGTCGGTGTGTTCTAGGTCAATCGTGACTTCGACACCCGTGATTCGCTCGAACAAACGAGTCAGCTTCGAGACTTTCTCGGTGATCGTTTCCTGCGAAGCGGGACTCAAATGACCATGACGCGTTGAGATGTTGACTTGCACGTGTGAATTCTCCTGACGGGAAATATCCGACAAAGTGGGGCTAAGAATCGGGAAATCGGTATGGGGCCCGAGCTTGCCGACGGAGAGGTAGCCACTATTTCTTTATGGATGCTATAGCGGAAACCACCCAGTCTACAACCAAGCGGGAAACATGACAAATGGAGCCACCCCCCGTTTGCGTCCAATTTTTCAACGTTTTTTTCATAATTCGCAAGTTGTTCGTTTCATGCCGCAAAGCCTTGTGACAACTCTACTTCACTCCCCCATCCGAGCGACAAAATGGATCGAAATGAGCCACCCAAGCCCCAAATCACTACACTAGGGCATTTAGTACCGCACAGAGAGAGGGTAAACAGCGGTTCGTACCCGCCCTTAAAACCCAAGCCACCTTAAAGCATACGCCTAATTCCAGTGTCGTGGGGTGCTAGCAACCGAGCCCCCCAACTGAAATTGAGTCCAGACCCGCACGGCTGGCTCGGGATGTCGTAGCAAGGTCTCTAGCTGGGCTCGGGTTGCCTCGTTTAGCTGATCGGAAGAGAAACCACACACTAAACGATAGATAAGAGGCCCATGTTGTGGACTTTTCTTCGTCAGGCTTGCCTTAAGCTGGGCAGCCAGGGCAGAATCTTGAGCTATCAACTCGCGAAACTCGCGAATCGGAGCTTGTAAGCTGGGATTGTTCTCCCACTGCCCCCAAATGCCAGTCAGCAACTCCCATTTCCCCAGCTGGCCGAGGGCAATCGCAGAAGCAGCCTGGATTTCAGCCACCGGAGAAGTCAGCCCTTTTTCCAACTGGGCAAGCAGATCGGGTTCCGTTTGCAGACTTTCATTCCAAGCCGCTATTTCTGCCGAGCTTTGGCCGATTGGCTTGAAAACGAATGTGTTAAGCCCGCGAACTCCGCGATCTCGGTGTGCGGCAATCTTTTGCTGAGCTCCCAGCGAAAAAGGGCCTCGGCAACTCGACAAAACTAAATGAGCCTCACCAGAGCCCCCTTCAATCAACAATTCCTGGTTCATCTCAGTGCTGGCGAAGTCGATCCCTAGCGGTGCGAATGCGACTGTTTTCAAATGCAAATGGACTGCTTGCTCTTTCGCTGTGACCGCCAAGTCTTGTCCAGCGGCCCGAAGCTGCATGGTTTGGCCGGGGGAGAGCTTTATATCGAGGCGTCCGTAACGAAGATCAAGCTCTCCTTCATCGTTCCAACTCAAATCCGAGACAGGCCCAACTTCCAGCGAGATCCCTTGCCGCTGTAGCTGACCGTGCCCGTGTATACTCACGACCAATCGTCCAGCACGAACCGCTCGCGGTGTGAGGACATTCCAGTCTGCTTGAGCAGATGATTGATAGAAGGCCCCCAGAACGCTGCTTATCTGAGTTGAGCCCACCGGAGCGACGCCAGGCAACTGCCCGACCTCTGCCGGAATCGGCGTATGAAACGCGGTGACAGCCACTTCTGACGGTGCGTTTGGCTCTGCCGAGGCTGGGAGTTGGGTTGGTGGCTTCGCCAAGGGCGCGGCCTGGGCAAGGAACTCTTGCGAGCGTGGCTCTTCCAGCAGCGCGTCTGCCAAATGAGGCGGCGAAGTCATTGCAGGAACGTCCTGTGGCTCTGGCTCGCTGATTTTCTGCTGCCAATGCCGGGCGACCATCTCTTCGACACGCCCTCGATTCATCACCACAAAGGCCACCAATCCCATAACACAGGCAGAGAGGGCCAGCAATCGCCAAGCGGTTCCCGCCAGCGATCGCTTCTTGGCAGGTGGTTCAGTTGGTGGCTTGATCTGTGCCACCGGCTTGGCAGGGGCTTTGGAATGAAACGTGAATTCGGGCAGTTCAATTGCGACTTCGTCTTGGCTTTGCTCGATCGCCGGCAAGCCGTCTGGCAGCAATGCGTATAGCTGCTGACGCAAAGCAGGTTCGAGCGGGGCAGGGGAGGTGAGCCACTGCGCCAACACATCGTGACAATTTGCGACTTCCGCCAGCAAGCGATCAGAAGCGAAGCACTCGTTTTCCAGCTTTACGACGTCATCGGCGGAAAGGACGTAATCGAGATAACCAGTCACCTTTTCCAAACTGGCAATCCCTCGCGCATCGAGCGCGAGAGGCACAATCTCTGGCCGAGCCGCGCGATCTTTCAAGTGTCGCAGAAGCTGCAAGACGAACGGGCTTTGTTCAATCTTCTGCGCAATCTCAGCCGCTTGCTGGTCATTCAGCAAACCATGTTCGTAAGCAAGCAGCGTTCGCAGTGTCAGGCGCATCCGTTCCCCTGGACTTAGCACGGTAAAGTGCATGAGTTCTTATTGATCGATCGAGGCTATCCGCAGAATAGTACCCAACACCTAACAGATAACCCAATAGGATTTTGTTAGCAGGGCGTGGCAACCAGATACCCAGGCCAACGCAAACCAAGCAACCCCCCCAGTCCCATTCTTTGACAAACCGTAATTCGTGAGGTATCTATTTTCATCTCACGGTGAATTCACCGCCTAACTGACGAAGTTCTCGCGACTCTTGCTGAGTCGATCTCGACGATAGCATTCTGGTGCTAGCGGTTAATCTGGTTCTGCTATATCCGTGATAGCAAAATTCTTGCTGAGACCCTGAAAGTGGCAATCAAGCACGCTAGCACTTGTCGATGACTGCTTACGGTCACACGGTCGTGACCACGCTTGGCATGGTAGCCGAGTGCCGCAGGAAGCCTGAGTGTGGAACGGATGCCTATAACTCCGCATTGTTTGGCAACCTTGGAATTGATCGTTCCCAAGCGAGAAGCCAAGGCAAAGTCGTGGAGCCTTTTGTCATGAAGACGTTTCTTACTGTACCTGGTGTATTGGCAGGATTGCTGAGTGCCACCAGTTTGTTTGCCCAAGCCCCGGGCAACGATTACCAACTCTCGGCGTATCGCCCCGGAGCGACCTACTATGCCGAGCCAGCCGCGCCCGCCAAGTTGTGGGGGCAGCCAACCTCAAATGTCAGTTACCATAATAAACCAGACGCCAGCCTCGAACCGATTCCAAGCGACAAAGCATATCTCGATGCTTTAGAAGGCAAGCCCGCGACAGTTACTCCGCCCGCAATGCCCAGCATCGGCGGAACGACGCTCGACTCGTCCTGCAACACCAACGGCCCGATCAACTACGATTGCTTTAACGGCGATGTGTATGGTGATTGTGCAGTACCTTGCAGCCAGTGGTTCGCCTATGGCGGCGGTCTAATCATGAACCGCGATTTGGAAAAAGAAGTCTGGCTCAGCAACGACAGTGGCGATTACTCTCGCCAACTCATGGGTACCCACGATGCCGGCATGGACTGGACGGGTGGCTATGAAGTTCGCTTGGGCAAATATTTCGCCGGCAGCGGCTGGGCCTGGGAAGGTCGTTTTTGGGCTTTGCGTGACACGACGGAATTCAATGTCACCAATGCAGGTCTAGTAGGCCAACTCGATACCCCGCTGGACGTCAACTTTCAAGGCCTGTCGTACAACAACGGTATGGCCCTGCAAAATGCGTCGGCGTACTTCGACAACTCCATGATTCACCGACTACGCCGTAGCTCGGATTTCTATAACTTGGAATTCAACGTATTCCAGAACCCTAACTTGTATGCCTATTCCTGCGGCCAAAGCAGCTTCTCGATTGGCGTGCTGGGCGGTCTGCGTTACTTCCGCTTCACCGAGGCCATGTCGTTCTCTTCGGACCCGGTCGATACGGTTTTCGACGGCAACCCGAACGAGATCAACTACGATATCCATGTTGCCAATAACTTAATCGGTCCACAGATTGGTTTTCTCGGCAACTTGAATCATGGTGCCTGGAACTTCCAAATCGGATCGAAGCTGGGTGTGTACGGGAATGCCGTGTCGCAGCATTCGCAAGTTTACGGTTCGGCAGGCAACGCGATCATCGATAACAACTTGAGCCCCAACAATGGCCGCGAGTTTGATATCAGCGGATCGCGTGGTCGGATTTCGTTTTTGGGCGAACTCGACGCGAACGTAAACTATCGCTTGTACCAGAACTTCACAGTAACCGCTGGTTACCGCGCAGTCGCTGTCTCTGGAGTGGCCTTGTCTGCCGATCAGATTCCGCAAAACTTCGAAGACTTCGCGATCATCGAACACACGCAGGCCGCTAGTGATTTGATCTTGCACGGTGCTTACTTCGGCGGCCAGTTCGTCTGGTAAAACCAAGTATTAAACGACAAGCTCCATCAACCCAAAAAAGCCGTTCCTTGAGGAACGGCTTTTTTACTTCTTGCTTCGCTATCCAGTATCAATCGACAAACAGAACCCTGCTTAAATGGCAGCAGCCTCTTTCCCTTTTTCGTACAGTTCCACCAGCGAGGTCGAAGGGTTCGATAGCTTGAGAACCGGGGCGAATTCTTCGTAGTCTTTGTCGACCTTTTCCAGCGTTTCGAGGACGCTAGGGCCACCCTTCATCACTTGATTGTAGGCCGCTTGGAAGCGATTCAACTCGCCCCACGATTCATCTGCGGTTGCCGGCAACAAAGCCGATAAAGCAACCGCCACGCGGCCAGGCTGTTTTTCAGGCGCTGCGAGGCACTCGTCTAAGTCGAGGTGCGACTCGATCAGTTCTGCGAAGCCTTCCGGCAGGCTCCAACCACGAGCGATCACGCCGCCAGCTTCCGCATGCGTCCAACCAAACGTCTCGCGTTCCAAGTCAGAGATGCGGTTCTGACCTTCGCTACGGTTTTCGATCAGCGTGCGATACTTTTCGCCCAGTTCCTTAGCTAACAGGGGAACGGCCATGTCTTGCAGCAGTGCGGCAGCGAAGAGATCTTCCGCATCTTTCAGGCCCAAGTGTTTACCGACCGTGCGGGCGAACAAACCGCGGCGGAGCGAGTCTTGCCACAAGCTCTTCAGATCGAACGGGCCATCCTTTGGGTTCGGCATCAAGCTGAACACAGCGCTCCACAACGCGAAGTTCTTAATGGTGCGAATCCCAACGAGTGTGATCGCCAATTTGACATTAGAGATCTCACGCGAGAAACCAAAGTAGGAAGAGTTTACGAACCGTAATACCTGTCCCGTCAAACCTGGATCGGCTTCGATCGGTACTGCAAATTCCGCTGGACCGTTTTCTGGATCCTGAGCAAGTTCCAACAAGCGAATCGCACTTTGAGGCAAAGCGGGCAGTTGAGCGCCTGCCAGAAGATCTTTCAATGATGTGTTTTGTGTCATCGTGATTTCCATTCAGTCAATTTCTGGTAGCGAAAAGAGGTCCCCCGGTCTTAGGTGGAATTGCAGACCGTACCTGAAATAAATAGGTCACACCTTCTAGTGGGGCAACTTTCCCTTGAGGAAGCATTTGCCAAACTTGGCGAGAGAAAAGTTGCCGCGAAACCTCATGCTGCTCTTTGGCAACACGACGCCCCAAGAGAATGGGGAATTTAAGATTCATCTGCTCCCGCCACCGTTCGCATCAGATTGCATTAAGTGCAACGGGAAAAACAGGTTAGAAGCGAAAGCAAGGCTACCAGCAACAAAACGGCACAAACGCTGCAAAACGTTAGGGAAGAACTTCTCAATTTTCCTGCTTGGCAGAAACGATTGCACCGTGACCCGCGTAATTCTTAGCACGCTTTTCGTTTTTTTGGCCTTCTGGCTGGCAACCAGCGCGGTGATCCCGGCCAGCATTCCCGAAAGCTCGCGGTCGCCAGCTCAGGTCATCTGGCGAAAAACCGACACCGGTTGGATCCGGGCCGAGAACTGGCTGGTTCAACGCGATTATCTTTATCAAGAACCAGAGCCCCCCATCTATCCGCTGGCCGTGTTGCCAATGATGTTACTGCTAAGCATAACGGCCCTCATCCTCAACCAGCCTGCAACCGGCAGTGAGGAATCTATTCATCCTCGTCAGGGGAGTCGTTGACGTCGGTATTGGCCTCGATTTCAGCACGCAGTTCGTCGATCTTAATCGCCAAACGTGTCAGGTCAGGAATGTTGTCGACGCTCATTTTCTTGAACACGTTATGCCGCCGGGCTTCCACCGTCCGCAAGCTGACATCCAAACGATTGGCAATGACTTTGTTGGCCTTACCAATCATCATCAGCTTCATCACGTCTCGTTCGCCGGAGTTGAGTTTTTCGTAGTTCTCGCGTGCTTCGGCTTCTTCGCGTCCTTCTTGACGCCAGCGAGCGTCAAGCGAAATCGCTTCGTTCACGGCGTCGATAATCTCTTGCTGCTGGCAAGGTTTCTCTAAGAAAGTGACCGCGCCGTTTCGCATCGCCTTGACGGCGATTTGCATGTTCGCGTGGGCCGAGATAAGAATCACCGGGATTCGCTGCCCCATCTCGACTAGCTGCTCTTGGAGTTCCAAGCCGCTTAAACCGAGCATGCGCATGTCTGTCACCACGCAACCAGGCCGGGCCGGATCGAACGATTGTAGGTATTGTTCCGCCGAAGCATACGTTTCGACTTGGAGCCCCAGCGATCGAATCAGCATTCCAATCGATTCGCGGGCGGCTGGGTCGTCGTCAATGACAAAGACGGTCGGATTCGTCGGCATGGCCAGTCACCTGTTGAATAGTAGTGGGAAGCGTAAAGAAAAAAATCGTACCGCGTGAAGGTGCTGCTTCAACCCAAATTCTACCACCATGAGATTCAATGATCGTGCGACTGATTGAAAGTCCCATCCCCATTCCTGTCTCTTTAGTGGATTGAAACGCTTCGAAGACATCGAAATCAGGCGGCAACCCAACTCCATAATCGCGGACCGAAACCTGCACGAGTGGATCGCCTTTGGCCTCGACCACTTGGGTTTCAACTTCGATCACGCGTTCTGAATTACTATCGTCAATCGCGTCGGTAGCATTGCTGATTAAGTTTGTTAAAACTTGCTCAATTTGAATCTTATCGACAAAAACCTCGGGAAGCGAATCGGTTCGCCGGATCTCAACCTCTACGGCTTGCTCTTCTAAGAGTGGGCCCAACAAGGCGATTGAATCGCTAAAAAGATCTGCCAAGGGAACCGCTTCGACCTTAGGCGCGGTGCGGCTCACGTAGTTCCTTAGCCGCCGAATAATCTCGGCGGCGCGACGGGCCTGTTGACCAATCCGCGAAACACATTGGCTTACGCTCGGTAAATCGAGATTGTCTCTGTTCTTTAGCAGGTTCTCGCATGTTCCGGCGTAGTTAGAGATCGCGTAGAGCGGCTGGTTGACCTCGTGCGCCAAACCGGCAACCAATTCCCCCATCGCCGTCAGCCGCAGAAAGTGTGCAAGCTCGGCGTTGCGTTTGCGAATTTCTTCTTCTGCGTTGACTTTCTCGGTAATATCATGCACCACGCCCACGACATGGGCGCTTTGGCTATCGGAAACCTGCACCGGAGAAATCGAGATTTCTACCCAACGAAACGTCTCGTCGTCGGTCTGAATCCGCAGCGTGTCGCGAACCGGCTGCCGGGCGAGAATTGCCGAAACGATCAAATGCAAACGCCCTTCGTTGCGCGTATCGCAACGAATTACATTGAGCCCAGCTTGACGAACGGTATCGCGGGCACAGCCCACGATTTCGAGAAAAGCCTGATTGCAGTCCACCACATAGATTTTCTCGTTGGCCAACTGCACAATAAATATTCCATCGCTGGCCGATGCAATCGCGCGATCGCGAATCCGCATTTCTGTTTCCGCTTCCTTGCGGAGAGTGATGTCTTGAAAAACGTACTGCGTCGCATCTTGTCCGTAGTAATCAACCGGCGTGGTCATTAGTTCCACATCCAGCAAACTACCGTTAACGCGGCGGAGCACGTACTCGTTCATCATTGCGGGCGAACGGACGCCGACCACTTCGCCGGTATGCTTAGCCAACGTCTCTTCATTGGGAATCGCGAAGTCATGAATCGACCTCCCCACGATTTGCGTTGTCGAATTGGCCCCCAAACAAGTCAACGCCATCCCGTTCGCTAAGACAATTCGCTCTTGGCAAGCAACGACGATCGACATGGGTGAATGGTCGATGATTGCCCGATAACGCTGTTCGCTATTGCGTAGGGCCTCTTCCGCTTCGACTTTTTCGCACTGCAATCGCCATTCACGGATCGATCGTCGGGCCAAACGAGGCAAATCCTCGAAGCCGCCATCCGATTTAACAACGTAGTCGATCGCCCCTCGTTTGAGCATTTCGACTGCCGTTTGCTCGTCACCTTGGCTGGTGATAATCATCACCGGGTAACGCTGCACCGGCAGGTGCGACTCGATTAATTCCGCGCCGACGCCATCGGGGAGCGAAAGGTCGACAATCACCAGATCAGGCAATTCCGCTTCGATCGCTTCACGGGCATTTTTAAGCGAGAAGCTGGTTGTCAGCTCGAACTCTTCCATCTCCGAGCGAAACCCGCGCATGATTAGACGTGCGTGAGCGGGATCGTCTTCCACGATTAGTAAGCGGAGCTTCTTAGCCATATTTATCCTGCCAATGGCTTGTTTCGAGTTGAAAGGGTAGGTAGGTCGTTGTGGGGGGAGTTGGAGGAACGCATACGCCAGCAAACAACCCCGGAGTCCAGGCGTTTCTGCCCAAAGATCTCTGGCTGCTGTTGATCGTTCTTAGGCGATGTCTAGCGAGATGGTCACTCCAATATTACTACCCAGAAAAGGGTGTGTGATTCAATTCCGTCCAATAGCTGCGTACCGAACGCATTAAATGAACAAAATGCAGATAATCTATCGGTTTTACCAAGTAGCTATTGGCACACCGTTCCGAGGCTCCACGGACGTCTGATTCCGCATCGGAAGTGGTAAGCACCACGACCGGAATCTGCTTGAGAAGAGGATCTTCTTTTACTCGCTCTAAGACGGTCAAGCCGTCGAATTTAGGGATCCTTAAATCCAACAGCACCAAGTCAGGCCGGGCAGTGCTTTCCTGATATTCGCCGGTATGAAATAAGTACGCCAGAGCTGCTTCGCCGTCGGATACATGATCGACATCCAGCGTATCACCAAACTCACGCAGCGTGCGCATCATCAATTTGGCATGAGCCGGATTATCCTCAACTAAGAGAACTCGGCCACTATTCCGAACCATCGCCTAGCTCTTTCTATATTATTGCTATCGTGTGCGGCTGGGTTTTGTTAGGGCTTCGCTTGATCTTCTTCCAGCACTTTGACATAGCGGTCTTCCGGTACATGCAAGCCATATCGCCTTTCGATCAGTATCGTGCCCAAAACAAGCAATAGCAACGCCGCAAAGAGCCAAACCAAATCTATAATGACCGTCAACGCCGAAGGAATCGCCAATAGCGGTGCGCAGAAAGCCCCGACAATCGCCCCCAAAAATAGCCCCAAAAAGGCACCTGGCCATAACCTCTCGCGCACCCAGCCGACCAAAAATCCAACGACAGCCCCCCCAACCACCATCCAGATACTCCACCCCGCCCATTGGTCTACCTCAACGGTAGAGCCAGCCACGTCGCTTTCTTGATAAGACTGGACGACTGGCTGTGCAATGCGTGCCAAAATTGCCGAGAAGGCAACAAGCAGCATCAAGAAGAGCAACGGGAATGACTGGCCACGGAGGTATTTCATAGCAGACTAAAACTCACCAACACGCAGCTGTCCATCGGCACGATGACCAAGCTGGCAAAGGACTTCCGTCGAGGTCGTTTCTGAAATGAATTGAACGCTGCCGTCTCCGAACGCCGAGTTCACACCGCCCGGGTGATGACTGCTGATTCCACCGACGTACAGTGCAGAATCATTAGGCACAACGCCATAGACAAGAACCCCACCGGTCACAAACCCTGGGGCAGCAGCCGGGTTCTTTGTAAAGTCCATAAAGTCCTTTTCGGTGAACTGCTTAACAACCTTCTCTTCGTCCTGGGCGGTCTCGTCTTGCTTGTTTTCCTCGGAAGTGGCATCGTCGGCAGCAAGCATGGGGTCGTTCTCGGCTTCTTCCGCTTCTTCCTCTTCGGTCTCTTCCCCTTCTGCCTCCTCGAAGTCGTCCATGCTTTCTTCACCCATACCGAAGTAATCAAATTCCAAATCTGACGTTCGTAATGCCAATGTTTGGAGCCACTCTTTTGAAGTGAAGACGTTCGGCAGGACAACAGCCGCAGGTCGATTTGGAGGTGTTCCCAGGTTGCGAAGCGTGGCCGGTGTGCCACTGAGCCAGCCAAGATTGCTCGCCGGATCTGGCACCGCCTCGGACATAAACATGGTGAAGGACAAGCCGTCGCTGACGTCGTTGGTCGAGATATTCCGGTTTAGGATGAAAGCGCCAGTGTTCGTTGTGTTGATTGGAAGTTCGCAATGGTTGTGGATGCCGACGTAGTGCGAAACCCCGACTTTATCGCTGGCTCGACTCCAAGAACTGGAAGGACAAGTCAAATAGTCCAAGTTCATACTCCGCGGCCCGTTTTGGGCTTTGTCGTACACGCTTTTCGAGAAGTCGATGTGATTGTAAGTTGTCGGATCTCCCAGGAAGGGGAGAGTAGCGGAAATCCAATTGTGGTGGTAACCGACCGGTGCGTTTCGAATCGGCCCTTTGTCGTTGATACTGCCGGCAGGGAAGTAGCCGTTGGCTGATTCGTAGTTGTGGACCGCTAAAATCAACTGCGACAAGTTGTTGGTACAACTCATTCGCCGTGCTGCCTCACGCGCTTGCTGGACCGCCGGTAGCAATAGCGAGATCAACACTCCAATAATGGCAATCACTACCAGAAGTTCGACTAGGGTAAACCCGTTACGGTTGGGCTTGTTCATCTATTTTGCTCCGACGAGGGGAGAGATAAGGTCAATTGAAGTGACTCTCGCGAAATTCGCGGGGTTTGGTCACCTAGCTGCACTTGGATATCAATGTTCTTCAAATCGTGTTGTTCATCATGAGGCCGAACCGCAATGACAATCTCTGCCGGCAAGTCGAGTGAGCCTGACTCGGCGGGGATCTTCCAGGTTTCGCCCTGATAATCGGCATTTGCTTGCAAGCGAACCTTAGCCAGGCCGACCGCACTTTCAAGTAATAAAGCCATTTGCGGTTTCACCTGGTTGCGTCGTGCTTGCGATTGCCGTGTTACCCGTTGCAACGAAAGGGTAGCAATCAACACGGCTGCAGCCATGGTCACGATGACCAACATCCCCACTAATCCGTGGCGAGCCTGGCTTGACCGTCGGTAATTGGGTTTTCTCATGGTCTTCCCACGCTTTGGCGAATGCTAAACGTTCGCGTCAATTGGCCGCTAGCCAGTGGTTCGATCTGCACGAGCACTTGGTTTGTTTCTGGCAGCTTGAACGTTATCTGGCAATCCGGCAAGAGATACCCTTCGCTATTTCTTTTTTGGTCGTCCTGCGTCTCGGTTCGTTCCACATATTTTTTCTTAATCGCATAGGTAACTTGGGATGCGGGCTTCTCCAACACCAACGTCTGCTCATCTGGCATGGTTACCGCTTGTGCGGCACGTAAGTCGGTCCGTAATTGTGTTTCGCACTGCACGATACCACGCTGCCAATCAAGCCGCTCCTGCGCTTCGCGGGCGTTAAGGTAGCTATGGCTGAGAATCTTGATCGATAGCGACGCGATGATCGTTCCTACCGTCCCGACCACAAGCACCTCGACCAAGCTGTATCCACGTCGTTTTCTCATGGTTGGCTCTCATTGACAGGGGGGTCCTCGTTGTCAAATCGCCAGACAACCAGGCGTTTGCCGGGCAACGGTTTCACCGATGGCTGCCAGATCATTTCAAATCGCTTCCCGGTAGCCGGCTCGGCTACCGCATGCACGATCACCTGGATCGTATTGGCAGGCAATTTCTCTTCTTGCTCTGCCTCGGTAGCCCATGCGGCCAATGTCTCGTTGGAAAGCTGCGTAGGCGAAGCGGTGAGAATACGATCGGCCAAATTGCTCAGTATTTGCTCGGCCTGCAAGCGTTGGTTATCTAGTTTCAGCCGCAAAGATTGAACGACTTGAATCGAGAGCATCGTCGTCAACATTGCCGCCATGATCGCTAACGCGACCACACATTCGATGATGGTGCTGCCAGACTTTCGAGTTTGCAGGGCAGATAGCATTCGTATTAGGCCAGAGATAATGTAGTAATCAGATCGATAATTGGGAGGAACATACTCACCGCCGCAGTAATCACCGGAAACGCGGCCAGCACAACCAAAACAGGCAATACGACCTTAGTGATCGGTGCCATGCGTTGCATGTGACGGCGGCGTTTGCCGACAGAAACCTCTTTCAGCGCCCAAGCCAAGTTGCCAGCCTCTTGAGCCGACCTGATCAGCGCAGCTTCGCCGGTACTGACTACGCGCGAAGTTCGCAATGCATCGATCCAGTCGCCTCCCTGTTTTAATTGTAGGTAGGTTCCATGGGTAATGGAACGAATTCGACTGGCAGGAAACTGCTTTCGCATGACATCCAACGAACGTTGCAGGGGCAATTCGGCTGCGACAACCACTGACAAGACATTCAGCAAGCGGCATTCATTCACCGGCCCATGAACCCAACGCAAGCCCCATGGCAGTTCGGTCAGCCAACCCATTTGTACTAACACCATTAAAAAGGCGAGGAAGCAAGCGATGGGAATCATCACATAAAGCCCACACATAATCAAAACAACCGACGACGAAGTCCACCCCCAAGCGGAGTTCATGGCATCTTCATAAAGTCCGAAATCTTGCAGGATCTGGGCCATTGTGGGTGCGATTTTGATTTTCAGAAAGGTCAGACAGACGACCTGAAAGATGGCTATGACAATCAGCGTGACCAACGAACCTAAGAAGAAATCGAAGTTACCATAATTGGTTGTCTCGTCGCGTGAAAACTTCTTGGCATAACGATTGATCTCGTCCACGTTGCCCAACGTTCGTCCGATTTCAAGTGCCATGAGCGCTTCGGCCGGCATATCGACACCGGCTGCCTTGGACGCAGCTCCCAGTGGCATCCCCGCCCCTAAAGCCCGGGCAAAACGCCCTGCCTTGCGTTCCTGCAAGCCGGTGGCCTCTTGGCGATAAGCCACCACGCTGACGATAGGCGAGATCCCTTTTTCCATGCCAGAGAGAACGACCGAAACAAGTCCTCGGTTCTCGACACTGCGATAACGCTGCATGGCAAAGCCAAACACAATCGTCCCAATCACCACCAGCACTACGACGGCCAGATACCCAGACACGCCAATCCACCAAGCCGCTCCGCCAATGCAAATTAACAACCAGGCCGAAAGCCGCAGGGTGCGTTGCATCAGGGTTGGTTCTTCGTGAGTTGTACTGTCCCACTGGGTCGACAAAATCAGTAGCACGACGCCCAGCACGACCGCCATCCAAAGATTCTGTAGGTGATATAGCAGGTCCATCGCTTACGACAAAAAATTAATGAGGTCGATGAGGGGTAAGAACATGATAAACATGCGAATCGCCGCCCAAAACAAGGCCGCCAAAACCAAAGTGGTGACGATGGGAGGGCCGATCTTCCGAATTAACTCGCGCCGCATCACAAGGCGATCTTTCAGCAACTCTTCGGCACTGGACAATGCCTCGCCGAGTTTGCCAGAGTGTTCGCCCCACCGAATCAACGGCAAGATTGATGTGGGAATATCCATGCTCGTTAACCATACATCGGCCAGCGAGCGTCCTTGATCCATTTCGCTCGCCCATATCGGAGCCAGTTGAACCATCCGACGACTCGCAAGTGAATCACTCGCCAAACGCAACGCCGTCGAGGCCGGTATATTCTGGGCAATCAGCAAGCGCAACTTGACGATCAAATCAAGCGTTTCATACCACCAGAAGATTTTCCCCAACAGCGGGATGCTGCGCCGCAACATGGCCGCTTGCGAGGGTGTTAAGAGCATGGGGATAAGCAAACACCCGACCCCAGTCAATAAAATGAATGCGGTCCAAGAAACCGGCGGAGCCCTGAAAATCGTTGGATCAAAAGAAAGATCGAGCTGAAAATCTTCGTAGACTTCCAGAAAGTTTTCCTGCAAGGTTGGCATCACAATGATATTCAACAGATCGACAACCAGCAGCGTCACCAGAGCCAAAAGCAACGTATAGGAAAGTGCGGCGAAGAGATCACGCCAGTATTCACGCCGCCAGTTTTCCTCGTCGAGCAATTCGAATAGGGTATCCCCCATCCGATCAGACTGGATGCCAGCCAACAAAATTCTTTGATGATACTTCGGCAGGCGCACGTAGCTCAGATCGTGCTCGACCAAAGGGTTGCCACCGGCTCGTATCTCTTTGGCCAGTTGTCGAAATGCCGTTTGCGTTTTACCGATGCCTACTTCTTCGGCCAGGGCTTCTAAGCCTTCGTCCAGCGGAAGACCGGCTTGCGCCATCTCGGCGATTCCACGAAGGACCTCGGCCGACTCCTCGTCGCTTAAGACAATTGTCTGAACCTTGTCACCGCCAGGCGACGCCGCACTCGCACTTTCCTCACCTGGAACGACGACGTCATCCAATGGACCACCGTAGCTTGCTTCAGGTTTCAAACGATTGGAGGAAGGCATAAAAGTGTTTCAGAACAAGAGGGAACTCAGCGAGGCAGGATGAGAATATGACGCAGCATTCCAATCCAGGGGACAAACAGCAGCGCGGCATAGATCGTCACCACCAACCCACCAATGATCAAAGTCGTCAAGATTGGCAACTGGTTTTGCATCCACTGACATTGGCGTCGCGCCTTGGAATAGTACCGTTTAGAGGTCAGCGCTAAGCTGTCCGCCAATGCCTCGGGCGATAAGTGCGAGGCCAGCAACCAACGACTCAGGGGGCTCAACTCAGGCGGAGACGACTTCGTTTCCCCTCGTTCAATTCGTGCCGCCCAATCCTTGCCGGCTCGAATGAGCTTTCTGCTGCCGGTTGCTTCCGTCGCTAAGCAAATCGACTCGGGCAGGGCACAGCCATGACGTAGCAATAACGACATCAAATCGAAGACCATCGCCCATTGGCAATTACTGGACACTTTCTTCGCGCCAGGCAACAGCCGCGTTACGAGACCATCGCCGAGAAATAGAGGGGACGGCCAGATAAACAGGATCATCACCACCAGCAACAACAGCCCGCCCAGGATACCTATGCCAATAAAAAAGGGATTGAGCATTAAAAAGAAGTCGATCGCGCGAATGACAAAGTCGTCGGTCGAACCTAACGTATCGACGCACAATGCACGCATCGTTTGCAGTTGGTCCATTCCAATCGTACTGCCCAAGACGCCTGCCAGAATCAGCAAGATCGCCGGGTAGACCGAGGCGGTCAAATAAGAAGCCCGCAGTTGTTGAATTCGGCGAGCTGTCGCAGCAATATCTTCCAATGCTGCTGTCAAACGGCCACTTCGCAGGCCAGCGGTTAGCACCGCACGGTACATTGGCGGGAAACCGGTTCCCAACTCCCCAATCGCTTCGTCCAACGGTTGCCCAGCGGCCAGGCGGGCCGAGAGGTCGTCGGCCATGCCCTTCAATTTTCCCGAAAGATCTTGGCTCATTCGTCCCAAATGAGGATCTAAGGGAAGCTCGACACGCGATAAAGATATCATCTCGGCATTTAAAGCCAAAATATCTTCCAAGCGATATGATGAACGAGACGAAGCCACGCTGACTTTCCAGGGAATGAGGAGCAAGAATAGATAGTCTCTATTCTATCAGCGATTCTTACTATGCGAAAGAAATTGAGCGATTTGTCGCGTGGGCTACGGCATTGGCCAGACTTCGCCGATCCGCGCGCTCGGCCAGCGTCGGCCGACTGCTTCCCTCGGCGAACTCAAGCAAGTCGCTCTTAGGTTTGATGGGGCTGAAGCAAAGAAGCCCCGCTTGCCGTCATTCGGCGATTTTGCGATCACCGACCTGCGACTTAGGCAGAACGAATGCTCTTCTTACCAAATCAAATGACCGTAGAAGAGCAATTCAAGGAACCGTAGTTCCCTTATTTCTGCTTCCTCTGTTGCTGCAAAAAACTGACGATGAAGTCCATGATACGCCTCTCTCAAGTAGGTTCCGTTCCACTTTCATTCTAACCACCACCTCAGCAGGTTCTCTGTGGTTAGCCGAATTTCGACGAGAGTGGGTCTTATTTAGTAATGATCGGCTATCAACAAGGAAATCGATTGCTCAATTCCGAAAGAATTCGCGTTCAACCTCCTCGTAAACTGCCTGATTTATCGTAGCTCGCGAAGTGGTTATGGTTGCACTGGCAAGAGAAATCCGCAATATTTCTCAGCAACCCTTGTGATTTTCTCATTGCCAAAGAGATCTCCCGGGTTAACCTCAACGGTTTGCCCTGCTCCTCATGCCCCGAAGCTACCCACAGGCACCCCATGCTTGAAACGGCGATCACCCTCGGTTCATTCGTTTTCTTTACCGCTTTGGTCGGTGTCATCACTTGGTTTTTGACCCGCAAAGACGACCACGGTTCTTCCTCTGGCTACTTCCTAGCAGGCCGAACGTTAACCGGGGGCTACATTGCTGGCTCGTTGATGCTGACCAACCTTTCGACGGAACAGTTGGTTGGCCTGAACGGCGCGGCTTTCCAAGATGGGCTCTGCGTGATGGCCTGGGAAGTGATCGCTGGCGTTTCGCTGGTGATCATGGCTCTGTATTTTCTGCCTCGCTACTTAAAGAGCGGAATTGCTACCGTTCCTGAGTTTCTGGAAGAACGCTTTGGCGATTCAACGCGGGCAATCACTTCGCTCATCTTCATCATTGCTTACGCGGGGATTTTGTTGCCGATTATTTTGTATACCGGTGCCAAGGGCCTGACTGAAATTCTCGATGTGCGAGGCATTTTCGGCATTGGCCCCATGGTTCTTCCTGCGGACGCGAAGCCTCAAGACCTGGACTTCGCTGGGCATGTCATCATTTGGGCTGCCGTCTGGTTGATCGGTATCATTGGTTCGATTTACGCGATTTTCGGCGGTCTGCGAACGGTTGCCGTTTCCGATACGCTCAACGGTTTTGGCCTGCTGGTCGGTGGTTTCATGATTGTGTTCTACGGCTTGAACGCCGTGAGCGATGAAGGCATCTTTAAAGCGGTCGAGATCCTTCAGAACGACCACCCCGAAAAGTTCAATTCGCTTGGCTCTTCGACTTCTTCCGTTCCCTTTACGACACTGTTCACCGGCGTGCTGCTGCTGAACCTCTTTTACTGGTGTACTAACCAGCAGATTATTCAACGGACATTTGGTGCCAGCAGCTTAAAGGAAGGCCAACGCGGCGTGCTCATGGCCGGGGCATTGAAAATCTTCGCCCCGCTGATTCTCGTGCTGCCGGGCCTAATTGCCTTTCATCTGTTTGGCGACACGATTGCTAAAGACGCGGCTTACGGAAAGCTCGTGCAAACCGTATTGCCGACACCTTTGGCGGGCTTCTTTGCGGCGGCCATGGTGGGGGCTATTCTCAGTTCGTTTAACTCGGCCCTAAACAGTACCGCTACGCTATTCAGCCTGGGCGTTTATAAGCAGATGCTGCACCCAAATGCTTCCGATCAGCGGGTGATTATGTCAGGCAAAGTGTTCGGCACGATCTTGGCCGTTGTGTCGATGACGATCGCCCCGCTGCTTGTTGGGCAAGATAGCATTTTCGGTTATCTGCAAAAGATGAACGGGCTGTACTTCATCCCGATCTTCTCGGTTGTGCTTGTCGGCATGCTTTCCAAGAACGCCCCGAAGTTTGCAGCGGACATTTCGCTGATCTTTGGTTTTGTGGGGATCGCGCTGTTCTATTTCGTTGTGCAACCCCTGACCGAAAAGGCAACCTGGGATTTTAACGGCGACTTCTACAGCTTCCACTTCCTGGGGCTCATGTTCCTGACGCTGGTTGCTTTTCAGCTTCTGATGGCCCAGCTTTCCCCGCGTCCGTTTCCTTACCAGCAACAAGAATCGGGCAAGGTCGATATGACCAGTTGGCCATTGGCCTGGCCGGTGGGGATTGGCTTGATTGTGATCGTGATGTCGATCTACATCTACTTTGCCGATATCAGCGTTATCTGGCCGCTGGTTCCTCCGCCGGGAACTAGTGAAGAAGTTAGCCCTGAAGCGATGGATCAGGCCCGGCATTTTGTTACCGGCTGCCTCAAGTCGCTGGGCTAGACACTGCCCGCGAACGTTACGGAATGCCTCGCTCGGACTGAGCAATCATCACTTCGAGGCATTCCTTCAGATGGCTACGGGCCCGGTGCAAGCGACTGCGAACCGTTCCGACGGGCAGCTCCAGCACGTCCGCAATCCGGTCGTAGTCCATTCCTTCCAGTTCGCGTAACACCAAAACATCGCGGTGCTCTTCCGAAAGTTTGGTCAGCGCGGTGTGAACCTGGCGGACACTTTCTTGCTGCTCGATACGATGGGTCGGCCCTTCTGCTTGGTCGACCGGCTCGTTGCCGATGTCTTCGCGGACCTGGTCGATCGAGTGTGTCTTCCTGCGACGGCGGCGGTGGCTGATCGCAATGTTAAACGAGATCCGATAAAGCCACGTGTAAAACGCGCTGTTTCCTTGGAAGGTGGCCAGCTTGAGATAGGCTTGGACAAACGACTCTTGAACGACATCCTCGGCATCTTCCCGCGAGCCGAGAATATGAACCATCGTGTTGTAAAGTCGCTGCTGATAACAGCGCACAATATCTTCGTAGGCGGCCGCGTCGCCTTGAAGAATTCGCTGAATCAATAACGAGTCGTCTGACACAGAAGTTAAATTGCCAAGGGATAAGGGAGAGGAGGACTCTCATTCCAGATTCAGCGCAAGAGCCAAGGTTTTGCGCGACGGCCTGCACTGCTGGAAGGAAAAGACAAGTTCTATCGTAGCTAAAACATCCCCCCGTTTCGAGGAGACGACCACCAAGAAGTGGCTAGGGGGTATCGCGGTGAACGGTTTCTGGGGAAAAGGCTGGCAGGCAGACGGCCATATACTCGGCCCCTGCAGGATGAGGGCTGCTGTAACGAACCCATTCCCCTTTTTTCGCGATTATTGCCTGACCGGCAGAAACCTGTTGGACACTATCTACGGTTTCCACCGTAAGTTCGCCTTTCAGCACCACCGTGTATTCGTCGAACTGGGGCGTTTGGCCCGGCTCGACCCAGCCACCGGGGCTGACCATTCTGGCGATACTGATCTCAGAGTTCTGGGTATTTACACGTCCAACAAACTCTTGGATGACTTTAGGTTTGTTGCCGGCGGCCTCTACGACCGCTGGCTCGGAGATAAAGTCAGGCATCTGGGGCGTCCTACATCGAATTGGGGGCGGCAAAAAGCTCACCCATTCTTATGCAGCAGCGCGGGGCCAGGCAAGTGGCTGATGACGAACTCGGGTGAAGATCAACAGGGCCAGCGACAGCAAAAAGACCACGACACTCACATTCTGCGAAATCGTTAGCCCGGTCCCGCCAATCGCGTACTCGTCGGTTCGGATGACTTCTAACAAGAAGCGAGTCACCGAATACAAACCCATCGTCACGGCAATCACCTCTCCGTCTGCCTTGCGAAACGGATAGTAGGCACATGCCAAGAGACACAGAATCAGCCCGTTGAGGCTGCTGTAAAGCTGCGTGGGATGAACCGGAAGCGATGCCTGAGGCAGTGGTCCGGCATGTAGCTCGACCAGGCCCTTGTTCGCCAACTTCAAAAAGATGCTGCCGGGGGCAACGGCTTTCTCGTCGTTGATCGTCCAAGAGTTGAGCATAGCTCGTGCGAGAACATCCAACGGCTTTCCCTTTTGCCCTTGCAGTTTGGTTCCATTGACACTTTCCACGGTGTCACCAATTTCGATCTTGCCGTTCTCACTGGCCGGCGAGTCAGGCAGAACATTGGCCACGCGGACTGCCCCTTCGTCGTCCTGGGCAAACAGCAAGCCGTAAAACGCGCCGTTTTCCATGTGCCGAATGTAAGGAGGCGTAAATTGAGGGGGTGTCCCTTGCGGAAACGAGACCGCAACTGGCAACGTACACAAACCGCCGTAGCAGCAGCCGTTCATGAAGCAACCAATCCGCCCGAAGAACATCCCGATCATCATGCTCGGGGCAATCAAGTCGGCCAGCGCTAATGCGTTGAGGTGTTTGCGATAGCAGAAGATCAGAAAGGCAACCGCGCCACCAATAAGCGAACCGTACACCACGATTCCCCCTTCGGTCACTTTCATCACATTACCCAACGTTGCCTGCCAATTCCCAGGAACGTAAAAGGTGTGCCAATATTGCAGCACAAAGAACAGCCGGGCTCCTACCACGCCACTAACAATCATCACCATCGCCAGCGAGAAGATGACTTCCGGGTTCAGCCCCATTCGCTGCGCACGGTAGGCCGCCAAGCCGACGGCCGAGATGATCGCCAGCACCAACAGCACCCCGTACCCGCGCACCGGAAAACCAAGCTGGCCGGCCTCCTCAACCCGCAGCATGGGCAGCACAAACACAATCGCCGCGGCAACCACCACAAACAACATCGCATGGCCAACCAACTCTTGCATGAAGTTGGGCTTCCGCGAGAGCAGGAAGATCCACAAGGCGACGATCACACCCCATAAAATCAGCAGCCACCCAAACCCCAGCACAGGCAGGCCCAAAACGTCATCGGGGATCGGTATTAAAAACAGGGTGCGTTGCACGTTGGCTTCTAGGGGCTAAAGATCGGAATCAGGAAGACGGTGGGCTCACTAGCATGTTGTCGATTAACCGCGTGGCTCCCACTTTGGCAGCCACCAGGATAACGACCTCAGCGGTGATTGTCTCCACCGATTTAAGCGTCTGCGGGTCGGCAATGGTCACGTATTCAGGTGCCGTACCACTTGCTTTGAGGTGGGCAAGCATCTCGCTGCACAGCGCATGGACGTCGACTGGCCCTGCCTCTATTTGAGCTTGGGCTGCTTTCAGTGTCTGTGAAATACTTAACGCGATCTGCCGCTCAGCCGCAGAGAGGTATCGGTTCCGCGAACTAATTGCCAGCCCGTCTTCTTCTCGCACGATCGGGCAACGCACGATTTCGATGGGGACTAACAAGTCGCGGACCATTTCCTCGATCACGCGAACTTGCTGAAAATCTTTTTGGCCGAAATAGGCCGCGTCGGCTGGGGCGACCTGAAACAGCTTCAGCACAATCGTAGCGACCCCGTCGAAGTGCGTCGGGCGAAACTCCCCTTCTAGCTGCCGGGCGATCTCTGGGGCCTGCACTACCGACGTGCTGCCGGGCGGGTACATCGCCGCGACCTCGGGGGCCAAGACCCACACCGGATCGAATCGCGAGAGCAATTCCAAGTCGGTATCAAGCGTGCGCGGATACTTCTCGAAATCTTCCCCTGGGGCGAACTGGGTGGGATTCACGAAGATGGTTACCACGGTCAGATCGCACGACTTCTGCGACTCGGCGACCAGACTCAAATGCCCTTCGTGCAAAGCCCCCATCGTGGGCACAAGCCCTACGCGCTGGCCTTCGGCCTGAGCCTGGCGGATGGCAGTTCGCAGCTGGATAGGATCGTGAAAGACGCGCGGTGTTGGAGACATATCGCAGATTCAACGGACGGTGTTGTGTCACATCAATTGTCTCGGCCAAACGGAAATTCCCAGTGGGCTCCAAGCCTCGTTCCGCATGCCGCCGAGTTTATACTCAAAATACACGCAATCGCCGTTGCCGTGTTTGCCGCCCCGCCAAGTTCCTACTCAAAACCCTCAAAAATAACGCTAACCGCAGGTTTTTGGCTAGGTTACCGCTCGCACGGTTTCCTACTCAAAAATAACACCGCTCTCCCTTCCGTCGTTTTCGTTCGCGCCAAGTTCATACTCAAAACTCTTCCCTGCAGCAATTTGCCGACGAAGCAGGGGAGGGAGGGCACTGCTTATCCGAGCCGCACGCGATGGTCCCAAGCTTGTTCCATTTTCCGCCCACGCTGTCCCATTTTCTGCAAGTGGCTACCCTTATTCGCGCATGCTGAATCGCCGGAAGTGGCGTCCGTTTTCAAATGCCACAGTAAGAACGACGTGACCACCTGGCAAGGAATAGCGTTGAGAGAGGGGACAAGAAATGAAAAAGGACTGCGAGTGATCGCAGTCCTTTTTGGCATTCTGTTTGAGCAGGTAACGCCTGCGTTTGCCAGCGCGAATTAGACGAGCTTGGCGGCACGCATCTTCGAAGCTTGACCAGCTTGGCCGAAGGCGACCATGCGATCGATACAAACCTGCTTCATCGCATCGCGAGCTGGGGTCAGGTAAGCACGCGGATCGAATTCCGATGGCTTTTCCATCAGGATCTTGCGAATCGCACCGGTGATGGCCATACGATTGTCGGTGTCGACGTTGATCTTTCGGACACCGCTCTTGATACCGCGTTGGATCTCTTCGACCGGCACACCGTAGGTTTGTTTGATCTCGCCGCCGTACTTGTTGATGATGTCTTGCAGTTCTTGCGGAACGCTCGAGCTACCGTGCATCACCAAGTGGCAGTTGGGCAGACGCTTGTGAATCGCTTCGATACGATCCATCGCCAAGACTTCGCCGGTAGGCTTCTTGGTGAACTTGTAAGCACCGTGGCTGGTACCAATGGCAACGGCCAACGCGTCGACGCCGGTTTCTTCGACGAAACGAGCAGCTTCATCTGGGTCGGTCAGCAGTTGGTCGTGGCTCAGTTCGCCTTCGGCACCATGGCCATCTTCGGCTTCGCCCATGCCGCTTTCCAGCGAACCCAAGCAGCCCAGTTCCCCTTCGACGCTCACGTTCTTGGCGTGGGCCATTTCGACGACCTTCTTGGTCACGTCGACGTTGTATTCGTAGCTGGCTGGGGTCTTGCCGTCGGCTTCCAGCGAACCATCCATCATCACCGAGGTAAACCCGTTTTCGATGGCGCTCATGCAGGTTTCCGGGCTGTTGCCGTGGTCTTGGTGCATGACGATGGGGATGTTCGGGTAGAGCTCGGAAGCGGCCAGCATCAAGTGACGCAAGTAGTTGTCTTGCGAGTACTTACGGGCACCGCGTGAAGCCTGGACGATAACCGGCGAATCGGTTTCCTGGGCGGCTTCCATGATCGATTGGATCTGCTCCATGTTGTTGACATTGAAAGCAGCCACGCCGTACGAGTTTTCCGCAGCGTGATCCAACAGCACCCGTAGGGGAATTAAAGCCATGAAGTCTCTCCCGAGTTAAGACGGTGACAGGGCTGCTTGAGGATCCAAATCGCCCCTACGACAGCCAAAGTGTTTCATTGAAAGTCGTTATTATCAGAGCGTTTGCGGCGTGAGGTCAATCCCCGGTAGGCTCGTCAAAGTGCGAGGGAAGTAGACCTTCCGTAGAGTCGTCATTAAGGGGCAAATTTTCCTTGACATGCTTCGACGTTTGGAAAAGATCATCGAATTGTGTGCCAGCAACCCGGATGAGAAGCACTTGCCGCCGCAGGGCTCCGCCGCTTTCGCGTTGGAAATAAACCTGGCCGATCCCCATCGGCTCGTTGGTTCCGCTGATCAACAGCGTCTGGCCTGGCTCTAAGGTCGCCGCAAATTCCACC
This sequence comes from Bremerella cremea, assembly GCF_003335505.1. Classification (NCBI taxonomy): domain Bacteria; kingdom Pseudomonadati; phylum Planctomycetota; class Planctomycetia; order Pirellulales; family Pirellulaceae; genus Bremerella; species Bremerella cremea. The sequence continues at coordinate 162,226 of NZ_QPEX01000046.1, forward strand.
TGCGAGAGCACGCGTGTTTCCCTACGGTTTTCAATCCGGAACATCCCTTCACCTGATTCAACCCGCTGGCGAGCTTGGCCGTAGTGGATTTCAGGCGTAATCGCAATTTTCACGCGACCATCGTTCTGCGGAAATGCCTTCATGATGAATTTACATTCCGCGTCTTCATATGTTTCGCCACGCACGATACCGTCGATCCGTTCCAGCAGCGAGACTTCGGACTGCAAGGGAACCATGACGTATTCACTGCGTTTGCCCCGGGGAAAATAGCGGTGGTTGATCGCGGCCCGTGCTTCGCCGTCGACTTGAACCATCTCTTCGCCGTTGGGGCCTTTGGTTCCTTCCTTGCCTTTAATGATGTCTCGAATCACAGCCGGGACATGAAAGTCGATAATTCCCACCCGGAACCCGTTGGCCGAAAGCTCTCGGCGTTTGTCGAGTGGGATGCTTTGCTCGTCGACTTCCTGCCACACACCTTGAAAAGCCTGCTCTTCGAGCGAGCCGAGCGAGATGCGGGCCATTTCTAGCATGACGGTATCTTCCGAGACCGTTCGCTTCGGCAGTTCGCTGGGGGGAAGATCTTCTGGCGTATGCCACAGCGCGCAGCCACTCAACGCGACCAAAGCCGTGACAACCAAGAGAGCGGCGTTTCTTCGAGCATCCATGCTAGAAGTTGCTTCATACCAAAGGTGAAAATCGATGGGACGCCTCGTGCGCAGCAGTAGGCGGAGGGATAGTAGAGAAACAATCCACCGCACGCAATCGCACTTTCGAGCGTGCTAGCACCGGTTGTTAAACAGCCTCTGTTGATTTGCCTTTTGCCAAAGGAAAACGGCTACGTGAAAGGTGTGTTTCCACGCATTGGTTATGCCAAAGTTCGGAAGCAAACTCTGGTGCGTCGAGGCGTCCCCTACGATCTAGCACACGTTCTTCTTAGTCGCAAAGGATGCCGAAGCAACGGTGGTTACTTGCTGGGTAGCGGCACCTGGGCGGGGTTCTTTAGGTACGAAATCAAATCCAAAAACTGCTCGTCGGTCAGTAGCCCGCCTGGCTGATTGGGGGCGGCTCCTAATTGCAAGTCTGGCATCGGCGAGAGATTGGTTTTCTTCTGCGCTTCGATCTGATCCTTCTCGACCGTCACGCGTTCGGTTGGCGTTTGCAGGGTGAGCGTTTTATCGTTTTGCTCGGCCACGATTCCGCTGAACACGCGGCCATCTTCCAATTGCAGCACGGTCATCCGGTAATCGGCACTCACCACGGCGCTGGGGTCGATGATGTTTTGCAACAGGTAATCGAGATTGCTCCGATTGCTGCCGGTCAGGTCAGGGCCGATCGTGCTTCCTTCGCCGTACAAGCGGTGGCATTTGGCACACAGCCCTTCAAACACGACACGCCCCCGGGCCATGTCGGCCTGGGCGAGATTCTCTTCGCTGAGGCGTTCTTTCCAGTAGGCCATCGCTTTCTGTTTCTCTTCGCTCGACTCGCGAACTTCTCCCCATACTTCGTTGGCCCGCTGGTTGAGGGTTTCGTCGCCGAGCGATCGTAACTGCCGCACGTGAATCGCCGTGACGTCCGACTTGCGAATGCGATTGTTGGCCAGGGCATCGAGCAGCACATGAGCAAACACCGGACGCGAAAGCAAGATCGACAACACTTCTGGCCGCTGTGTCTCCCAGAAGCGGCGATAGTTCGCCACCAACAGTTCCGCCGCAGCAGGGTCGTTATATTGAGCCAGCCCGCGTGCCGCTACCACGTTGACCATGGGTGTGGTAATCAGCTTCTCGCAAAGCGTACGCAGATCGTCTGGCTTGGCTTCAATCAGGGAAGCCAACGCCGCCCGGCGGGCCTGCAGGTCGGCTTCGTTGTTTAATGCCAACGCCCGCAGTTCGTCCAGCGCCCGGCCATCGCCAAACACGGCTCCTAGTTCAAGAACCTTTGCGGGAATGCCTTGCACGGGGAGCTTGGACAACTTCAAAGCAAGCGAGTCCCACGCCGTTGGCTTGGGTGCCTTCGACCACCCACGCAGTGCTTCGCTCATGCCAGTTAACATGGCGGCTGCCTGGGATGCGTCAAAGCTTTTAGCCCGCCCGATCAGGGCGTTGATCGCATCTGGCTGGGTTTCGATCTCTTCGGTCAACCGGCGGGCGATCAGCCGGGTAGTGGTTGGCCACGTGCTGGCTGAGGCAACTGTCCCCAGGTCTTTCAAGTGCTCTCCCTTGTTCGACATCAGCCCGTACCAAACCATCATCGGCAAGTTGTGGTCGTTGGCGTCTTCCGGGTGGCGAACTAATTGCGTGGCCAGCTTGCCCCGCAGTTCCACCGGAAGCCGCTGCAGCGTTGAAGCGAGCGTCAGCCGGACGAACGCCGAGTCGTCGGATGCGGCCATTTGCACGAATTTGGGCAGCATCTCTCTGGCTTCTTCCCGAACCTGTTGGGCAAGGGCAGCATTTTGCGGAACTGGCCCTTGAGCGGCGTCTAGCGGCCACTGCTCGGTGAGCAAACGGATCGCCCACGCCCGCATGTGTTCGTTTTTATCGTCTAATAACTTGAGCAACAGCGATTGATCGGTGCCACCAATCGCGTGCAAGGTCCAAAGGTAGCGGAGTCGGTTGCGGTCGTGCTTGGCCAACGAGGTCAATCCTTGCTCAGGCTTTTCCTCGAACACCAGCGGCTGAAGCAATTGAATTAGGGGGCTCATGTCTTCCCCTGCCAAGTACTTTTCCTGCAAGACAATTCGCGCCATCCGTGGGGCCCAGTTGTCGTCGAGTTGCTGCACCATCGGGTTGAGGAAATACGAATCTCCGGTTGGTGGTCGCGTGAACTTTCGGGCCCCTTCATACGAAACCCGATAGATCCGCCCGCTGGTTCGATGGACACCGGTGTGGTCGTGACATTCGCCGGTATCGCTCCAATCGATCACGTACACGCTGCCATCAGGCCCAGCACTAAGGTCCATGCCTCGGAAGAAAGGATCGCCGCTGAGCAAGATATCTTTCCCATGCTGGCCGACGTAACCACTTCCTTCGCGAACCAAAATATCTTGATTCGCACGGCGGCCGTGCATGTTGAAAGTGAACAGATTGCCGCGATATTCTTCCGGCCAGTTGGCTCCTTGATAGATCATCATCCCCACGTGCGCGTGCCCGCCACCATACTTGTTGGCGACCCCGTCGCGCGAATCTTGCCAGCGCCCGGTCGTATCGAAGTGCCAATGATCGGCATGAGTGTCGATCAGTTGGTACGAATGCGGGTGAGGATCGAGGGCAAAGTTTTGCATGAAGTGAGCCCCAGGAATCATGTGCCATAGATGGCCGTTCACCGTGTTGATGAAGAAGAGTTCGCCCAGCTCGTCCCAGTCGTGCCCCCAGGGATTGGTTGTGCCGGTGGTCAGCACTTCCACATGCTTGGTTTGCGGGTGATAACGCCAGATGCCCCCTTCCATCGGTAACCGTTTTTCGTCGGGCGTGCCCGGCAAGCCGATATGGCCTGGGCACGAGTGACCGCAGCGCCCGTACAGCCAGCCATCGGGGCCGAAACGTAGCCCGTTGGCAAAATTGTGGTAGTTGTCTTTGGCGACGGTAAATCCATCGAGCACGACTTCGGCTGGGCCATCTGGTTTGCCATCGTGATCGGCATCGGGGATGAACAACACCTGAGGCGGGCACATCAGCCACACGCCCCCCGCTCCGACTTCCACGCTGGTCAGCAGTTGGACGTCATCGACAAAGACATTCCGTTTGTCGAGTTTGCCGTCGCCATCGGTGTCTTCAAAGAAAAGAACCCGGTCGCGTAAACTTCGATCGAACTTCAAGCTGGGCTGATCGTAGGTAAAGTTCTCCGCAATCCAAAGCCGCCCTTGGGCATCCCAGGCCATCGCGATTGGGTTTTGGACATCTGGTTCAGCAAAAACGACATCGACTTGGAATCCTTCAGGCACCTCGAAGCTGGCAGCGGCCTGCTGAGGGGGCATTGGCTGAGCTTCTTTGTCCCGTTCGGAATTGTGAATTTCCGGAAAATCAGCCCAAACCGGGGAGGCAATCAGCAGCAAGATGAGCAAGGTTCGCATGAGCGATTCGCCTTCGTAAGGTAAGCGGGGGGAGAGGGGAAATGGCGGGGATTTTTAGAAAAACCTAGTCTAATCCATTCCTAGCGGTGCCAGCAAACGATTGTTTTACCATCTTCCAGCGGGGCGTTTCCGGCCATAAAGCTGCTCGTCAGATTGCTTATAATTTGTTACCATCCGGGTTTGCCAATGACTCGCTCCGCCTAATAGGTGGATGTTAAATACGCACTTCGCGACTAACCTCAGCAAATACAAACGGAAGTCGGCATGACTATCGACGCTTATTCCTATCCTCCCTGTGGGACCAACAAGAAGATCAAGTTCTACTGCCCGGACATGGTCGGCGATATCGAAAAGATCGAGCGTCTGCTGCAAGGCGATCAGCGTGTGGCTTGTCTCGACTTCGTGAAAAAGCTGCTCGTTAAGTATCCGGACCATTCGATACCGCTGTTCTATAACGCGATTTTGAATTTGCAGCTTTCCGACGAACACAAAGCGGAAGAAGCAGTGAACTTGTTTCTGGAAAAGCATCCAGAACTAGCTTCGGCCCATGCCTTGAAAGCCACCCTGGATGCTTCGCTGGGCAAAGGGGACGAAGCGATCAACGAGTTGCAAACGGCCCTCGAAAAGACCGAAGTCAACCTGCATCCTTCTTTATATGATGCCTTTGGCGTTGTCGGCCAAATGTTGCTGATGACCGGCAAAGTGCTAGGCGCCCGGGCTCACTTCACGCAGCAAGCCAACCTGGCCCATGAAGACGACAACACGCCGATGCAAATGCTGATGCGGTTGAATCATGCTCCGGAGATCCCGATCTTCCTGAAGCAAGACCTGTCGTTCGCCGAGTGCCCGGCCGACTTCCCGCGCAAAGATGAATTCAACAACGCTCTTAAAGATGCCAGCCAAGGCTTGTGGCGTCGATCGCTGGCCCAGTTTGAAGAACTACGTGCCGGCGCGCCACGCAATCCGGCTATCCTCGAAAACATCGCAGCCCTGCAGTTCAGCTTGGCCCAAGACGAAACGGCTGCCAAAACACTGCATACGTTCGCCGTCGCCGAGCAGCGGATCGACTTTGAAACGGCGGCCGAAGCCGAAGCCTTGGCCAAGTCGCTGGGAGAGCAAGACGAAGAGCAAATCGACGTCGTCGCCGCCGCGATGCCTGTTCTGGAAATGGAGCAGTTGCTCGAAAAGCTGCGAGTTGACGAGCGGGCCGAGCATCTGCCGGTCGATCTTTCACAGTTGGGCACCGAAGATTCGCCTCCGCCCCGGGCTGCCTACTTGCTGCTGGATAAGCCACGCGTCGCTACCGCTGCCGAGCTAACCTTAGACAACGTTTCGAGCGTCCTGGGCGAGGTCCTCGTTTACGGCAAAGAAACCGATCGCCCAGCCCGAATCGAGTTCACTTCGGCCAAGGGGCCTCAGTTCGATGAAGCCGTTGCTACGCTGAAAGAAATTTGCGGCGACACGATCGAGCCAACCGTCGAAGAGACCGCCCAAGGCCGCATCTATGCGTTGCAAGATCTGATGAACTGGCAGTGGCGTCTGCCGGACGACATCACGCCTGAGATTCGCAGCAAGTTGATGGCTGAAAAGCGGCGTCTGGTCATGCTGGAGAACTGGGTTAAGTTCCCCATGAAATCGCTCGGCGGCAAAACCCCGCTAGAAGCTGCGCAAGATTCCGATCTGCGTCTGTCCCTGGCCGCTGAAGTGCTGACGCTGGAAATGGTCGCTCAGCAAGAGAAATGGGAATTCGATTTTAGTGAGCTGCGTAAGAAGCTGAACCTGCCAGGTGCCGAGATGCTTTCGGCAGACGGACTCGATATTTTGTCGGTTCCGATTACACGCTTGCATCGTTTACCTGTCGACAAGCTGAGTGATCAAGACCTCGTGCAAGCATACGGGCGTAGCGTGATTCGCGGGCTGAACAAAGCCGTCGAGGTATTGGCCCAGGAACTTCTCAATCGCGAGTCGCTACAAGATCAGATCGACCGAGCGCAACTCTACGGTGAACTGGCCCGTACGGCTGCTGATGGCGACGTCACGCTCGGTTACTTGAAGAAGGCCCAGGCCGAATCCGCACAGCAAGGCCAATCGCCAGGGCCGTGGCTTGTGGCCGAACTTGCCATGCGATTCGAGCGCCGCGAAATGGCCGAGGCTCAACAGTTGATGCAAGTGCTTATGACCAAGCATGCTCAAGAACCGAACACCGCTCAGGCTTTGTTCGGCGTGCTGCAACGCTTCGGTTTGATCACGCCTGATGGCCGCATGGCAGGCATGCCGCAAGGTGGACCACCGGCAGGCCCAAGCCCCGAAGAAGCAGGTGGCTTGTGGACACCTGGGGCAGGCAGCCCGCCGCCAGCCGCGCCGCCACAAGCTGGGGCACCCCCAGCAGAGGAAAAGAAGTCGGGCTTATGGCTACCAGGAATGGACTAAGCCATGTCCGCTGCGAGCGACGCCGACCTTCCGTTCATGCACCGCGCCTTACAGCTTGCCCAGCAAGGGCGCGGGCACGTCGAGCCCAACCCAATGGTTGGCTGCGTTGTCGTGAAAGCAGGGGAAGTGATCGGCGAGGGATACCACCAGAAGTTCGGCGGTCCCCATGCTGAAGTGAACGCCTTGGCCAACTGCGGCGAGGCGTCGCTGGAAGGGAGCACGGTTTATGTCACGTTAGAACCGTGCTGCCACCACGGTAAAACGCCTCCTTGTACCGATGCTCTTTTGGCGGCGAAACCGGCCCGCGTGGTTGTGGCCATGCAAGATCCATTTCCCAAAGTGCAGGGAGGTGGTCTGCAAATCTTGGCTGCCGCTGGCATGGAAGTTTGCGTTGGTGTTCTCGGCGACGAAGCCCAGCGGCTCAACGCTCCGTATCTCAAACGGCAGCGGCAAGGCAAGCCGTGGCTGATTGCCAAGTGGGCGATGACCCTAGACGGCAAACTGGCCACCGCCAACGGCAGCAGCAAGTGGATTAGCAGCGAAGAGGCGCGGGCCGAAGTGCATCGCATTCGTGGCTTGTGCGACGGTGTGATGGTCGGTAGCGGGACGGCAAAGCTAGACGATCCACTGCTAACCACTCGCCCTCCCGGGCCACGCACGGCGGCTCGGATTATCGTCGACAGCCAGGCCTCGCTCAGCGAATCAAGTCGCTTGATCAAGACCATCGACCAAGCCCCGGTCATCGTCGCCACGTCCCCTAATGCCCCACCAGAACGCCTCGAACGCTTGCAACACGCAGGCTGTGATGTGATTGCTTGCCCTGGCAACGATCACGTCGCTAGACTCGACTTTCTGCTCGATGAACTCGCCCAGCGTGGGATGACCAACATCTTGGTTGAAGGAGGGAGTCAACTGCTGGGCCTGTTATGGGATAACCGCCAGATCGATGAAGTTTACGCGTTCGTTGCCCCCAAGATCGCAGGCGGAAAAGAAGCAATCAGCCCAATCGGCGGTCAGGGAATTGCGAGCATGGAAAACGCCACGCAGCTTACTCGCACGAATGTAAAGACGTACGGCAACACGATCTGCGTGCATGGTTTTACCGGCTTTACAGACCAGCAAGGTTCTTAGAACAACTCGTGAATCAGTTCGCCACCTTTGACTAACGTCAGCGGCTGATCTTGATCGGTGACGTATTCGTCGTGCGGGTTCATGCCCAGCACTTGGCAAAACGTGACGAATAAATCTTGCACGCTCACCGGTCGATCGGAGACGGTCACTCCTTGTTTATCGGTCGCGCCGATTACTTGGCCCATCTTCACGCCTCCGCCCGATAGGCAAGTGACCCAACCGTCGGAGTAATGCTCGCGACCACCGTCCGGTTTGAACTTGGGTGTGCGACCAAACTCTCCCATCCAGACAACCAGTGTGTCTTCCAGCATGCCCCGCTGGTCGAGATCGCGTAGCAGCGCGGCGTAGCCCTGGTCGATGCCGCCAGCGAGTTTCGGATTTTCATCCCAGCCATGCTTGTGGGTATCCCAACCTTGATCGCTCACGTTGCCGGTGCTGAACACTTCCACGAAGCTAACGCCTGTTTCAACCAAGCGACGCGCCAACAGGCACCCCTGACCGAAATCGTTGCGGCCATAGGCATCGCGAACCTTGTCGGGTTCGTTATCGAGTCGAAATGCTTCCAGCTTTGGGCTAAGCACAAAACGCTGCGTTTGCTCGTAGATTGCTTGTTTCTCCTGCACGCGTCCCCCACCCCCATGGGAAGCAAACTCGGAATCCAACCGGGCGGCCAAGTCCAACCGTCGCTTGAGGCGATCTTCCGGCACAGTGGTAAGGACATCCTCTGGCAGCGAACCAGCACGTTCGATCTTGAACGATTCGTAGCGCGGCCCTAATACACCGCTGTTGATGTCACGGGTAATAATCCGAGGCTTGCCAATCCGCACGAACGCAGGCAAGTCGTACGTTGGGTCAAACCGATCGCGGGCAACCACGCTGCCCCAAGTCGGATATTGAATGGAAGGGTTAAGCGGGTATCCGCTGCGAACCAATTTGATCGCGCGGAAGTGATCGCGTTCAGGACTTTGCATCGAGCGGATCAAGGCGATCTTGTGCATCATCTTCGCCGTTTCAGGAAGATGCTCGGCGATATGTACGCCTGGTAGCGATGTCGGTATCGCCGTGGCTGGTCCTTGATATTGCGAGCCAATTTTGGGATTAAAAGTCTCGAACTGACTTGGCCCGCCATCCATCCATAGCAAGATCATCGCCTTGCCGGTCTTACGAAGTTCGCTGGCTCGGGCGATCAGCATGTCGCGCCATGAGAGGCCAATTGCTCCGGCGGCGGAAGCGGTTAGTAGCTGCTTGAGAAAACCACGACGCTGCGTCACGTGACCATCTCGAGTCATCAAATTCCAGCAAGAACGAATCATGGCAGGTACCTTGGCAGGGGTGTCTACGTGCAATTTGACTTAGCGGCGGGTGGTGAATTCAGCCGTGTTCAAAAGTGCCCACAAAAGGTCTTCGAACGCCTCGCTGCGAGAATCGATTTCTTGAACATAGTCGTAGGCAACGGTTAGCTCTTCTTCGCTGGGGGCTCGACCGAGCACGTTGACGTAGAGCCGCTGGATCGCCTGGCGGTCGTCGGGCGACTGATCAAGCATTTTGGCCAGCTTGGTCTTTTGATCGGCAGCTGCGTTGACCTGAGCTTGTAGTTGGCGATTGTTCATCAGGAACATGGCCTGCTGCATCGTTTGTGGGCGAAACGCTTTGCCTAAGGATGGATCGTAACCAAAGACTTCATTCACAAGATCGAGCGTGCTTTTCGGTGGCGGCGGAAAACGAACAGCGTCGGTTGGCTCGGTCGCTTCGCCGGTTACGTTCGGCAGTTCGATCGCTACGGCCAGCGACTTAAAAACCACATCGCCCCGCATCTTCCGAAATTCGGCCGCAGCCAATTGGCCGACGATTTGGTCTTCGGCATCAAGCTGTCGCTGGTAGGCTTTGGTGTTCAGGATCAAGCGAAAGAGTGACTTGGCGTCGTATTGATTCGCCATAAAATGATCTGCAACGGCTTGATGCAGAGAGGGCAAGCTCGGATAGCCAGCCTCGGCGCTGATCTCGTCGATCGGATCACAGAAAGGAGCGTCCATCAGACGTTCCCAGATTCGGTTAGTGTAAGCCTTAGGAAACATCGTGTTGTCTGGGCTGGTGACCCATTTAGCCAGTTGCACGCGACGTTCGATGTCGCTTGCCCCTTTCGGTAGCGGGTCGCCACGGAAGACGGTCGGCAACATCACACGGCTGGTTTCCGGTAGCTTGTGTTCGCCGGAAGATTTACTACCAACGATGATTTCGCTGCTATCGTTCCAAGGCAGCTTAGAAGAGGAACGCACAAAAAAGGCGGCCATCTGGTGGAAGCGTTCCTGGGGAATATCGACAAACGGATGGTCGTGGCACTCGGCACATTGAATCTGGGTGCCAAGAAAAATCCGAGTCGTTTCGCCCGCCAAACGCGAAGTGCTCGCTTGATGGTAGCCCACAAAGAAGGCAGGCGGATTGTCCCTGACTTTGCCGGTCGCGGTCAAAATCCGATACGTTACTTCATCCCAGCCGGTACCTTCGTTGAGTTGCAGAGCCAGCCAATCTTGAAAGACCTGGTAGTCGAGATAGGTCAGCTCAGGCTGCGGAATACGGTAGCTGAAAACATCGCTCCAATACGTTGCCCAGTTCTGGCCAAATTCTGGGCTGGCCAACAAGCGTTCGACTAATAGAGCCCGCTTGGTCGGCTTGGTATCAGCCAGAAATTCGGTTCGCTCCTGCTCCGTCGGGATGCGTCCAATAACGTCGATGGTTACTCGCCGCAGAAACGTTTCGTCGTCGATGATCGCCGTGGTCTTGGTGAGATGCGCTTCGCGAACGATCCGTTCGTCTAACGCAGCGGATGTCAGCGTTTGTCTGGGCGGTAACTTTGCGCGGACAAATTCAGGCGCGGTTTCCGGTTCGACAGACACTCGTTTCTTTTCTATTCCTTTCAACTTGGCAAGTTGATTTTGCGGCACGAAGAGAACCGCGTCGACGATGACGATGCCCTGAGCCTCGTGGTCCGAGATCGTTACGATCGCTTCTTTCTCTGGTGTAAAATTGAAATCGCCAAGCGGATGAAACATCAGCGGGCCTTGGGGCTTGTCTCGCTGATTGAGTCGAACTTGAGACTCCCCAGCATCATGCCGAATGACGATGGGCGCCTGGGCTGCGCGATCTTTGCCAGCGTTGTAAGCGAGATAAACTCGGTAACTACCTGGCTGAGGCAATTTCTGGCGGAAGGTGATCGTCTTCGACTGCTTGCTAACCGAATCGGTCGATTTACCGCTATGAACGTAACCTTCTCCGACATACGGCTTGATCCGGTTGGACGGTACCCAAGGGCCGACCATTTCCGCTTGGACGTTATCGAGCAAGATGCCTGGGAGCGATTTCGTGTTGATCGCGTCTGCGGCTTGAATCACCAATGGAGTCGCTAACAAGAGGACGATCCCCAACAAATTTCTGGCATATCGCCAAGACAGAGATCGCATGGGCAGAGTTTTCCGAGAGGAGAGGTAAGTTGAGAAGTGTCTCCCCCAGGAAGGCGGAGATCGGTGGGCTCCTCTCAATGTAAGAAAAAAAGAAAAGTAACGTCAATCAAAATGCTGCGAAAATTCATTTTCGTAACATCTTATGGACGCATCACTGCCCTAAATTTACAAACAAGCCTCCAAGCGACGCCATCAACTCTCCCCCCCCCAGAGTCCGAAACTAGCTGGGGGAATCACGAACGATCAGGGAAACCAATGCAGAGCTGGCCCGTGTTACAGGGCGTTATGAAATTGATCGATTTGCCGCTCGGCTTCTTCTTTGGCAATGCCATAGCGTTCCTGAATTTTGCCACACAGCTTGTCTCGCTTTCCGGCGATCACTTCGAGATCGTCATCGGTCAACTTGCCCCATTGCTCTCGCACAGTTCCGCGAAACTGTTTCCAGTTTCCTTTAATGGTGTCCCAGTTCATTGCTAGGCTCCTGACAAAAAAGGGAAGAGAGGTATCTCGATATAATTAAGCCAAGCCTCAGGGAAGATCGTTTCGAGAAACGACTTCCCCAAGGCGTTGGCCCAACAACCACTTCGTCAATCCATCTCAGGGGTGGTCGATTTTGTGACCTCCATGTGTCGTATCACTCCATGATTCCGCCCTGAGACTTCCTGTACTAGTTATCCTTGGTATCGACATCGACACGCACGCCAGGGACGTTGATATCGGCATCAACTCCAGGACGCTCGACGTTGGCATCGACCTTGGTCGTACCTAAACGAGCGGTCGCATGTTGCGGCCAGTTATCTTGATCGAACCCTTTAACGTCTTTCAACAGCTTGGGATCGACATTCAAAACCAACTCGTTGGTATCGTTCTGAGCGTTATGCTTCCAGCGGAACTGGTCCCAAGCGACGGCATACATGCTATCGCCAATGCCAGCCAAACCGCCGACCGACAGGGCAGCGTAACGCACATGCCCGTTGCTCATATCGATCATCAGATCGTTAATCGTGCCAACTTTGTCGTTCTCATTATTGACGACATTCATGCCAATTATGTTAGCCGCACGATGAACAGCCAACGGATTGGTGGGCTGGTCGGCCGCTGCTTTTCGCTTGCCACCAATTTGAATCCCCACAGGACCAGCTTGAATGTTCAAACCACCTTCCCGGTGACGATAATGTTTGTCGATGTCGTTCGTGAACGTCTGGGAAGCCATGTCGGGCCAGTTGTCAGCATCAAAACCGGGAGCTTTCCGCAGGATCTCTTCATTCAAGTTCAGCACAAGTCGTGCATCGTGACCTTGCGTAGCTGGGTGATATTGAAAAGCTTCAAACGGGACCGCAAACAGCTTCGTGCCAAGCCCCAGAAAACCACCGTACGAAACGGCGACATACTTAACTTGCCCACGATCTGTGTCGATTACGACATCGCGAACAACGCCCAGATCTTTGCCAGCTTCGTTGTGGATTGCCATGCCTTCGATCTGGCTGGCGCGGCGACCGAACATCGCCTTCGTTGCTTGGTCTGCCGTGTTAACTTCGACGTCCGCCTGCCCCGGAGCAGCCGGTCCGCCGACGTCGACTTGGACGTTTGATTGATTGGGGTTGGCAACATCATCAGCATGAGCGAGCGAGGTAACGCATCCAGCGGCCATCAGGGCAGCAGCAGCGACTGCAGGAATCTTGCGTAACATAGGAACCTCTCCTTGAACTTCTGCAGGCAGATTTTTGTTAGCGTCGCGAGGTTCTGCCACAGGACCAAATTGCGACGCGGGTTGTTGAATGGATCGCTGTTTGTGGAACAAAGCCCTGCAATGTCTCCACTGCAAAGCCAAGCGATCAACGGTGAAACTGCTAACGCATGTACTGTTCCAGTTCCGGCAAAATGAATCCATTTCGTGGAAGTTCTTAAAGAATGAGGCCAATTGAGCGTTAATAACTGCGGCAATTTAAGATTCAATCGCCCAGGCTGATTTCGTAGAGACCAAAAAGAAAAGAGCCTGGTCGTTAAACAACCAGGCTCTTTCTTGCATGAGGGGGGGGAAACCGGGGAGGGTGTTTCCTCTTTACCAGCGACGGCGAATGACGCTGACTAGCTCTTCTTTGTGCATCAGCTTACTACGACCGCGAATTCCTAGTTGACTGGCAAGTTCACGCAGCTCTTTTACCGTGTGATCTTCAAGCCGTTTTTCGGCCGAGTCAAAAGGAGAGGCAGACGATTCCATTACTTCGGATGCAGTGGTTGGGCTGGTAGTTATCGACATGGTGAAATCCCATTTGATTTATCAATCTGGCAGCAAAACTTAACGGAGGATGTCAGGTATCCTCCTAAAACAAAATCCATACTCTTAAAGTCAGGCCCACAATCATGAGAAGCGCGATCGACATCCAAAAGAGACGGTCTAACATCACCATTTCACGATGACGATCGACGGCTTCTTCGGGATGGCGTTCCGCATGGATCGCATCAACAGGATCATTCATCGGCACCATGAAAGATCCGTCCGGAAGAGGCGGCTGAAGAACCGTGGCACTCAAACAAACGGACTTGGTCGTGCGATGCAGGGGGGCGTTGCTCATGATCGAAGACCTGTACTAGATAAGGGGATTGGAATCTGTTCCCAACCTCATTTACGACGCTTTGGGCTTCTCCGGATCGGTGTCGGATGCTTCCGTCGGTTCCTCAGGGGCCGTCGCCGGCTTCTCCGACTCTGGCGTCGGCGCAGGAGAATGACTCCCGGCGTGGAGAATTCCACCAACGGCAGCAAGTCCTAAAATCGAGAATGTTCCAGATGTGCGTCGCCAATTCATTGTTCCACCTGATTTGGCTAGAGGTATAGGGATGACTTTCGGTGCATGCCTACACGCAAGCGTCATGCCAAGAATGCCAGATCGGCGTTGGCCAGACGACGCAAACTATTGAATGGTCTTTAGATGCAGAGATTTCATAACAATATTGTCGCATCCTTTTGGGCGGGCAACATTCTCTGGGCGACCAATCTTAGCCGGCTACCGGTTTGAAGGCGTTCAGCTCGAAAACCGCGCGAACAGAAATTGACCGCTAATCTTCCTTGCGAAGTCGGCCCACGCTCGACTGAAAATACTTCCGACGGCGGGTCTTGTGCTGCTCTTCGCTAGCAGATTGCTCGGACTCTTCCGATGCCTTGATCAGGTCGGCCAAGTTCGCCGAGCAAATCCGGCAACCGACCTCTTCCAGATGAAACGTGATGTAATTCACTTCTTCCTGAGCCGGTAAGACCCCCAGCAGGTACTGCTGTAATTGCGGCCGGGTCGGGCAGGTAATGCGATGCCTCCGCCAAATCTCTCCTAAACTATGCACGCCAGCGTCTCGTCGGGCGAGGATTTCCAAAAGCCGGGCTTTCAGTTCTGGCTGTTCGCGGATTTGTTCTTCCACCGAACTGGCTTCTTCGACGGCCAGTTCTTCGTTCAAATAGGCTTCTAAATCGGCGTTGGTCAGCGTTCGCATCGTTTCTGACTTTCTTTTCCCCTCTCGCGTATTAAAGTGCCAAAGGGGAGGGGGTTGGTGGGCAGCAGGCGATTAACCTTCCGCGTGATAAATCTCTTCAAATGGCTGCACAACCACAAAGCCGTTGCCGATGAATTCCATTTGAAACGATTCGCCGCTGGAACGTCCAATCAGCGAACGCAACGAAATATCAGTCTTTAGGTTTGGGCTCAACGTTCCGCTCCAAGCCACCGTGGCGTTCGGATCGGTGTAAACCGGTTGGCTTGGCGTCACCACCAACGTGAGCGGTTCGTAGTGTGTGGTGATCGCGACCATACCGGTTCCGCTGAGGGTCATTTGAAACAGTCCGCCGGCCATCATGGACGAGATCCGCTTCATCATTTTGATATCCCAAGTCACGCTGTTCTCAAAAGCGAGGACATCGTTGGCATTCACGACGATCTCTTGATTCTCTAAACGCAAAATCTGGATCTTTTTGCCGAAGTCGGCCAGATAGAGTTTGCCGTTGCCCGATACCTTTGTCAGGCGTGCCCCTTCCCCGGTGATCGCTTTTTTGAAGAAGCCACCCAGGCCTTTGTCGAAGACCCCTTCTCGCTCGAACTTCATGCTGCCCAGGTACGAGATCATCGATCCCATCTTGGTCCAGACGTAGTTTCCCTTCAGGTTGACCTCGAGGATTCGCGGGCTCTCCATCTCGAAGAAGCCTTCGCCTCGGTCGCGTTGTTGGGTTTGCTCGACGAACTCGCGTAGTGTGTAACGGTTTTCAACGGTCGACATCGTTTCCCCCCTGGGATTGCTGTTTCGGAAAAGAGAACAAGTGAGTAGCCGTTTGCCTCGATACTCTGTGCTCTTTAGATCTGAGTGCGTTCTCGAAACGACAACGCCTGGCTAGTTTGTATAGAGTTCGGGAAAAACCTCTTCGCAAAGCTGTTGGTTTTTTACGCTGCCCCGGAGTTTATTCGTGAAATCGTGTTTGTAGTTGGCGACGTGTTGTTCGCTAATTTGTAAGTGGCTAGCCACATCTTTATTGGCCCAGCCCCGCACGAACAACAACTCCACGCATTGAATCTTGCCCCAGTCTCCCCGAGTCTTCCAATTCTCGATCTGCTGGCGAATCGCCTCGACCAACGCATCTTCCTCTAAAGTGCGTCGCTCGCCACTGCGCACCAAGCTCGAAGCTGGCCGAGCAGGGCCTTCCAATTCCCACGTATCGCTGGAAGAACGGCCTGCCCCTGCCGAACTGAGCGGCAACGTAGGGCGTCGTCCTTCGCGACGTAAATGATCGGTTAGCTTATAAGCACAAATTGCGAAAAGATAGCTCTCTAGCGAACGGCGACCATCGTAATTGGGCAAGCTGTTCAGAAAGCCGATGAAGGTTTCTTGAACCACATCCTCGCTATGGGCGCGACGCCGCAGACGACTTTCGACGAAAGCCAAGAGGCGTCCTTCGTAACGGTCGATCAAGTCCTGCCAGGCGTCCTCTTCCCCGTCGCGAATGCGACCGATCAACAAGGCATCTGTTTCTGAAACGCGTGATAGAGACAAGGTGGTTGCGTTCCTTTCAGGCCGGGATGAATAGGTGGAAAAAACGAACAGGCCAAGTTCGCCGCCACGGATACAACGAATCCATGGCAAGATTCCTCCTATTTATAGCATGGGAAATGCCTTAACGAAAATCACGCCTGCCACCAAAAGCCCTCCCAATGCGACGACCGTACCGGCTGAGACCAACCAGGGCGAAACCTTACTTCCCTCGCTGGTCAGCGACATGCCGATGTAGAAAATCGACAAGAGACCTAACAGGGCGAAAAAACCTGCCCCAATGTAAACCACTCGACTCACTTGTTGCTGAGCATGCCACAGCTCGTTCAACTTCTGCTGCAAGGGAATGTCGAACTTGAGCAGCGAATGCCACTGCTGCATGGGCCCGACCGAAGCGTTCAACTGCTCGTGGTACGTCTCGACAACGACCGACTCCTGCAAGTCATCAAGCCGCGATCCCAACATCTCGGGGGCACGGGAATTATCGAGGTATTCACCGGCGAACTGCCGCAAAGCAATCCGAGTCTCGTTTTGCAGCATCTTACGACAATCCATCCCCCGCTCAAAAGGCCCGGAGCTAACCGCCACAAGATACGTGCCGTCGTCTTCCCACTGCGGCTCTTGTTCAACCCAGGCAGGACGGCCAGGAGGGATGATGCTCGGGGCCTCTTCAGTCGATTCCATCGGCGAGTAAGCTTCTTCCACTAAGTCAAACGACGGGTGAGACTCTTCGGTTGCCTCTTCTTCGGCTGAACTAGCTGCTGGCATGCCGTAGAGCTGCTCCTGCATCCGACTCATGGCCTGGTCGCGGAGCTTGCGAATTTCCTCGTGAGGATCGGTCGAAGCATACCCTCCTTGAAAGCCTGATCCATAAGGACCAAAGGGGCGTGAAAAATGAGGAGGCCGCATATCAGGAAACGGATAGTCAGGGGCCGCACTAAGGGTTCGCGCTGGCGTCCCAGGAGCAGTTGGCTCCGCCGGAGTCTTAGTCGCCTCCTCGGTAGCGTCCTGAAGCTCAGTTGTCTCGGGCTTTGGCCCTGGCGGTGTTGTTGCCCCTTGCTTTAGATTTTCCGAGGTCGATTCCTTATCGAGCGGTATCTGCCGTATCGGCATTGCACGGGTATCAAGCGTTTCTTCGGCAACTTGAGTGACCGACGAAGGAATCACTTCCGTCGTGCGATAACCAAGGATCGTGAAGAGCCCACCTCCCACCACGACCAGCCCCAGTAGCGCAATGGCACCAACCCCTAAGAGGATGCGTCCCCCTTTAGTTGCTACCAGAATCAAGCCTACCACCATCGCGATCAGCGCAGCCAAGCCCAGCATGCCTAAGACCGCGACCAGGAGAATTCCGAAGGCCATATTGGGTTCGCTGTGGACCATGGTTTTCTTATTTCCTCACAAAGGACGTCAGCCGTACCGTTGATTGCTAATTTATCGCCTTCCGCGGGAAGCAATCGCTACCACGGCGACCGTCACCACTAAGAAGACGATTCCCAAGATCGCCGCGCCGCCTAATAACATCATCCAACTCATGGGTGAAGCCCCCATATTCTTAACTTTCTTATTGAGTTGTCTCTACGAACGAACGTTCGAAACCGTGGTTTCTTTCAGTTCTTGTTCGTACTTACGACGCTCTTGATCGCGACGTTCTTGGTTAAGCCAAGGGGAAGCGAACTGAACCGTCGTGGCAATGGCCCCAATCAGCATCACGCCGCACGGCTGCACGAACGGCCAAAAGATCGACAACACGGCCGCCCAGGCGACATAAACGCCGATGGTGGCAGGGCTGAGCCAGTTACTTCGCAGCGGATCGGCCAGTTTCCACCAGCACGGCACCAGGAACGACAACCCAAAGAAGAGCATCATCCCCCCGACCGTAGCCGGCTCGCCCAATGTGAACCAGCCTCCTGCTACGCTCTCTGCCGGTAACGGATGTGGGAACATCATCAGCGACGCGCCCCAGGTCAGCATGCCGATCGAGGCCCCCAGTATGGCCATAATCAGCCGACGCCGGGCATGCTCGCCACCTCGGTTTTCCCAGAACTTGGCCGTGACGATCACCGTCCACGAGGCCAATACGGTGACACCGGTGAAGAAGACAAACGAAGGACCAAACGTCAGGATGGCCGAACGGGTGAGGGCTTTTTCGCCGACGGTAATCAGCAACAACACGAACGAAACCACCACTGCCGTTAGCCCGCTGGCAATCAGCGAACCGAGCAGTTCGTGCATCCGTTGTCGAACCGTGCGAGTCGCTAACGCGGCCCGCTCACGGTCTTTTCGTTTCGGCTTCCACGCGCCTTGCTCGGCGGCGCGGTGCTTACGCTTCATCGCTTGGGGATGATAACGACCACTTCTCGTTTGTGGGTAGCTACTTCCACTTGGTGTTTCCTGAAACGAGTTCATGAGCAAACGTACAAACAAGTACGCCAGGTAGAACACGCCCAAGATCACACCGATCGGCACGATGTAGTGCAAATTGGTGAGGATACCGAATGCGACCGCCACCAGGACGACGATCTTCACCGGCATGCTGGTCGCGTTATGATTCCACCACCGCATGAATCGCTGCTGGGCACCACCCACGGCCTGGGCGATCGGTTCGTCGTCGAAAGCTCCCTTGTTGATCGGCTGCAGGTCG
This sequence comes from Bremerella cremea, assembly GCF_003335505.1. NCBI lineage: Bacteria > Pseudomonadati > Planctomycetota > Planctomycetia > Pirellulales > Pirellulaceae > Bremerella > Bremerella cremea. The sequence goes on from NZ_QPEX01000046.1 coordinate 180,980, forward strand.
TCGCCAAATCCTGGCTGGTAGGTTGCTTGGGGCTGCGGACGAGGCTCTGGCGGCGGTGTCGGCCGAGGGGCAGGACTGGGCGATTCGACCGGACGGCGGCTATCGAGCGTCGCCACGAAACCCGTTGTCTCTTTCAAGCCCAACTGCTGTAGCATCTCTTCGGCGGAACTGGTTCGTTTCTCCGGATCTTTCTCCAGCGCGGACGAGACGACCGAGCGAAACGGCTCGCCCAAGTTTCCCAGATCTGGGCTGGCCGTCAGGTGCTTCATGATGATCTCTTGGCTGCTTTCCCCTTCAAAAGGAACGCGACCGGTGAGCATCTCGAATAGAATGATCCCTAGGGCGTAGACATCGATCTCGCGACCATAGCGTCCTTTGCCGATCTCTGGGGCCATGTAATGAAACGTGCCGACGCTCTCGGTTTGTCCACTGCGGCGGCTGACCGAGATAAACTTCGAGAGACCATAGTCGCCAATCTTGACGGTCCCTTGGTCGTTGAAGATGTTGCCTGGTTTCAGGTCGCGGTGAACAATACCATGGTCATGTAGATAGTTGACGGCGGATGCAATCGCTTTAAACCACGCCAACGCTTCGTCCTGTGGCATCCCGTTCGGGTTGCGTTCGACCACATCTTGCAGGCAATCGCCATGGACGAACTCCATGACAATCCAGCCTTCTCCTTCGCTGTCGTAGCGAATATCGAACAACGAAACCAAGTGCGGGTGCTTCAAGTTCAAGCAATGTTTGGCGCCCCGCATTTCGATATCCAGATTACGCTGGATATGCTTCAGTGCAACCTCTTTGCCCGCGTCGGTGGTTGCATAATACACTTCGCCAAAACCACCAGCCCCAACTCCTCGCTTGATGGTGTAGCCATCTAACGGAGTGGATCCGGTTTTGTAAGTAAACCGCATGGGGCTTTCTTTCGGTTTGGCTAGTTTCGCAGGGCCGACTTCTTCGTCCTCCGGATTGTTATCCGGAGATATGGCGGCTGCCGACTGGTTCATGGTCTAGTCCCTGGCCAACAAATAAATGAGATACATCTTTCTTTCTCTTCTCTTGTCTCCACTTCCCTTCCATTGAAAGGGAAAAGGAGACCAGAGCCGAGCGGTCGCACGGTCAGGCCCGGCTAATCGGTTCCAGGCAAAACGAAACCTCTTCTCCTTGCACGGTCTCTCCTATTTTGATCGCGGAAGCAGGCTGGGTCGAATCGCTTTGAAAAAGGGGCGTCTTCGACCGTAATTGCAGCTTGTCTCCATTCCGAAATATAACGACGTCGCGTTGCCACTGAGGGCAAACAATATGGTTGTTCGCTTTCGGTCCCAACAACAGCGAGTCGGCCAGCATCACCACGCCATCGCAGGCCGGCTCTGTCCGATGGCGACTGATAATGCGTAACACGGCTGACGTGCTCAGCGGATGAGGCTGCGTGAACTGTATCCGCACGCCTCGCCCGAATGTCATCACGTCGCGATGCTTGAGCATCGTCGGTCGCTCGACCGGCAAATCGTTGACCCTGGCATCGGCGAAAGGTTCGAGAATGTACTCGTCCCCACTTCGCCGGACAGCAGCGTGGCGTCGGCTGATATCGCCCATAATGGGAATATCGACTTGGGCTGATGCCATCGCCTGGCCAATGTTAGCGCGGTCAGCGAGAAGAAGCATATAGCCTCCGACACCATCGATCCACATTTGCAGGCGATCGCTCACATTCTCTCTTCTATTCGCGAAATTTGGCTCGACTACAGACATTTCACTTTGCTCGTGCTCTCGCTGCCCAAGTTTACCACACAAGCCCCGGTTCCTCTTGCTATTCGCTGTCGAACGCAAAATCTTGCCCCGCGCGTGCCAAGATGGCTGACGTTTATTCCAAACGCAGCCATCTCAGCGATCGCTTGAGATTTTGCCAGGGTCTATCCGTGCCCTTGCAGCCTGAAAGGATCGATTCGTTGATCAGGATCGATTCAGGCCCACCAAGTCACTAGTCCAGCAGCGTCAACGTGTTCCGACTGCTCAGCTTTTCGGCGGCTTGGGTGTCGATTTCGACGAACTGCTGTTCCTCCTCTTCGTCGACCTCCAATCCGAAGTAGCTGGCCACTTCGTCACCGATGTCGGTGTGTGTTGGCTCGTCCAAGGGGATCTCACCGGCCAGTTCCCCATCGACATCGACCATCCGTTCGGCCACATCAATGCGGGTGCGGATGTCATCAATCAGACGTTTGGTCTTCGACAATTGGCTGTCATCGAAGGCAAACTTGCTCGAGGTCTGAGCGACTTCCACCATCTTCTGGCGAGCTTCCAGATTTTCGACGTCCACTTCCAACTGACGACGTGCGGTCAGCATGCCGTCGAGCTTAGCACGTGCCGCTTCCAACCCCTGTTGGCGAGCCCGAAGAATGCTCTCCAACTTCACACGGGTAGCATCTTGCGTCTTAAAACGCTCGAAACGCCCAGCTAGGTCGGTTTGCACGGCACTACGCGAGTATTCGTGCCCGGCGTAGGTGAAATAGGTGCTGCCTGAATCGAGATCGCTCTTCAACCGCACGATGTCGGTCTTGCTCGAAGCTAGTTTCTTTTCTAAATCGCCCACACGCGATTGCAGCTTTTCGACTTCCACTTCCTCTTTCGCAATCAAATGCATGTTGCGACGAATCTCAGGCGTAAGATCGGTAATCATCTTACGAGCGCGATCCAGCTCGAATTCAACCGGAACGCTATTTTTGACGTTGTCTCCCAGGCGACTTGCTGTCGTCGAGATGTAGCTGTATGCATCGGTGCCAAACACCAATCCTGCCAGCACGGCGGCACCAATCCCTGTGCATGCGATTTTTCTGATCATTGACTCAACCCTCATCAAAAACGGAATGACCCTCGTACTCTTCCTGCCCGGCATTGACTTCCGGATCGTAAATCCCCGCCTGGCCGAGCGGATAACTTGCAGGCATAAAGAGGACTTCGTTGCCAATTTGCCGATCTTTGGATTTTTTTCCCGTTTTTTGGCATGCTGTCAGTCAGACGCATGTCGAGAGCAGAAATAGCACGATTTTCAACTTTTCATTTTTCAGCCCCATCGGGGTAGTCCATCGCAAGAAGGAACTTCAACTTCCCTTAATCAGGTCAGAACGTTACTGTTCTTAACTGCTAACAGGCGTTTCTCAAAAGACAGTTAGGATGGCAGATCGTTGACAAAAGTGATGCTGAAAATGGCAGCTGTTGCCTGAAGACCACACAACAGCCCTCGCGGCGAGCCGCAATCCGTTTGAATCTGTTTTTTTACAACTGCTTGGTAAATTTCATCTTAAGAAAGATTCGCGACGCCCCACCAAGAATTTATGCGAACTTGGCACCACGGTTGCGGTGTCATAGTGTGACCAGAACCGTCCACCACTCGAGTTGACTCGCAATGTGCGAGAACTCGCTCGGATAGGAGAATATTCAATGGATCACTCGACGCCATTCAAGCTGGTTCACGAACCATCGAAGACCCCTCGCGGTAACTTTGTGGTTTACCAGCAGCTCCCCGAAGATTCGCTTGCCGCGTTGTCAGATTGGATGGACCACGCCCTAGATACCCTGGTAGAAGAGAACGCGGACTTTGTTTCGCCGAACTCCTCTCGTAAAGACTTGGTCAGTAATCGCTAAAGACAGAAAATGGCCGACCGTCGTTTCCAGGCGGTCGGCATGACTGCCAATGCAATATCGCTTGACAGTGCCACTTCAACTAGGAAGTCTCTAATTCCACAGGCGAATTCGTCCGTGGCGAACTTTCAGTTTCTCCGTCATGCGTGTTCTTTGCGTGCCGATCGTTTTCGCCTGAGCGAGGCTTATCTCTAAGGCCCATCAGCACGACGCCAAGCACGGTCAATGCGACACCGATCTTCAGATTGATGCTATCGGCCTCATGAAAGAGGTACACCCCAGCTAAAGCTGAAAGCGGGTTTTGCAGCGAGTTGGCCGCATTTCCCACGATGACCGGTGCGTAGCGAAACGAGAGCGTCAACGCGACGAAAGCACCCGCATTTAGCAGTCCAGCCACCAGCAGCACACCATATTGAGGCCAAGTGGTCTGGGCGATTTTCTCGACGCCGGCAGTGATTAGGCTAAGTGGCCCCAAAATGATCATCCCAATGGCACAGATCAAAGCAGTCGTCATGAACATGCTGGCTTCCCGCGAGACGCCTCGGCGAATCGCAATACTCAAAAAGGCGTAAGAAACGCCCGACGAGATCGGAGCCAAAATCCCCACGGCGGTCAGCCACCACCTCGATTTCTCGTCGACGACCGACTGAACCGCACCGCCGCCAGCCATGCTTAAGACCACCAGCGCCAGCACCAACGAGCCGGTTCCCCAAGTCTGCCAGCGGGTGAGATGCTCCTGCAAAAACCACTTGCTAATAAACACTCCCACGACGATCATCCCTCCTAAGCAAAGGGGGACACTCATCGCCACGCCGATCACACCAAAGCTCCACTGCAGCAGGGCATTGCCCAGCAGTTGGCTAGAAATTGCTGCCGCGATTAAGATTCCGACAGAGGAAGCACTCGGCAGGGCGGCTCGGCGGGTAACAACCTGCCAGATGGCAATCGGCCCGAACAGCGTGACCGTGGGAATCGCTTTGAAAAACGAAACCCAAATCGGGTCCAAACCTGTCAGCGATCGCAAGCAGATGTTGGTCAACGAATAACCAATCGCCGCCAACACGCCGCAAATCATACCCAACCAAAGATTGGGAGCATTTCTTTCTGACATAAAGTTCCGCTGAAATCGCTCGCAGACCAAAGAACGTGTGGTCGACATTCCCCTGTCAACGGTCTATTCTTTCGAGGGTCAAGGGACTTGGAAATTAGGCCATGAACGACACAATCACCCAACATCTGATTCGGCAATTGCATCGTTCGCCGTGGCGACTGTCAGCAGTCGTAACTGGGGGCGGAAGTGAAGCACTTAGCCAGCTGCTAAGCATTCCTGGGGCGTCCGAGACGGTTCTCGAAGCGCTCATTCCTTATTCCAGCGCCTCGCTGGAAGACTTTCTGCACTACAAGCCCGCTCATTATTGTAGCCGAGCCACTGCCCAGGCCATGGCCATGCGGGCCTTTTTCCGGGCTCGTGATTTAGAAAAACGAAATTCTCAGCACGATCTGGATGACACCCATTTGCTGGGCGTAGGATGCAGTGCCAGCCTTCGTAGCTTGCGTCCGAAGAAGGGCCAGCATCGCGTGCATATTGCTGTGCAAACCGCCCAAATTTCGAGCCTCGCCTCGCTCGTTCTGACCAAAGACTCACGCGATCGCGAGCGAGAAGAGAACGTCGTTGCGGCCCTGCTTCTCAATCGAATTGCTGAGGTTACCGGGATCACCAACCGCATTCCTTTAGACTTGCTGCCGGGCGAGCATGTCGACGAAAGCTCTGCCGTGGCCTGGCCTTCGTGGACCGAACTGATGCTCGGCCAGCGAAACGTTGCCTGTGCCATGAAAGACGAACAAGACGCTTCCCTCGATTCCTTTAGCGGCGTTCTCTTTCCCGGGGCCTTTAACCCGCTGCACGAAGGGCACCAGCGCATGGCCGAGTTGGCCGAGCAAATCACCGGACATCGCGTCGACTTTGAAATTTCGATCGAAAACGTCGACAAACCCCCGCTCGACTTCTTTGATATCGAGTCGCGCGTCCGCCAGTTCGAGCCCCCCCAACGCTGCTGGCTGACCCGAGCCCCTACCTTTTTAGAGAAAACCAAGATTTTTCCGGAAGCCACCTTCGTGGTTGGGGCAGACACCATCGTCCGTATTGCCGAGCCACGCTACTACCAGAACTCGGTCGAGCAGCGAGATGCCGCCTTGGCAGAGCTGCAGCAGCAGAATTGCCGTTTTGTCGTCTTTCCGCGGGTCGTAAAGGAGCAGTTTCTCTCGCTGGCCGACCTCACGCTTCCACCTATTTTGGCCGAACGGTGCGAAGCGGTTCCCAGTTCGGAATTTCGGATGGATATCTCGTCGACCGAATTGCGTAGTGGCGCTTAATTTGTGTGAGATTCTGTGCGATTCCACCTTATCCGCTCGCCATGCCCAACAAAGGGGCCGATTGCGACCATAAATCAGCTTCCGTATGATTGAGGGCGATCGGCGTTTCGCCGTGCTCGCAGCATCCGTTTTAGAAGGCATATCGATGGCGTCGGCACCCCGCATTGAACCAGGCAAAGAGACCCTTCCCCTCTTTATCGGCGTCGATGTGGGAGGGACCAATATCAAGATTGGGCTGGTCGACGATCTGGGCAACACCGTTTCGTATCGCAAGATTCCCACGATCGAAACGGACGGCCCGCAGCGCTACATGGAACGCACCACCGAGGTTATCCAGAAGATATGTCAGGAAGTGAACCGCCCCTTGAGCGATATCACGGCTATCGGCCTAGCCACGCCAGGCACGATGGACATCGAAGGTGGCATGCTGCTCGAACCCCATAATCTTCCGAATTCTTACAACTTCCCCATTCGAGATTGCCTCTCGCAGCTAACCGGCCGTCCGGTAATCTACGCCAACGACGCCAATGCGGCGGCGTTCGGTGAATACTGGCTCGGTTCTGGTAAAGAATTCCGCAGCATGATTCTGCTCACCCTTGGTACTGGGGTCGGGGGCGGGATTATCGTCGACGACCTGCTAATCGATGGCGAACATAGCCACGGCGGCGAATTGGGGCACATTATCATCGACTTCAGCGAGAACGCTCGCACGATTCCCACTGGGCAGAGAGGGCATTTAGAAGCCTATGCCAGCGGAACAGCCATCATCAAGCGAACCCACGAGGCACTGGCCGGCGACCTGAAGAAAGAAAGCTCGCTTCATCGCCGCGTCGAGAACGGCGAGCCCCTTACCCCCCTAATGGTCTCCGAAGAAGCCAGCCAAGGCGATTCACTTTCGCTGCATATCGTGCTGGAAACGGCCCGCTACTTGGGCATTGGCATCGTTTCGCTGATGCACACCATCGACCCAGGAGCGGTTGTTTTAGGCGGTGCAATCAACTTTGGCGGGCACGAAAGTCCGTTAGGGCGGCAATTTTTGGAACGTGTCCGCCAGGAAGTCAAATCACGAGCATTTCCGGTTCCAGCCGAGAAGACGGTCGTCGATTTTGCCCGTTTGGGTGGGGACGCAGGTTATTTGGGGGCGGCAGGCAAAGCCAGAGCCGTCACCCACCGCGATTCCCTGAACTCGTAGTCCTTATGTATAATAGGGCGTTTCCCCGAACCATTCGGGCAATCGCCAAGGTCCCGCTAGAGGGACCATCATGCCAACCAGGGTAGCTTCACCAACGATGGCAAGCATCGACCAGAAGTACATTCGCAATTTCTGCATTATCGCCCATATCGACCACGGCAAAAGCACGTTGGCCGACCGTCTGCTGGAGAAAACAGCCACGGTTAGCTCGCGTGAAATGAAAGAGCAACTGCTGGACGATATGGAAGTCGAACGTGAACGGGGCATCACCATCAAGGCCCGAGCCGTGGCGATGCGCTATAAGCTTGGCAAGCAAGAATATGAAATCAACCTGATCGATACGCCTGGCCACGTCGACTTTCAATACGAGGTGGGCCGCTCGCTTACATGCTGTGAAGGTGCCGTACTGCTGGTCGACGCGTTTCAAGGGGTCGAGGCGCAAACCGTCGCCAATGCGTTCATGGCGATGGAACACGATCTCGAGATTATTCCTTGCCTCAGCAAAATCGACCTTAACCACGCTCGCCCAACCGAAGTGGCCGAGGAAATCGAACATACGTTGGCACTCGATGCCACCGACATCTGCGGTATCAGCGGCAAGACTGGGCAGGGGGTCGACGCGTTGCTGGCACGAATCATCGATCGTGTTCCCGCCCCTAGCGGCGACCGCGAATCCACGCTGCAAGCGATGGTCTTTGATTCGCACTACGATAAGTTCCGCGGCGCGATCACTTACGTTCGCGTGATGAACGGCCGTCTCAAAAAAGGAGACAAGATCCGCTTCATCCGTGGCGAAACCAATCACGAAGTACTCGAAGTTGGCCAGTTCGTCCCGCGCCCGGTTGCTCGCGATGAGCTTTCCGCTGGCCAGGTCGGTTACGTCATCTGCAATATCAAGTCCCTCGAACTGGTGAACATTGGCGATACGATCACCGTGCAAGGTGACAAAGGGGCCAAGCCGTTACCTGGTTATCAAGAACCAAAGCGGATGGTTTTCTGTGGCCTTTATCCATCCGACGGACAAGACTTCGAACAGCTACGCGACGCCCTGAAGAGCCTGCGTATCAACGATCCGAGCTTCACGTTCGAGCCAGAAACGAGCGACGCTTTGGGCTTCGGCTTCCGCTGTGGCTTCCTTGGGCTATTGCACATGGAAATCGTGCAGCAGCGGCTAGAACAAGAAGCCGATATCGACCTGGTCCAAACCGCGCCAAATGTGACCTACCAGATTGTCAACAAGCAAGGCGAAACGGTCGACATCCATAAACCACAGGATGTGCCCGAAGCAGGCGAGATCGAAACCTTCCTCCAGCCGATCGTGCGTGTCAGCCTGATCCAGCCGTCCGACTATATCGGCCCGGTGATGCAGCTTTGCAACGAACGTCGCGGGATCCATGTTCGAACCGAATACCTTTCGCCAACCCGGTCGATGTTGGTGTACGACATCCCGCTGGCCGAAGTGATTTACGATCTGCACGATAAGCTTAAAAGCTCGACCCGGGGCTACGGCACCATGGACTACGAGATGCGCGGCTACGAAGAAGCCGATCTCGTGCGGATGGACATCCTGGTCAACGGCAAGCGGGTTGATGCCCTGAGCATCATTTGCGACCGAGCCGACGCCGACCGTCGTGGCCGTGCTGTCGTGAAAAAGCTGAAAAGCGAAATCGACCGCCACATGTTCGAGGTGGCCGTGCAAGCCGCGATTGGCACCCGCGTGATCGCCCGCGAAACAGTGAAAGCATTGCGTAAAAACGTGACTGCCAAGTGTTACGGGGGGGACATCTCGCGTAAACGAAAGCTCTGGCAGAAGCAGAAGGAAGGTAAGAAGCGGATGAAATCGATCGGTTCGGTCGACATCCCGCAGAAGGCCTTCATGGCGGTTCTCGAAACAGGCGAAGACCGCACGTAAGTCTCTCAGCAATTCCCATCAGACGCAATTACAATAAAACCATCGCCGAGCCCTCACTCGGCGATTCGTTGTCCCCTCCCGAAAAACCGGAGGAGCTTATGCGTCTCGTTCCCTTTTTGCTGCTTTTGGCGGTTGCCGTGGGTGTGGCCAGTTTTCAGGTCGCCAGCATCATGCCACCACCAATCTATCGGGTCGTCAGCGGATCGATGGCACCTCACTTGCCGGGGCCGCATGTAAAGGTCATTTGCGACCATTGCCAATTCACCACACTAGTCGATGGCGTGAGCGAATTGCCGGCCGAACTAACTTGCCCCAATTGCGGCCAAACCAGCCCAGTTCCTCCAGCGGTCGTCGAACCAGGCAGCACGATCCAATGGGAACCTGTTTTGCCAGATCAGCTGCAACGCTTTGACTTGGTGGTGCTAGCTATCCCGCACCAAGAACAGCAATTCGCGGTAAAACGAATCGCGTTTCTCCCAGGCGAAGTCCCTCGCATTCAGCAAGGCGAGCTTTATCAAGACGGAGAGATCATTCGCAAGACATCGCGGCAGCGCGAAGCACTGAAACTGCTGATGTTCGACCAATCGCATTCCCACGGCGATTCTCGCTTCCTCTCGCAACTTCCTAGCGGTAGTGGATGGGATGTACGACCAGGCGTACTCGCATTTGCTCCCCTACAGGAGGGTCAACCGGACGAAGAAGACTGGCTGATTTATCACCATCGCAGTTGCTTGCCTCCGCCTAGTTCGCAGAATCATGATACGCCTCCCAAGGACAGCTATGCCTACAACCACTCTCTCTCACGGGAACTCTTTCCAGCCAACGACCTGTGGCTTGCGTGGACCTTCCGCCACTGGAACGCCGATGCTTTGGTCTTACGGCTGCAAGGTCAGAACGAAGAAGCTTTGATCCGACTTGATTTTGCCCAAAAAGTCGTCCAGGCGCAATCTTCTCAAGCGAGCGTCGAACTTCCCCTAGCGGTGGAGTCGCTTGCTGGCTGCAACGTGAGGGCAGGGCAGTGCGACGGGAAGCTGTTTTTGGAACTCGATCAAGGAAAACGGCATTGGACTTTTCCTTTGGTCGAGACTGAACTGGTCTTCTCGGGTCAACCATTCGCCCTCCGAATTGAAGGAGGGACAGCCGTGCTGAAACAAGCCCAGGTCTATCGCGATATCGTCTGGCTCGGAGCCCATAACCGAGGCGATACCTGGTCGCGGGATCGAAAATTGACCCCGTACGAGATCTTTGTGCTGGGGGATAACGTACCGATCTCCGAGGACTCACGCGGCGAAATGGGGTCAATAGACATCCGTAAACACTTACTAGGAAAAGTGTTACAAACAAACTCCGAGTAGTTATCCCCCTGCTGCAAGTCCGCCCGACCAGCGCTGCGTTAGATTTGGCGATTCGTTATAGTAAAGTTTTCGCAACCAACAAACTCGGGGACAGAACGCCCCGAGACAGCACCTTTGCTTCCCGAGACTCGCGATATCGAGCCCCAGGGAAACAGAAAAATAGACGCCCATGGTGAAGAAGAAACGCAACTCAACAACCGCTGCGGACAAGTCCTCGAAAGGCAAAGATGGCGCGGAAGGGGATCACTTCGCCGTAACACGCGAGTTCGTCGAATCGTTGGTCGTGGCGGTGATTTTGGCGCTTTTGTTTCGGGCGTTCGAAGCGGAAGCGTTTGTCATTCCGACCGGCTCGATGGCGACCACCCTGCTTGGCCGTCACAAAGACGTAACCGACAAATACACGGGCTTCGAATACACGGTTGGTGCCAGTGCCGAACTCGATCGTCACACCCAGAAAAAAGAACACGACATCATCCAAGCCGTCGATCCGCTTTACCATCGCCTGACCGACATCAGCGCGGATGAATCGTACAACGGCGACCGTATCTTGGTGAGCAAGTTTGCCTACGACTTCTCTGCCCCAGCCCGCTGGGACGTGATTGTTTTTAAGTACCCTGTCGAACCGCAAACCAACTACATTAAACGTCTCATTGGACTACCCGGCGAAACGGTTCGGATTTTTCACGGCGACATCTATATCCAAAAGCCTGGTGGGTCTGGCTTCTCGATCGAACGCAAACCGCCTAGCAAGCAGTTGACGCTCCAGCGATTGATCTACGATACCAACTACCCTTGCGACATTTTGGAAGAGGCGGGTTTTCCCGACCGCTTGGAGCCGTACCCTGCGGAAACCCAAGGCAGTTGGACGAAGAAAGAGAACGGCGCATTCATCTGCCAACCGCAAGGCGAAACGTGGCTACGTTACCGACATGTGTTGGCCGACAACGGCAAGAATGTCCGTTACTGGGCGATGGCCGAGAACCGTCAGCCCATTAACACACAAGAGGCCCGGGATACGTGTAGTCAATTGATTACCGATTTCAGTGCTTATAACACCGGCACTCTAACCGAGTATGCTGGCACCCGCAGTTCATCTGGCTTGCACTGGGTGGGTGACCTTTGCCTGGAGTTTGAAGCCGAAGTCGAGTCGACTTCGGGAGTCATGTCGCTCGACCTCGTTGAAGGTGGAGCCCACTTCCGCTGCGACATTGATGTAGCCACCGGTAAAGCGACGATCTCGTCGAACGATCCGAACATCGAGTTCGAGCAAACCGGGCCAATCGAAGCGGATACCGTGGTCAAAAGGCCAGGCGCCTATTCGTTCCGCTACTCGAACGTTGACAACGAACTTCGTTTGTGGGTGAACGACCGCTTGGTCAACTTTGGTGCTCCGGTTCATTACACGCCTCGCCAAGCCCCCGTTCCGAAGTGGAGCGAAACCGATCCAGGCGATCTTTTGCCCGTAGGAATTGGTACGAGCTCGGTGGCAATGACCCTGAACCGCGTGCGGGTTTATCGCGATGTTTATTACATTGCCTTTGGTACGCAGTATGGCCGGACCTCAGACACGATTGTCGACTATGCCGCCGAAGGGCATCCGAGTTGGAATGTTCTGCCGCCGAACGAAATTCGGGCGATCCTTACCGATCCCAAGTCGTGGGCAACCACCAATCTGTTTAAGTCGCGTCGTGAAGCGATCTTTAAGTTAGAAGAGCGACAGTATTTTCCCTTGGGCGATAACAGTGCGGAAAGCTCTGATGGACGCCTGTGGGACATCGGCCAACAGTTTGTGCCCGAGCACATGCTCATTGGCAAAGCCTTGTTTGTTTATTGGCCGCATTCTAAGAACAAGCCAGTTCCGTTTTTCCCCAACTTCAGCCGCATGAAGTTTATCCAATAGCGGAAGGACCGAAGGATTCATGGACGAATCAACCATTCTCACCGCCCAAAATCTCGTCAAAACCTACGGACGGCGTCGTGTCGTGGACGGGGTTAGCTATGAGGTGAAGCGGGGCGAAATCGTCGGTTTGCTGGGCTCGAACGGGGCCGGCAAGACAACCAGTTTCCGCATGACCTGTGGCATGGTTACCCCCAACGAAGGCAGCGTTCAGCTGAACGGCAAGGACGTGACCTTGTGGCCGATGTTCAAGCGTTGTCGCGATGGCGGCATGGGCTATCTGGCCCAAGATAGCAGTGTGTTTCAAAAGCTAACCGTCGAGCAAAACTTGATGGGCGTGATGGAACTGCTGCGAATCGATGCCTACCATCGCAAGCAACGCTGCGAAGAATTGCTAGAACGCTTCGATATCACCCACATTCGCAAGTCGAAAGCTAAAAGCCTGTCTGGCGGGGAACGTCGCCGCTTGGAAATCGCCCGGTGCCTGGTTTCCGATCCGGAAATCATCATGCTCGACGAACCCTTTACGGGAATCGACCCGGTGACGGTCGACAGTATTCAGCTGGTGATTCGTGAACTGCGACAAAGCGGGATTTCAATTTTGATCACCGACCACCAAGCAGAGAAGACATTGGAAATCGTCGATCGCTGTTATGTCGTTCATCGCGGTAACATTCTGTGCCATGGCGCCCCAGACGAAGTGGTGCGACACCCAGAAGCCGTGAAATACTACTTCGGCAATCTTTCACGCAACAACTTTGGCGGACGAGAAGATCTCGACGCTGCGGCCTGAGGCCAAAGGATGTTCAGATGGCGCATCGCGTGTTTCATGCCTGGAACGGCACCGAAGGTGAAATCGGCGCCGAGATCACGGCAACCGCGCCGTGCCCTATCTCACAAGACCACGCTGCCGTGGTGGTCAGCAATCGTGATCGCTATGGCTATCCATTGCGAACGGTGATCTCAAAAGCCTCTGGCTTGGTTTATGTCGACCCTCAGCCTCCGGCGGAAGCGATCGACGATTTCTATCGCCACTGGTACCGTTTGTTCTATAAATCCTCCTCGGTCCCGAAATGGAAACACACGGCCCGCAACGCCTTTATTGCTGGCCAGCGCGTTGAGAAGCTGAACCACTATCTGCCGAAGGGCTCGTCTGTTCTTGACATCGGCACCGGCTCAGGCGAACTGCTTTACGTGGGCAAGAAGCATGGCTTCCAGATGCAAGGCCTGGAAGTCGATCAAGCCTATTCCCAGTTCGGCCGCAGCAACTACGGCGTCGAAATTGCGAACACGTCGTTGCAAGCAGCCAACTTGCCTGCCGAGTCGCTTGACGCGATTACCATTTTTCACGTGCTAGAGCACCTGGCCGATCCCTTAGCCGCGATGCAGAAGATGGCCAACGCCCTCAAGGTAGGCGGGCATTTGATTCTTGAGGTTCCGAATGTGGAATCCCAAGATGCCCGCTTCGCTCAGAAATGGCACCTAGGGCACCTCTATCACTTCAACTGCGTAACCATGGCCGCCATGGCGAATCTCTGCGGCTTGTCCCCGTTGGTCATCGCCACTTGCAACGGCAAGAATCATACGGAAGCAGTTCTCACGAAAGCGGCCGAACCAGCCCCGATCGACTGGCAAACAATTGTTGCTGGCAATTTCGAGCAAACCTGGGCCGCCCTGCGTTATCAATCTCGCTGGGGTTGGCGCAAGAACTGGGCTAACCGCTTGGATCGTACCCGACACAAGCTCTCTCGCAACGTCCAAGAATGGATCTCCGCACTCTCCGAGCCGAACCGACGCCGCCTTGTCGACAAGGTGATGAAGAAGCGCGCCTGAGTTCTACTGGCCCCCCAGAAACAGGCACCCTTGAAGTGCGGTTCGTTCGCTGATCACTTGCCGGCTGGAAACGTGCGTTGACACACCGCATTGAAAGTGGGGTGTATCGAGCGCTGTTCAGCAATTTTAGTGACTTCTCTTTACGAATAGCCGGGCCAACATCGCTAGCCCGATGCATTGTCGTGGGGTACGATGGATGTGTGATTTTTTACAACGTTTCGGGGGCAAAACTTTCTTTATCCACATTTGGCCAAAGGTGAACGATTCACTTTGGGATGAAGAGCTTTTGATGGACGATACTTTTCTCTCCGATTGAGATGGCACCGATAACAACATGGCAAGGCCCAAACAAGATACCCCTACGACCGGAGAACTCGAAGTTCTCAAAGTCCTTTGGAAGCGCGGACCAAGCACGGTGCGCGAAGTTCTGGAAGAACTAAACCAACAAGGACGAAAACGAGCTTACACCTCCGTCATGAGCTTAATGAACGTAATGTCCGACAAGGGGCTTCTCGATCGAGAACCGCTCGGGCGAGCCTTTCAGTACACGGCCAGGATGCCACAAGAGTCGACGCTGGGGGACATTGTCGGCGACATCCTCGGACGCGTCTTTGAAGGATCCGCTCCCTCGCTGGTAACCCACCTTTTGGAAGAATCAAAACCGAGCGCTTTAGAACTCGAAGAGATCCGGAAAGCTCTAGAGCAATACGAAGAGGAGAACGGCCAGTGATGTGGAGCTTGCTGCAAAGTCCTGTGGCGATGAAACTGACTTTTGTCTTACTCCACTTTTTCTGGCAAGCGTTACTACTGCTTTGCCTCTGGCGTTTGTTAGCATCCTTGCTGGCACTACGTACCGCAGAAGCCCGATATCTGGGTGCTTTGGCAACGCTTATGATGATGGGGTTATGCCCTTTCGCAACGTACCTCTTGCTCGATACCGATAAGCTTCCTCCGGTCGCTGATTTTTCAGAGGGGCCATCCGCGACCACAGACGTGCCCGGAGCCTCGCTGCAAACGTCGGCATTTGCATCCATGGCTGACGCGGAGATCAACCACTTCGAGCCAACCGCTTCTTCTGTAACCTCTCACTTCACCATAGCCGGTCTGATAACAACCTATCAGCCCTACGTGATCTTTGGCTGGTTGCTTGGCGTTCTACTTCTGGGCGGGCGAATTTGCCTGAGCTATCTTGGCACCATCTGGATTCGGCGTGTCGGTCTCAGCGGGGTCGAATCGCACGTTTTGGTTCAATTCTCTGAGATCGCCCAGCGTTTGCAGATCTGGCACTTGCCACCGATTGCCTATTCAAGCCGCATTAGCCAAGCCATGACGGTCGGGCTCATGCGGCCGATGGTTCTCTTGCCGGTGTCCTGGATGGCGGAAATCTCTCCAGACGTCCTAGAAGCGGTACTCGCGCACGAATTGGCTCATGTGAAGCGGCTCGATCTTTGGGTGAACTTTTTTCAACGGTTGATGGAGACCGTTTTCTTTTTTCATCCGGCTGTTTGGCTCGTTTCTGCCGAAGTTCGCCGAGAACGAGAGTCGTGCTGCGACGAGTTAGCAATCGCCGCCACCGGCCAGCGTTTGGACTATGCAAAGTCGCTGCATGAGGTTGCCTATCGGCAAATGACCGGCACTTCCCCGATGTTGACACTTCCATTTCTGGGACAACGATCAGGCGAATTGCTGGGTCGCGTTCGCCGTGTCCTTGGGGCGACTTCTCCCCAAGCAGGCGAACGCTCTTGGCCAGCCGGCTTGATACTAATAGTTGCCCCGCTTTGCTTGTGGGCGATTCTGGCGATTGTTTTTCCGCAGATAAGCACCACGGCCAATGCAGAAGACAAGCCATCTCCAGAAGAAAGCACTCCCGTCGAGCCTTCGTGGCGTCATTCTCACCCCGAAGATGGCTCCCTTCGCAGGAAACGCCGCCCTCAAGACCGCAATTCCCATCGCCCAGCAGCACGAAAAGATGCCTTTGACGCAAAGGATCACGCTTCATCTCTCCATCAGTTCGACCTCGAAAGCCTAGACCCAGAAGACCAGGCCATGATGCTAGTCTTGCGTTCTTTACGCCAGGAAGTCCACATTCTGCGAGAACAAGTCAAAGAGCTGCGGCAAGAATCGCCTCGCAAGAGGCGAAAAGCACGACGACTGGAAGAGCTTTTGGACGAACCTACGCCAACGATCGATGATGATCACGAGGAGTAGCCCAGCACGTCCGGCACATCTTTTCGTCGACGGTCGCCTAGTCTTGCTCGCCCCACGGAATCGCTGGAAATCGTGATAGAATGTCTACTCACGTTTGAATTACGTGCTTAGCAACAACAACTGGCCGATCGTGGGCCCTTGCACTTCCTTGAAGAACTCATGGCATCTCGCCCCTCTCAACCAAGCTGGCAGCTACCCCCTGGTGTAACGCGGGGGTCGCTCGACTATATCGAATCGCCAGCGATTGCAGATGGCTACGACGAAGACCTGGCGTTTGGCAGCGACTTTCAATTCGATGAAGAAACGATTGCCCAGTTCATCCCCGCCAGCGGCCTGGTGGCAGATTTAGGTTGCGGCACAGCCCGGGCCCTGATTCCACTGGTGCGTCGTGGCAACCGTGGCTTGGCGGTCGATCTTTCGCCCGAGATGCTGCGTATCGTCGCCGAGAAAGCCTGCAGCGAGCAACTCGACATCGAATGCCTGCAAGCCAACCTGGTTGAACTCGACGCCATCCAGGACGCTTCAATCGATCATGCCATTTGCATGTTTAGCACCTTGGGCATGATCAAAGGCGCGCCGCACCGCCGCCAGTTCCTCGACCACGTTCATCGCATGCTTAAACCTGGTGGACGGTTTGTGGTGCATGTCCATAACTTCTGGTTCAACTATTTTGAGCCCAACGGGGCGTACTGGCTTGCCTCGCACTTGCTTAAAGCCTGGCTCACGCCAGGGATGGAACGAGGCGACAAGTATTATCGCTATCGAGGCATCCCCAACTTCTTTCTCCACGTCTTTAGTCGCAACGAGTTCGC
Organism: Bremerella cremea; assembly: GCF_003335505.1. Taxonomy (NCBI): domain Bacteria; kingdom Pseudomonadati; phylum Planctomycetota; class Planctomycetia; order Pirellulales; family Pirellulaceae; genus Bremerella; species Bremerella cremea. Next base: position 198,201 of record NZ_QPEX01000046.1, read on the forward strand.
CCAGGCGTTAAAACAAAGTGGCTTTAAGATCAACCGCTTGGTTCCGCTGCGCATGGATCGCCAAGGAGAGCTGCCGCATGCGTGGCTGCTTGGTGGTTGGCGAGCAAGTGGCTGGATCGCGTTGTGCGAGAAATAAGGCGTTTACTTCTTGCGTCGCCGCGTGTCGATGTCTTCGTAAGAATGCGGACCAGGGAAGTCGACCAGGCCGCGTCGTTCGTTGGGCATGGGTAGCGGTCCGGCAATTTCGGCAGCGGCCCGGCGGCCAGATTCTTCGGGTAGTTCGTCCGCCCCAGGGAAGGGTGCTGCTTCCTCTTGATACAGATGAATGGTCTGCGTCGGGAAAGCGAATTGAACTCCCAACCGCTTGGCCAATCGTACGATATCGACAAACAAGCGATGACGTTCGCGTAGTTCCACGCTCCAGTCGTTGCAGTCAAAGTAAAGGTTGACCAAGATATCGAGCGAGCTGCTGTTGAACTCGTTTAGATAGACCTGATAGTAGTCTTTGCGGGTGTACGGCTGCCGGCGAATAAGTTCGCGAATGCCTTCACAAAACGCGTCGATCTGTTCTGGTGTGGTATCGTACTGCACCCCAACGACTGTATTCACACGACGAAACTGGCGGCGCCCCATGTTGTCGACTTTCGCCGTAATCAACAAACTGTTGGGCACCGTCAGCAAGCTGTTGTTGAACGTGCGAATCTTGGTGCTTCGCAGGCCCATTTTCTCGACGGTGCCTTCCACCCCTTCGGTCAAAATCCAATCGCCAATCTCGAAAGGACGATCGATCATTACGGTCAACGAACCGAAGATATTACTTAGCGTGTCTTTCGCCGCCAAAGCAATCGCGATACCACCGATACCCAACGAGCCCAGCAGACCGACAATCGGCAAGTTAAACGAATCGGCTAGCATCAACACGCCGATACAAACCGCAAACGTCTTTAACGATTTGCTTAGCAGTGGCAAAAGCAGGTCGTCGTATTTCTTTCCTCGACGAGCAGCCGCGTTGACCAGGTGGATGACGATTAAATCGCTGAGACGAAAGAATGTCCAGATCGCCGTGACAACCCCAAAGGACTGCACCCCATAAAACAATATTGCTCGAAATAAGTCGGGCAAGCGAAACAGGTACAATCCGCCATACCAAGCCAACGCCATCGCCGTCAGCCCGATCGGCTGCCAGGCTTTTTTAAACGCTTCGCTCAGTTCTTCATCGGAGGCGGAACGAGAGAAACGGACCACATAAATCAAATGCAGTAGCCATTTGAAGAATACGTCGACAACGTAACCGGTGAAGATCAGCAGCAATAAGCAAATCCATTGGTACGTAGGCAATAGAAATTGCGTTTTGCGATAGTAAGGGGGTACTTGCGATTCCAACCAAAGCGCAAAAGTTGGCTTCGGCATGGAATCACCTCTTCCGGTTTCTTCTTCCAGTTTCTCACGACTGGAAATTTGCTTAGCGTATTTCGTGACCAGCTTATTGATTGCATCGATTGTCTTCGCGCTAAAACGCCACAAACCATCGCTTCCCTTAGTAAGGGTAATTTTTTGGGCATCTTCAAGGTCGTCCGGAGGAACATAGCGGCCCGTCTTACCATTTCCGAAGACCGTAACCTCAATCTGGTCGGTCTTATCCGGTACCTCTTCTGGATGGATGCTCCATAAGGTCGAAAGCAACTGGTAGAGTTCGTACGCCAAGTCACGTTGCGAAGCCTTCTGAGCCTCAGGACGCTCGCTGAAGTCCATGCACTCGATTGCCGTATCGAAATCACTTTTCTGGCAGGAATCTAGAAATGTCTGTACCGTCGCCCGAGGGCTGCCTTGCCGCAAAAGCAACTTCGGGTCGATTGGTGGTGGTGCGGCCGGTTTCTCGGCGGTCGCTCCACCGGTTACTTCAGACAAAGCTTGAGCCGAGACGACAGCTGCTAGCTGGCACAGCAGTAAACCGCAAAGCAAGATCCGAAGAATATTTCTGGCCATGATAGGGGGAGGTAACCTATGCAGGACGTTGTGTGAAGAAAGCCGTCCAGTGCTTACCAAGTTTCGCCGCGAACCATGCGGGAAGTCATCCAGAGACTCTCGATGCTATTCGTTTGCTTCGAAATAAAAAAGGCCCCCGGAAAGTTCGGATCCCAGGGGGGCAAAGGATTCCGTTCTTCTCCGGGAGCGATTGGTCGGTTCTGCGATCGACATCCTGTCGAAATTGAGCCGAATCATTCGGATGCCAAAATGCGAGTTATCTAGCAAGCCTGCCGAGCATCCGTGCCCAACTGCTGACTAACGATCCGCGGAAAACCACCGTCATGGTTTTCCCTATGCAGGAAACATCTCATCACTATGGCAAGTGCGAACGACCGTCGGTTTGCTTTCGCTAACCAAGACATGTCGTTCGTGTGAGGCGGCAAATTATTTGTTTTCCGAAAATGGGTCAACCCCGTTTCTTGGAAACATTTTCCGCGTGATGATTTTCGAGAATTAGCTTGCTATCACAGGGGTAGTGGATTCCTGTTCAGCTGTGGCCTGATCGCACTTATCTTGAGAACGCACGATCACGTTTCCCCCTTGCTCGGTCCCTTGCTTCACACACAACTCGGCACGTGACACAAGACCTTTGGAGTTGTCCCCTTCACGCGCTTCTGTCACACCGCAAGTCACCGTCACCTGCACAACCCCATTGGGGGTTTCGAATTGCAATTGGCCAATCGTTTTACGGGCCCGTTCAGCCACCAAAGCAGCAGCCGTTCCGTCCGTGCCAGGCAACAACGCTCCGAATTGCATCTTCGATAATTTGCAAACATGATCCATATCACGAAGCAAACCCTTGATCGCCAAATGCACGCCTGATTCAATCTGCTTGAAGTCGCCTTGCGTGATTGCCACGCGTTGATCGATCGGATCGATGTTTACCACAAACATCCCAAGTGGCTGTTGCTTTCGTTGAAACATTGCCAAGCGGCGATCAACGTCACGAAGAAACTCCTGGCGAGGCGACGAGGCTCCAGCCTCCTCCGCTTCCCACGCAGGATCGGCCCCCTTGGGAATCTCGTGGCACCCGTGGCAATCGTGCCAGCATGCGCGATTGCGACCACGTCGTTTGGCGTCGTATAACGCCCGATCAGCACGCCCCAGCCAATCCTTGGGCGTGTCGTCGCGAAACAGTTCGGCGACCCCCAAGCTAACTGTGACGGCAAGCTTCGTCTGCTCGAGCTTGACTTGTAGCTTCTCAATTTTGTAGTTGATTCGCTGAGCGGCGACCTTCGCGTCGAAGATTTCGGTCTGAGGAAACAACACGGCAAACTCCTCGCCGCCGTATCGCACAGCAATACCACCTAACGGCTGAACCGTCTGACGAATCACTTCCCCGACCGCTTGAAGACACGCATCGCCAACCGGATGCCCATAGCGATCGTTGAACTCTTTGAAGTGATCAATGTCGATCATGATCAGCGAGCCTGGCTCTTGCAGACGCTGGCGATTGTCAAACAAACGCTGCAGTCCTTCATCGAAAACGCGTCGGTTCGGCAAGCCTGTTAACGCATCGGTACGTGCTTCGACCCGGTGCGAACGCAACTGGTGCGATTGTTCGAGCAAGCGATTTTCTGCCACGTTCAATCGCGTGTCCAAATGCCGGTTGGCTTCGATCAAGTGAGCGATCACTCGCGCGACACCTTCCACGCCGGAGATCTCGCTTAAATCGTTGTTGATTCGTTCAACCGATTGCGAATGCTTATGCACATCGGTCCGCATCCCGTCGGCCAGCGACTGGACATTCTCGACGACACTGTGCAACATTTCCGCCAGGTCGGCGTCTTGTTCGCTAGTTTTGCTTGGCTCGTCCGCCAACGTTGTCTCTGGGATATCCTCATCCGACTTCTGGCCTCCCGATAGGTTAAGCCAAGTAGAAGCCAGAAAGCCAATTCCGAAGAACAAGCCACATTGGATAGCGTGGAATAACGTGAATTCAGGCATCTCTAAATTCGCGATCAATGGGGGCATTGAAGCGGTTATGCTAATTGTACGAATAGCAACCATCGAGGCTGTTTGTGCGCAATCGCACTTGGGGAAGTGAAACCTCTATCAGTTACTTAAGTCACAATCCCCCCCGGTCAAGCAATTTTGTGAAGATAGTCTACGAACTCGTATATTCGAGAAATCCTGCGCATAGCCGCACATGCTGATATTTTCCAACCCGTGTTGAAAATCGGAACTATACTTGCAACAAGGGATATACATGCCGCTAAATTTGCGCAGACGCCCTAATGCTCCTCCTACTTTGATGCCGTCTGCTATGAAACCCCTGCTAGTCGAAACAGGGAAAAACTGATGATGCTTGCGAAAAGCAATTCCGAACAACGTTTCCCCCGCGTCTTAATTGTTGACGACGACGATGCCATCATGCGCGCTGTTTCGCGCGTACTCGACACTGACGAATCGATTCAAATTGTGGGTCAAACCACCCACGCTCAGGCCGCGCTGGCAATGGCGGAAACCGTCAAACCGGATGTCGTTTTGATGGACATCCACATGCACGGGCTCGATCCCTTTCTGGCCTGTTTGCAGATCGCCCGGGTGACCAACGGGCACACGAAAGTTCTGTTCTATACCGGTTTTCCGAAAGACAACTACCTCGACCGCTGCTTAGCAGTCGGTGCTGCAGGAATCGTCTCGAAGCACTCCGAGTCGCTCCGAAATCTGGCCTTTGCCATTCGCCATGTGGCGGCCGGCAATACGTATTTCTCACCAGAACTCGACAAGCGTCTTACGCAACGAGAAGACGGACTTCCTGTTTCTCGCTTGGCTACACTAACCGAACGTGAAGTGGGTGTGCTTCGCGAATTGGCACTGGGGCGAACCCAGTCGGAAATCGCCGACGCCCTCGATATCAGCGAGCGGACCGTCAACAAAACAGTGGGCGACCTGAAAACTAAGATCGACGTGCAAACAATCAACCAGATGCTTATCTTCGCCGTCAACGAAGGTTTAGTGCATCCTGAGTTGATCTTCGTAGAACGTCCTGACCAGACGTAGCACGCACTCTTGCCAGCGATTGTGGTACGATGATTCTCAGGAACAGCTGAAATCTAGCACCATGGAATATCGCTCATGCTATCGCCGACGCAACAAAAACGCGCGCTCGAACTTGTCCAAACCTTGATGGCCATTCCCGGAAAAAGTGGAGAAGAGGCCGAGGTGGCAGTTTTTGTTCGGGAGCAACTCTTATCCTCCGGCGTGCCGGCATCGGCCATGCAACACGACACGGCTCATACACGCTGCCCAGTGCCTGATAGTACGACCGGCAATCTTATTGTCCACTTGCCAGGCAATCGCAACGCACCGCGCCGAATGTTGATGGCACACATGGACACCGTACCGATTTGCGTCGGTTCGAGACCCACGCGTACCGAGGACTATTTGGTTCCTCAGGACAAACATACCGGGCTCGGGGCGGACGACCGAGCCGGCGTGGCGACGGTGCTATTCGCAGCAACCGAACTGCTGCAGCAGAACCTCCCTCATGGGCCACTAACGTTGCTGTTTACCGTGCAAGAAGAGATTGGCTTACAGGGAGCCAGGCACCTTGAAATCGCGCAGCTTGGCGAACCAGAACTGGCTTTCAACTGGGATGGTAGCGATCCCGTGAAACTTACCGTTGGAGCGATCGGTGGCTATCGCATGACCATCGACATCCACGGCAAAGCCAGCCACGCCGGGGTCGCTCCTCAAAAAGGAATCAGCGCCGTAACGATCGCCGGTGTTGCGATTGCCAAATTGCATCAAGCTGGGCTTTTGGGAAAAATTGACCTGGGTGACCTTCAAGGCACAAGCAACATCGGGGTAATCCAAGGTGGCAACGCAACCAATGTGGTGGCAGATCACGTTCGTCTGCAGGCGGAAGTTCGAAGCCACAACAAGGAAACCATCCAAACCCTGGTACAACGCTTTGAACAAGCATTTCACGAGGCCACCCAGGAAGTCACCAACGACCAAGGCGAACAAGCCACCGTCAAGTTCGACGGCGACCTCAACTACGAACCGTTCGTCATGCCGACCGAATCACCGAACGTGACGATCGCCTCAGGCGTATTGAAATCGCTCGGTCTCGAACCGGTGCATGCGATTGCCAATGGCGGTCTGGATGCCAACTGGATGTTTCGCCATGGCATCCCCACGGTCTCGCTAGGGTGCGGTCAGCAGAACCCTCACATGACCAGCGAAAGACTTAACATTCCTCAATTCCACACCGCTTGCGAAATAGCGCTGCGTATTGCTACCGGAGAAGATGGTGCCTCATGAAACCAGATGACGAACTTTGCCTCTGTTTTCATGTAACGTTGCGGAAGGTACACAACTTCTGCCGCATCGAAAAACCAAGGCGCGCATCGCAACTCTCAGAGTGTGGCGGGGCTGGCACCGGTTGTGGCTGGTGTCGTCCGTTTCTATTACGGATCTTCGAGAACCAACAACATGCCGAGGGGAACGAGATACCGGACTCCGAGGCGTACCATCGCGAGCGCGCGACTTATCTACAAGAGCGGAAATCGCGCAAGCAAAACGAAGACAAACCAACACCCCCAGGCGATTAGGCTTGCCACGCTTCTTTAAGAGCAACCATGGCCTGTTCGCGGTTTGGATATCGCTGCCAGAGTGATTCGATCTTGGAACGTTTCAGCACGTCCAAGCAGTCATCATTAATCCCAGCAATAACCAAGTGTCCCCCACGCTTCTTAATGAGTTTCCAAATTCGAATCAGAAACTGAATGAAGAACGCCCCTATGGATTTGGTTTGAGCCAAATCGATCACAACCAAAGGGGGTGAGGCATGCTTGACAACTTCGACGATCTGCTGAACGACGTTGCCTAGATTGGACTCTTCAAGATTCTCGTACTCTGAACCAAATTCGAGAATCGTTATATCGCTCTGGCGCAGAATATTGACCATTGGCTGACAATCGCCGGTTAATACGGGAATGAGAATTCACAAGGCAGGGACTTCCTCTGGGGTGGGCGGGGTTTTCACCTGAGGAAAAGGAATTGACGTAGTGTCAAACAGAAAACCGGCAAATCGAGCAAATCCATGCTTGCGGGTAGTCTATCTGCCAATCTCCGTAATAACAACCCCTCAACTTTTTGAATATTTCCGAAGAGATTCCACAACAATTGTATACTTGGAAATTGCCCCCAACCAGACTTATCCTAAGAGGTATATGCCATTATTCGCATGGGTGTCCTTCCGCTAGAGGGGCTGAATACGAGGTTATTGCCTGGCATGTTGAAACTCACCCCATAGAAGAGGCCGGAACCTTGAATCGATTCAACGACACAGATGAAGATGACTTGTTGCCCTCGAGCGAAGACCGTCGCGCGATCGAGATCAATCGCTTGCTCGATCAGATTCGCCAGACTGCGGATAAACTGCAACGCGACGCTGCCAGCCGAGGAGATCTGAAGCTACTCGCACGCTCTCTCAAAGAGTTACGTTACGCTTTCAAAGTGTTTACTCCTTACCGAGACATGAGGAAGCTAACCATCTTTGGTTCCGCGCGAACCAGGCCCGATCATCCGAATTACATTACGGCTGTGAAGTTCGCGGAACAAATGGCGCAAGATGGCTGGCTGGTGATTACCGGTGCCGGTAGCGGGATCATGGAAGCAGGCCATCGCGGGGCAGGACGCGAGAACGCAATGGGCTTGAATATCGTGCTACCGTTCGAGCAACAAGCCAATCCCATTATTCATGGGGATGACAAGCTCGTTAACATGAAGTACTTCTTCACGCGGAAGTTGATGTTTGTCAAAGAATGCGACGCCGTGGTCTGCCTTCCTGGTGGGTTTGGAACGTTGGACGAGGCATTCGAAGTGCTTACGCTGGTGCAAACCGGTAAGCGAGATCCTTTCCCAATTGTTCTTCTTGATGCTCCCGGCGGAACCTATTGGAAGAAGCTTGATGATTTTATCCGCGCGGCCTTGCACGATGACGAAATGATCTCGCCGGAAGATTTCGCGTTGTACCGTGTCACCGATTCAGTCGACGAAGCGGTCGCCGAGATCGAGAAGTTTTACAAGGTCTATCACAGCATGCGGTACGTCCGCAACAAGCTGGTAATTCGCTTGCAGAAAACGATTAGCTCGTCTCTACTAGATGCCATTCGTTCGGAGTTTCACGGCTTGCTGAGCGAGGGGGATTTTGAAATTCGCTCGGCATTAGCGGAAGAGGACGAGCCAGAAATTGAATCTCTCCCACGTTTGGTTTTTCATTTTAATCGGCGAGATTTGGGAAGGCTCCGAATTCTGATCGATTGCCTCAACGACGAAAGCCTTGAGCCAGCATCTCGCAAATTCGTGTAGTAACGAATCCCCCCAAAGCGAGAGGAAAAATTTCTTCTCGCGAGGCCGATTTTTTTTGGCTATCGAATCGCTGAACGGGTTGGACGCTCAGCGATTCGCTCTTCTTGGCTTTGCTTGTTCGCCTTGAGGTAGGTCATCAAGTCGCCGATTTCTTCCGCCGTAAGTTGGTCGAGCAAGCCAGACGGCATGATGCTGACCTTCGAAGGTGACATCTCTTCCACATCTTCCAGCAACACTTCGAACTTATTGCCTTGGCTGTCGATCACCACATAATTGCCGCTCGGGCTGGTCGAAACGAGTCCGGAAAGTACCTTGCCATCAACCGTCAAGAGTTGCTTGGTCGCGTACTGATCCGAGATCACGTGCGAAGGAAATAGCACCGACTCTAAAATCTGCTTCTTCTGGAAGCGATTGGCGATATCGGTCAGATCGGGCCCGATCGCTTCTCCCACGCTTCCCATCCGGTGACAAGCCGCACACTGAGCCTTCTTGAAGATCATCGCCCCAGCCGCTGAGTCTCCTCCGTGGTATTCTTCGGAAGTCAGGAAGTCGAGCAGTTCGTCCAAATTCCAGTTGCTTGATTTGACGTCTACTAGTTGAGCTTCCGGCAAGTCAGGGTGCGATTCAGCAAACCATTCCTGCCAAGCTGTCATTTGTTTCTCGGGCGTATCGGAAGGACGTGCCGCCGTTTCTTTGGTCCACTTTGCCAACAGTTGGCTCACCGCCTGCTTGCCCGAATCGTCCAATCGCAAGCCCAGCATAATCAACTGGCGAATTGCCTGAGGATCGTCTTCGGTTTGCGAAGCCTGGTTTAGCTTCTGCACGACATTGGTGGCGAAGTTGCCTTCCAATACGGGGATCGCTTTTACAAGGTATGGAAAGTTCTTTCCATCCGCTTGCTGAGCCAAACCAAAGGCAATCGAAGCCCGGCGTTCTGGTTCGCGGTCGAAGGCTTCGCGGAGGTAGGCCATATTCTGTGGCGAGCCGTTGCTGGCCAAGATCGCGACAATCCCTTTTCGCATCCGCGTGGCAACCGTCGTTTCGTCTCCATCAAGCTCTTTATCAATCATCCGCAACGTGGCCAATACTTCATCGCTGGGTTTTTCCGGCAACTCAAACAAGACTGCCAAGGCGGCATTGGGCCACATATGCCCCAGCGACAAGGCGACGTACTGTTCTTGCGGGTTGAGGCATTTGACGAACTGCTTGGTACTCGTTTCGATATAGCCTCGCAGTCCTTCTCCCCCTTCGATCTTCAAACCGCTTTCCAAGTGCCCCAGCAGCTTCAGCTTCTGTTCGCTAGTCCAGCCTTCGCTGATGAACGACATGTGCATCGCCAGGTTCAGCCGTTCGGCTGCGGGGATGTCGCTGTCGAGATGAGCGATGTAGCGGTCAGTGATATTGGAAACATGGAAGTGAGCCAACGTGCGAATCAGCTCGCGATTCATGCGATGATCGCCTGCGGGGAACTCGTTGGCGATCCGATCAGCCAGGCCTGGCACGTCGGCATCTTGCAGATCACCTCGGTGAACGGCAAGCTGAATCACACGAAGCATCGACAGAAATTCGTCGTCGCTTAGATAGTCGTCCAATCGCTTTTGAGCTCGTTGAGCAATTTGAATTGCCATTTCCCGAGAAGGCTGAGCTACCAGCGCTGCGACACAACCAGCATTAAACAGCTTGGCCGAATCGGCATTTAATGCCAGTTCAATCCAATCAGCCACCGGCTGCGTTTCTAGCAAGCGTCGCGCCGCATATACTTCGCGACGATCATCAGCGGTCAGTAGGGGACGCAGTTCTTCAAGAGTGACTTTGCCATTAATTTCAGCCAACGTTTCACACACTTCTGCTCGCACGGCGGAACTATCGTGCGTCAACAACTCTTTCAAGCGTGCGGTGGCCTCTTCGCCAGGATAGTTGATAAGCAGTGCAACCGCCTTTTGGCAAACCTCGTCGTTATCGTCCTTGGTCAAGTCCAGCAGCATCGCCAAACTTGGCGTTGGCCCGTACAGTTGCATCAAATCCAAAGCGCGAGTGCGATAGTTGGCCGGATTCTCTTCCGCGATCGCAACTCCTTGAACTTGTGAGCTCCACGAATCACCCAGGCCAGCTTGAATTTCAGCAATCTTCTGACGGCCCCAGGCACTTTGTGGTTGAGGATAACGAATCGCTTGGGCAATGCCTTCGCCCAGGTTCTGAGCCCCTTCCGAAAGTTCGCCTTTGTAGACAATTCGGTACAAGCCACCTTCTGTACCGCGACCGCCGGTCGTGAAGTAAACCCAACCATCCGGGCCGACTTCCAGGTCGGTCACGTTCATCGGCTTCCCTTCGAGCAGCGCTTCGCTTTGGGCGGTGTAACCAGCGCCTTCTTTGATCAATTCCACGGTACTGATCCGACCATTGGCCCAGTCGGTGACAAACAAGCGGTTCTGATATTTAGCGGGATACTTGAAGTGATCGTAAATCACTACACCGGTGGGCGAGCCTGCTCCGGTTTCCAAAATGGGTGGCACGCAATCAGGATAGTAATTTGGCCATTTCGCCCAGCCACTTCGCCAGCCGAAATCGGAACCAGGAGCAACCTGGTAAATCCGGGTAGGGCGATGCCAGACGAGCCCTTCGTCCCATTCCATATCGCTATCGTGGATGAACAAATCGCCGTTGCGATTGAATGCCAGGTCGTAGGCATTGCGAATACCGCCCGCAACAACTTCGATGTTTTGGCCTTCGATATCGGTTCGCAAAACCATCCCGCCGGGAGCTTTAACTCCGACCGCATGACCGCCTGGGTCCTCAAAGCGCGGTACGAGGTCCCCTTCATAGAAGTGGCGATGCGGGCTGGTTTCCGAGATATCGAAGTCGAGCCGGGTATCGTTACCGGCGACCATATAAATTAAGCCGTCCGGTCCCAAGGCCAACGCGTGCGGCCCATGTTCCCCGATTGCTCCATTGAACTTTGCCAGGGTGGCGACTTCCTCGACCTTGCCATCTTGGTCGGTATCGCTCAGCCGGTAGAGGCCGGTTCCTTCCGAGCCTTCGCCGACAACAAACACATCGCCATTAAGAGGCAGGATGCCTTGGATGTTCTTAACGGTATCGTTGTAGGTCCGCATCGAATCGACGATGCCGTCGTCGTTGGTATCGTACAGCAGCATCAGGTCGCCCCCTTCTTTCGAGGCGATGATGTTGCCGAATTCGTTGAATGTCATCGAGATAAGGGCGCCGGTTTTCTCTGCCGAAAGCACCTCTTGAATGGCAAACCCCGGCAAGATGCGAAAGCGAGATTCTTCTGGAGCCGGCTTCGCTTCCGGCGACGTCTCAGCCGAAGGAGCGACGACGACTTCTGGTTGTTTCTTGGTTGAAATCGGCTTCGCTTCGATCGGGCGTTGCGACGGTTTGGTTTTCTCGGCGAACGTCGGCTCTGGCGGAACCGGAGGTCCAGAGGAAGCCAGGTGCGGCTTGCCGGTTGCCCAGGGCGCAGTTGAGTCAGCCGGACCGAACTCTTGCGATCCCCCCCAGCGCGAATCGCTATAGAAAGTCGATTGCCACAGCGGGAATGGACGTAAATCGTTTTTCCAACTCGCATTGGAAGGGAAGCTCACCTTTTGGTTGTTCGAGCCAAAGATGGTGATTTCCGCCAGCAAACCGGCGCTGCTGCCCTGGGTATTGCGAACTTGAACCGCAAAAACGTTGTCGCCGATTTTGAGGTACTGCGATATGTCGTACCGCTTTCGATTTCGCCAATTATTGTCTTCTGCGATTTTTTTGCCGTTGATCCACAGCTCGTATTCGTCGTCAGCGGCGATCATAAATTGACCACCGGTCATTTGCTTGATGTTGATGCTCTTGCGGAAATAGCAAGAAGACTCCGGTATTTTGTCTTTTTGATGCTGCGGAGCCCAAATCCATTGCGGTTGGTTTGCCGGTGTCTGGGCCAGGGCAAGACGTCCCTGTGCCGCGAAGACGGTGACGAGAAGCAATACGCAAAGTGATTTGTTGGCAGTCAACATCGTACAACTCTTACCAGCTACGTAACCTTATCCTCGTTGCGGGAAGCCGAGACCGGCGACAACGAGGCGCAATCAAGCCTGATCCTTCTTTCGTTAGATCGGGAACCAGAGCCGGCAAAATCAACAAAACCGGAGCAACTGGCAAAATTTACCGTAGCGGCATGCAGTGACAGTGCTTGCCCCCCAGAATATGAGCCCACCAAAGTGAGTGATTCCTCCCAAACCAGATCTGGGCGCCATTAGGCTGTTATTGACCCTGTTTTTTGATCTGTTTACGATTCGGTTGGGACTATTTAGGAAATCTGCATCAAATGGGCCACAAACCTTCATTGCTAGCAATGATGGGATATGATAAGCCTATGAAAATCGGTGCATTCTTAGTATTGAGGTAGCGTAATGGCAGACATCCGCGGCGCGCTTAGACTTTGCCTAGTATCGGCCCTAGCCCTTCTGGTACCGCTTGTCGGTTGTAAAGGGAGATCGTCCGAGCTTTCCGAAGAAGAACTCAAACAAGCGATCGCGGATTTCGACTTCGACGCTGGCCTGCCCGATCCCCAGTTCCAGCCTCCGCAGACACTCGAAGAGCTTGATGCCACGTATCCTTGGACCGATAAGAAGATCACTCTTCCGCTGGCCGATTTAAAGAAAGAGTTGGCCGATTACCAGCCGCCGATCACTCCGCAAGAGGCGATGAAACTTCGCCCCACCGATCAAGCAGGCTACGACGAAATCTTAGCGGCCATGAAGATCCAGCCCAAAAGCGAGAATGAAGCGGCCTGGGATTCGACCTGGGTGCATCACGAAGGAGGCGACGTCAACAGCCTCAACCCACTTCGCATGAGTTCCGTCGGTGACTCCTTCTATGTAGCGATGACTCAAATCGGAGCCGTCGCTGCGACCATCGATATCGAGCCACTGGGCGATGGACGCTATATCAAATCGTGGCAAGCCAACGATGACAACACCGTCCAGAAAATTGTCATTCGTGACGATATGACATGGTCAGACGGCACCCCAATCACGGCCCACGACTGGGAATTCACTTTTAAAGTGATCATCCACCCCAAGCTGTTAACGATGTTCCCGGCGCTGCCCAGTGGTGTGGAAGGAATCAAGTTGATCAAAGCTTACGACGACCATACTTTTGTCGTCTTCCATGAACAGTCGACCGCCGTGAACGATATGAAGCTCGACTTCCCGATCGTTCCCAAACACATTTATGAACCAGCAATTGCCGAAGATCCCACCCTGACCGATAGCTCCAAATTTCAAGAGATCGAACGCAATCCGGTCGTCAGTGGCCCCTATAAGGTCATCAGCCGAGAACACAAGCAGCGCATCGTGCTGCAGCGGCGCGAGGATTACTACATGCACAACGGCAAACAAGTGCGTGAGAAACCCTATTTCAAAGAGATTCGCGTCGAAATCATGGGGAACCCAACCCAAGCGTTACTCGCCATGACCAAAGGCGATATCGATGACATGGAAGTTCCTCCAACCATGTGGAACACGGAAGCCAATCGTGAGGACTTCTATAAGAACAACATCAAGGTGAAATACTCGGGCTGGTCCGAGAGTCACCTCACTTGGAACTTAGGCAGGCCCTACTTCGAGGATGCCCGCGTTCGCCGTGCGTTGAGCTATGCCGTTAACTACGATGCAATTCTGAACGGTGTACTCGACGGAATTCACGAGCAAGCCAATGGTCCTTTCCACCCCACGGCTTGGTTCTCCCCCAAACCGGCTCTGCCTCTCTTTACCACCGACCTCGACAAGGCCCGTGCCTTACTGGATGAAGCAGGCTGGAAAGACACCGACGCCGACGGCATCCGCGATAAAGTAATCAACGGCCAAAAAAATCCGTTCACGTTCACCTTGACCTATGCCGAGGAAAGCTCGACCGGGGAACAAGTGGCCACGCAGCTTGCTTCCGACTTCGGGAAGATTGGGGTAAAGCTGGTTCCACGCAAAGTCGAATGGACTACGATGCAGCAGCAAACCCGAGACCATAACTTCGATGCTTCCTACAGCGGATGGGCATCCGGTGGCGATCCGTTCTCGAACGACAACATCTTTAAGACCGACGCACCGCGCAACTTTGGTCAATATTCCAACAAGCAAGTCGACGAGTTGTTCGACAAAGGCCTCGTGGAACTCGATCGTGAGAAACGTGCCACGCATTATCAGGAAATCGCCAAGATCCTGTACGAAGATCAGCCGTACACTTGGCTTTACTTTCGCACGGATCTCTTTGCCTTCAACAAAAAGTTGCGTGGGTACCGCTTTGGACCGACTGGCCCTTGGAATTATGCCCCTGGGGCGATGTCGGTATGGAAGACAACCGACAAGTAATCTGACCACCCAAGCTTACCGTTCGCACTACTTTCGATTTCCAAGGGACCTGCATGCTGACGTATATCACACGTCGCTTATTCATCGGAATCTTCACGATCTTGGCTGTGACATGCCTTGTTTACGGATTGATCCGAAACATGCCGGGCACTCCGCTTACGATGGTTCAGGGCCTCCCCAGCATGGACCGGGCGATGTCCGAGAAACAGATCAAGGAACTTGAAAAGCAGTATCACCTGGATAAGCACTGGCTGGTCGGATACGGCTATTGGGTCGCCAACGTTGTGCAAGGAGACCTCGGTCGCGGTATTAGTTTCACCGATCGCCGCCTCGTTACCGACATCATCCTCGACAAGATCCCCAACACGTTAATGCTGACGATGACTTCGCTAGTTTTAACGTACCTGCTTTGCATTCCGATGGGCTTGTTTTCGACTGCCCGTAACGGAACGCCAACCGAACGGACGATGAGCATCACGCTCTATGTTTTGTACGCGTTGCCCACCTTTGTCGCGGCGATTTACCTGAACATCTTTTTCGCCGTCTATCTCGATTGGTTGCCCCTTTCCGGCATGACCAGTCCCGACTACCGCGATCTAAGCACGCTCGGCAAAACCTGGGATGTGTTCAAGCACACGATTTTGCCGATCACCTGTTTGACGTACGGTTCGCTGGCCTACTATACCCGCTTCGTCAAAGCCAACATGATGGAGACCATTCAGCAAGACTACATTCGCACGGCCAGGGCTAAAGGGGTGGGGCCGTTTAAGGTGTTGGTCGTCCACGCGTTTCGCAATTCGCTGATTCCTTTAGTCACGCTAATTGGCTTGACGCTGCCTACCTTGTTGGCCGGGTCGGTCATTCTGGAACACATCTACCAGTGGGACGGAATCGGCCAGCTCTTCATTTCCAAAATTGGCCAACGAGACTATCCGGTGATCATGGGGCTGGTACTCATGTTTTCCATCATGACCTTGATCGGCCAATTGTTGGCTGACATCCTCTACGCCGTTGTTGACCCCCGGATCACCTACTCCTAAGCATGAACGCCGCTCAACAGTCCGCTACAAAAGACGCCAAGCCGGCTGTATCGCTCGGTTTCTGGGCCACCAGCTGGCGTTACTTCCGTCGTCGTTTTTTCGCGATGGCAGCGTTATCGTACGTGATCTTCCTGGGACTCGTCGCGATCTTCTCGCCCGCGATTGTTGGCACCAAGCCGATCGTTTGTTATTACAAAGGGCACGTCTACTTCCCGGCGATGGGTTACTTCTATCGTGAGTGGGAAAACGCGATCTTTACTACCGGCGATCACTTCGACAACCAATACGAAGCGAACCTGAAAAAGAACGATCCCAACAGTTGGGCCATCTGGCCGTTGATTCGCCAAGACCCGATCGAACCGGTCAAAGATGGCTGGTTCGCCAACCAACCAGGCAACCCCACCGCCCTTGAAGGTTACCCCACCTGGCAAAACATGTTCGGCACGAGCCGCTTAGGCGTGGATGTATTTGCCCAATTAGTCCACGGTACGCGGGTCGCGTTGCTGGTGGGCTTTGTTTCGATGGGCATTGCGTCGGTGATTGGGATTTTTATCGGAGCCGTCTCAGGCTATTTCGGAGGCTGGATCGATTTCATCCTCTCTCGCCTCATTGAAGTCGTGCTCTGCGTTCCGACTTTGATTTTGGTGATTGCCTTATTGGCCGTTGTCGAACATCCCAGTATCTGGCAAGTGGTGCTGGTCATCGGCCTGACCGGCTGGACCGGCATCGCTCGACTCACCCGGGCCGAGTTCCTGAAGATCAAACAAATTGAATATGTCGCTGCCGCCAAAGCGATGGGGGCTGGCCCTTTCCGGATCATGTTCGTTCATATCCTCCGCAACTCGCTGGCGCCGATTCTCGTGCCGATTACCTTCGGCATTGCGGCGGCTATTTTCACCGAGAGTGCCCTTAGCTTCCTCGGCATCGGGGCCGATACCGAAACACCTACCTGGGGACGCGTGTTACGCGAAGGGCAAGAGCATATCCGCTCGATGTGGTGGCTCAACTTCTTCCCCGGACTAGCGATTTTCACCACCGTGTTGGCTTACAATTTGATTGGGGAAGGCATCCAGGAAGCGACCGACCCTCGAACCCGCGACGCCTAACCACCACCGCCAGACCCGCGAACTATGACTAAAATCCTGCTCAAAGTTGACGACCTACGAACGTTCTTTCATGGCGAAGAAGTCGTCAAAGCGGTCGATGGGATTTCCTTCAAGCTGGAAGAAGGAGAAACCCTGGGTATCGTCGGCGAATCTGGCTCCGGCAAATCGGTCACGTCGCTGTCGATCATGCAGCTTCTCGCCCGTAGTGCCCAGATTGAATCGGGCACCATCTCATTCCTCGGCACCGACCTGGTTCGCCTGCCCGATCCGGCGATGCGGAAGATTCGGGGCAAAGATATCAGCATGATCTTCCAAGAGCCGATGACCTCGCTGAACCCGGTTTTCACCGTCGGGTCGCAGGTCATGGAAGCGATCCGGCTGCATCAACGTGTCAGCAAGACCGAGGCCCGCGAACAAACGATTCAACTGTTCGACGAGGTCGGCATCCCCGAACCACACAAACGGATCCACTACTACCCGCATCAAATGTCGGGCGGGCAAAAGCAGCGAGTCATGATCGCGATGGCTCTCAGTTGCAATCCCAAACTGCTGATCGCGGACGAACCAACCACCGCGTTGGACGTCACCATTCAGGCTCAAATCCTCGACATCCTTCGCCGTCTGCGCGATAGTCGCGGCATGTCGATCCTCTTCATCACGCACGACTTGGGGGTCATCGCCGAAATCGCGGACCATGTGCTGGTCATGTATCGCGGGAAAGTTGTCGAACATGGCGAGATTCAGCAGATCTTCGAGAACCCTCAGCATGCCTACACCAAGGGGCTGCTAGCATGTCGTCCTCGGCTCGATACCAAATTCCGCCGCTTGCCGACGGTAAGCGACTTCATGGAATCGACGGCGACCGAAGTAGGCATCGAGATCACTGAAAAAGAGATGTCGACCGAGAAGTTCGACCAACTGCTGCAAACTGGTCGCGGCCGGTTGCTGCATCCCAAGCCAATCCTCAAAGAGATCGGCCATCCGTGGCGTGACGGCGAATACCGTGCCGACACCAAGTGCGTGGCCGACGACGAGAAACCAATTCTCAGGGTACGTGGTCTGCAAGTTCACTTTCCGATCCGCAAAGGTGTCTTCTCGCGGGTACATGGGCATGTCAAAGCGGTCGACGGAATCGATTTCGATGTTTTCCGAGGACAAACGCTGGGGCTTGTCGGCGAATCGGGTTGTGGCAAGACGACCACCGGCAGGGCCATCTTGCGGCTGATCGAGCCCACCGATGGCATGGTCGAGTTCCAAGGTCAAAACGTTCGCGCACTGCGTGGAGCCTCCCTGCGAGAGATGCGGAAAAAGCTGCAAATCATCTTCCAAGACCCCTACGGCAGCTTGAATCCGCGTATGACGATTGAATCGGCCATTTGCGAACCGATGGTGATTCAAGGTCTGGGTGGCACGCGCAAACAGCAAAGCCAGCGGGCCGCCGAGCTGATGGAAGAGGTCGGCATGAACCCAGATCACTTGCGGCGTTATCCCCACGAGTTCTCTGGCGGGCAGCGGCAACGAATCTGCATCGCCCGCGCCTTGGCCGTGAAGCCTGAGTTTTTAGTCTGCGACGAATCGGTCTCGGCCCTCGACGTGTCGGTGCAAGCTCAAGTTCTTAATCTGCTGAAAGACCTACAAGAGCGACACGGCTTGACCTATATCTTCATCAGCCACGACCTTTCGGTGGTGAAGTTTATGGCCGATATGATGGCCGTGATGAATGCTGGCAAGATCGTCGAATTCGGCCCCGCTGAAGACATCTACGCCAATCCGGCCGAGGAATATACCCGCAAGCTAATCAGTGCCACCCCAAAAGACAGCCTGGAACATATCCAGATGCGGCAAGCAGAGCGGAAGCAGGCCCGGGCCGAACGTCTCAGCACGATCGCTGCGGTGTAATTTCTACTTCAGCTTTGTCCCCTGCTTAAGCAGACGAGAGCATGGCACCGAATTCGGTTTATGCCCGTGAACGAGCCGACGTTGAACCTTTTTCGCCGTTCGGCTGTCTATCTCCTATCGTTTCAACCGCACTCCGCGCATCGGGCGGGGTGGGTTACAATGCTTCACTCTTGAATGATTGAACCCCAGCGCTAGGACCTCGACCGCGAGAAATTCCCCATGGCACGACGCATTTTGGTCACCTCTGCCCTGCCGTACGCAAACGGGCCGATTCACATCGGGCACTTGGTGGAATACATCCAGACCGATATCTGGGTTCGCTTTCAGAAGCTGCAAGGAAACGATTGCCGTTACTTCTGCGCCGATGATACGCACGGTACGGCGATCATGATCAGCGCTCAAAAGAACGGCGTGACCGAAGAGCAGTTCATCGCCAAGATGAGCGAAGAACACCAGCAAGACTTCGCCGGTTTCGGGATCGAATTCGACAATTATGGCTCGACCCATAGCGATGAAAACCGCGCCATCTGCGGCGAGTTCTGGCAAGCGCTGCGCGAGGCCGATCTGATCGTCGAGAAGGACGTGCATCAGCTGTACGACCCAGAAGCCAAAACCTTCCTGGCCGACCGCTTCGTCCGGGGCACGTGCCCTAAGTGCGGTGCCGAGAATCAGCCAGGCGATAACTGCTCGAAGTGCGGTGCCGCTTACACCCCGGCCGATCTGGTCGATCCGAAGAGCACCCTCTCGGGCGCCACGCCAGAACTGAAAACCTGGAAGCACTTGTTTGTGCAGCTTGAGAAGCTTCATCCCTTCCTGGAAGAGTGGTCGCAAAGCGGCAAGCACCTGCAAGACGAAGTTGCCAACTACCTGAAAGGGCACTTCCTCGGCGAAGAGCTACGCGACTGGGACATCTCGCGTCCCGGCCCTTATTTCGGCTTCGAGATCCCCGACAGCCCAGGCGATTACTGGTACGTTTGGTTCGATGCTCCGATTGGCTATATCGCCTCGACTAAGCAGTGGTGCGATAAGAACGGCGAAGACCTGGCCAAGTGGTGGAAGAACCCTGAGACCGAGATTCACCACTTCATCGGCAAAGACATCACCTACTTCCACACACTGTTCTGGCCCGGCATGCTGAAAACGGCAGGCTACACCCTGCCGACCAAGGTTCACATTCACGGCTTCTTGACGGTCGACGGCAAGAAGATGTCCAAGAGCGACGGGACCTTCATCAAAGCGGCCACCTACCTCAAGCATTTAGACCCAGCTTACGTCCGCTACTACTACGCCACGAAGCTCGGTCCACGCTTGGACGATCTCGATTTGAACGTGAAAGAGTTCGTCGACAAGGTCGACGCCGACCTGCGCGGCAAGGTGGTGAACCTGGCTTCGCGGGCCGCCAAGTTTGTCGAGAAGACCGGCCTATCAGCAACCTACCCGGATGATGGTGGCTTGTTTGAACGAGGCGCGAAAGCAGGCCAAGAGATCGCCAAGGCGTACGAAGATTGCGACCTGAACAAAGCCATGCGGTTGATTCTGGAACTAGCCGATGCGGCCAATCCTTACATCGAAGCGAACAAGCCCTGGGAGCTGCGGAAGGACCCGGCCAACGCCCAGAAGCTACAAGACGTTTGCACCGTCGGGCTCAACTTGTTTCGCCAGATCATCATTTACTTGTCGCCGGTCTTGCCGAAGCTGGCAGCCGATACCGGTGCGTTGCTGAACGATCCAATTACCAGTTGGGAACAATCCCAGACACCCTTGACCGGCACCGCCGTCAATAAATTTCAACACCTGATTCAACGAGTCGAGCCAGATAAGGTCCAAGCCATGATTGATGACAGCAAGGAAGAAGCTGCCGCCGAAGCCCCAGCCACCGCCAGCCAAGCCGACGAAACTGCTACCAAGTTCGCCGACAGCGCTCAGCCCTTGGTCGACGAACCGATGACCGAAGAATGCACGATCGACGACTTCGTCAAAGTCGACCTGCGTGTTGCTCGGATTCTTTCAGCAGAAGAGGTCCCCGATGCTCGCAAGCTGTTGAAATTGACGCTGGGTCTGGGGGGCGATGCCCGCAAGCAAGTCTTCGCCGGGATCAAGGCCGCCTACAAACCAGAAGAACTGGTCGGACGCTTGGTAATTATGGTCGCCAACCTCAAGCCTCGCCAAATGAAGTTTGGCCTCAGCGAAGGCATGGTCTGCGCCAGCGGCCCCGGTGGGGAAGAAGTCTTCCTGCTCAGCCCCGATGAAGGTGCTAAGCCAGGGCAGCGAATTCACTAAACGCGTTTTGCGATCGTGATCGCAGTGCGAAGTGAGTACCGAATCAGCAAGGCCCCCGGGCAAAATGCCCGGGCCGCCCCGAATTTGCTGGCTGGAATAAGCGCAAACGCTGGCCAGCCTAGCAAGGCTCTGGGCTTACGTCCCTCGTAGGCCAAGTACCGTCTCGACCGCGTAAAGATCGAGCTGTAGCTGGTTGGCGATTTCTTCGGCCGAGTGCCCTTCGTCGGCCATTTGATAGACTTCAAGCTTCTTTTCGTCGTCGCACAGCAGTTCTGACACAGCGGCGAAGTTGGGGGCCCCTTGGTCGGCCAAGACTTGGCTTTCGCGCACGACCGGCTCAATCGCGGCCCGCTGTTCTGCGGTTAGCTCGGCAGCTTTCACCTTCAGTAAGGTGCGATGCAGGACCAACAGCTTCGTATCGACGATCGCCTGCAGTTCGCGCGTGCGTTCTAGCATTTCGACCTGCCACTGATTCAACTCACGAGGACCATCCGACATGGTCCATTCTTTGGTCTGGGGGCGAGGCGTTCTGGCCAAGTAGTCATCTTTACCACGCTCTTTTTTTGCGCGGCGTAACCCTTGCCAGCTCCGGCGCATCAGCAACCAGATGAGCAGGATTAACCCGCCGAAAAACATCAGATAGGGTGCGTAGCTTTCTTCGCCCATAACCGGCTTCCTTGCTGGCGGCGTCTGCCGCAATTACTGGTCGAGTACCAAGTACTTGTCCAACAAAGCCTCAACTCCGATGCAATACTGCGAGCTGCTTTCGTTCTCTTGATAGACCGGGTCCATCGCCACAGCAGAAACCGAGTCGCGTAGGCCTAACAAAATCTCGCGCACGTGTTGCATATTGTGCAGCGGGATGGCCTGCCCTTCTTGGTTCTGCTTCTCGATGTACTTCTTGGCCTTCTCTTCGTCGGTGAACAAGTTTAACAGCGTTATCGGTCCGCCTTCTTCATTACTACCAACGGTGCTACAGAAACCATCCGGTTGCTCGATAACAAACACTGGATAGTTCCAGGGAGAGTTGTCGACAATCAAAAAGTCTTCCAACAACGTCTTGATCTTGGCAATCCACTTAGCGTTAATGTCGAACTCGACCGGCTCTGGGTCGTATGCCACTTTAGTGACCGGCAATTTCAAGCTTTTCAGCAACCAGCGAAACTCTCGATCGTTATTCAACTGGCGCGGCTCGCCGATGATTCCGAACTGTTGCATGAACCCGAGAGCGACCGCTTCCGAAGAGTGGGTCGTCAAAATATGCTGCGGCTGATCGTCGGTATCCTGGGGATCGACAATCGACGTATAACCTCCACCATGGGCAATCAAATAGAGCGGATATTCCCATTGAATTGGGGCAGCCATGTCCAGCATTCCTTCCTTTTTCCAGTCCTTGTTTACTTATTAACCGTTTGCGTGGCCCGCAATTGCTTTGCGATTTCACGGTTCTCGCGTTGAATCAGTTGCCCACACGCTGCGGCGATGTCGGCCCCCAACGAATAACGAATTGTCACCGGGAATCCAGCCTCTTTCAGCGTGTTACCAAATCGCTCGCGAACTTCCTGACTGCTGCCGGTCAGGTGATCTGCGCCATCGATCGAATTGTAAGGGATCAAATTGATGTGTGCGGGGATGTTTTTCAGGAAAGCGATCAATTTTTCAGCATCCGAGTCGCGATCGGTCTGACCGGCAAGCATTAGGTACTCGATCATGACTCTTCGCTTTTCGGACAGCTTCAGCTGCAACAAGGTCTCGCGCAATTGGGCAAGGGGGACACTTTTGGCCAGCGGAATCAGCTGCTCGCGGCCAGTTTCATCGGCGCTGTGCAGGCTCAGCGCTAAGTTGACCTGGGGGAACGCCTCGTCCAGACGTAGCATCTCAGCCGGGATTCCCACCGTCGAAACGAGTAGTCGTTGCGGTGAGTAATCGAGCAACAGAGGGGACGTAAGCACCGTGATCGCCTCGGTCACGTTCGCCGGATTGTGCAGCGGTTCTCCCATGCCCATGAAAACAATATTGCGGACGCGGCGATCTTCTTTGCGCAATAGCTCGTTGGCTTGCACGACCTGATCGAGGATCTGTGCGGTGGTCAGATTCCGGGCGATTCCCATTTGGCCGGTCGCACAAAAGCGGCAAGCGGCTGCACAGCCGATTTGGGACGAGATGCACAACGACGTCCGCCCGGTGCCGGCTCGTAAGATGACCGATTCGATCATCAACCCTTCGTCGGTCCGAAAGAGGAGCTTGGACGCCCCATCGAGTTGGGAGTCGTGCCGCTCGGCCAATATTAAGGGATGTGGCTCGATCTCGGCCTGCAGGACGGCGGCAACCTCCGGGGCGACTTCGACCAATGCCTCTTCGAACGACCAGCCCTGCTTCAGCCACCGCGTGCGAAATTTGCGGAGCGAATGGACGGTTTGCGAATCGTTACCGAATCGCGAGTTCCAGGCGTTTACGTCGAACCAGTGCAGCATAAATTGAGATCTCGATACCTTGCCCCAAGTATAGCAACCTGCGGCCCAATCTTACGATGCTACTTGACACAGCGGACTTCTTTTTTGACACCGATTTACCCTGTGGGATCGCCGAAAGCGACTCTGATCGTAATAATTTCGTCCAATGAAATCGTTCCATTTCCCCCATTGGGTGCCCAACTTTATGTCTACGATTCTGACCACTGCGGTCCTTTTGGCGATGTCGAATATCTTTATGACGTTCGCTTGGTATGCCCATTTAAAGGATCTCGATAAACGCCCTTGGATCTTGGCGGTTTTAATAAGCTGGGGCATTGCGTTCTTCGAGTACCTCATTCAGGTGCCAGCCAATCGAATCGGTTTCACCAAAATGGATCTCGGGCAACTCAAGATCTTGCAAGAGGCGATCACCCTCACGGTCTTTGTCCCCTTCGCTGTTTTCTACATGAAGCAACCCCTCAAGCTCGACTTCTTATGGGCCGCGCTGTGCATCTGTGGAGCGGTCTATTTCATCTTTCGTAGTAACCCAGCGGTTTGATAGGCGGGGAATGATTGTCCTCTCATCCCACTCGGTTTCATACTCAAAACTAGACGCAGCGTTTTTGAGTACGCCGGGGGACGGGAACAGAAGACAGCGTAACCCCTTAACCAAAAACACCTTACAAAACATCGGCCAGTCTAAAACGATTTCTCCCAAGTTCATACTCAAAACTCTCTGGGGACCGATTTTCGTGAAATGGCGATGTGTTTTGGGCTAAACCAGTTTCATACTCAAAACCCGGCCTGCCTCAGGTTAGACTGGGGGGAAACTTGCCAGAGGCGATTTGCTGCGGGCCAGGTTTATACTCAAAACTCTTTGCCCTTGTGGTACGTCCAGCCAAGTTGCTCCGCCCGGCGCATGCAACAACGCCGGGCCATTGGTCCGTTTTCGATAACCACGGTACAGAAAATGTGTCCAAGTTGCGAGCAAACGTTTTTAGTTTTCGTTCCCTCTCGGCGGTGCCGCGACAATAGATATTCCTGCTGCCATCTTGAAAAACTTCGCCCCATCGCCAGACGCTTTGTGGAACAAGCTGCGACCGGCGATCGATAACGAGATGCTGCGTGAGATCGCGATGGCCGATTACGGCAATGGAGCGGACGAGGCATACGATCAATTGCGTATCATCCGCGATCGAGGTGAGTTACCCCAACCTCTGCCATGGCAATTGAACGAAGTATTGCAACTGACGCGCTCGTGCGATCCGGACCAGCCTGATAAGCCACCGTTCCGCCCTGGCCCTGTTGGTCTGAAAGGGCATCGCACGCGGCTGTTTGCCTGCGTCGTCTTGCTTCGTGCCGCCGACACCTTGGCCTGTCAGTTGCGGCACGATAGTTTCGATTCCACGATCGCCTTGGCCCTGCAAAGCAGCCAAGCACTCGGCCACGAGATGAACCTGGGCTTGGGGCAATATCTTATATGGCGACTTTCCCAGAACGTACCGCTGGATGATTTATACTACTCGACGCTGGGGCTGCTCATTCTGCTGCTGCGATCCCGGCCAGGGCAGGGGAGTGAACCGCTGCTATTGCATTTCACCCAGGTATTAAAGCAATGCGACGAGCTTCGGCAAACCTTACGTGGCCCGATCGATGCTACCGATCCTCGCCCTAGCGACTTCAGTATTCAGCAAGGCCTCTGGAAACCACTGGGGGAAGAACTGAATGGGTACGCTGCCGAGGTCGTATCTGCGGAATTGCGTGAACGTTTGCAGTGGCTTCCCCTGACGCTGGAAGGGTGATCGCCGGAACCAATCACTGCGATGCGGCGAAAGGGGCGAGCAGCGGCCGAAACGCCCCACACCTGGCTGCATAAGAGGGCTACTCAATTAGCTCAACTTTTCTTTGAGGTAAGCCAAATCACGCTTCATCGCGGCCAGGTTTTGGGTAACCATTTCGTTCCCCTTCAAACCATGTAAGTACTCGACATGCAGCGAGATTGGACCGCTGTAGTCGCTTTCCTGCAGCAGCTTGAAGAACTGGTCAGGCAGTTCGCCGGTGGTAATCGAACACCATGCTGGCTTGCCGCCGTTGCCGGTGAAGTCTTTGATGTAGACCGAGCCGAGATGCGACTGGACGAGATTCCACTGAATCGGCCACGACGTGTTTCCTTCGACGCGAGCGTGCCCGATATCGAAGGCCATGGCGACATGCTGCGGGTTATGCTGGCGGATCAAGTGATAGATATCCCAGATCGGCGCACCCACGTAGTGGCTGCCGGAATGATTCTGATAGACGGCCTGAATCCCGATCGCTTCGTTCATCGCGACCAGGTCCTTCAGCTTTGCCCCGGCCTCGCGTAGCTGCCGTGTGACCGGCTTCTTGAGGTCGTACTTGTAGTAGTTCATCCGGTAACGGGGAATCCCCAACGCCTTGGCCACCTTGAGCGTCTCTTCCGCGTTGGGCGAATCGACGCTGTTGATGCTGGAGGTGAGAATATCAATCGTCAGGCCACGTTTCTTCAGGGCCTCGACAAACTTGGGCAGCTCGTCGGCGACGTTTTCTGGCTCGATATGTCCACCTATGCGAATCGGGGCTTCGATTCCCTCGAAGCCAATTTCAGCCACGGCGTCAGCCATCTCGTCGTAGCTTAAGGGCTGCAAGAATTTAGTGAACGTGATCAGCTTCCAGCGACTGGCCGGAGGCTGGGCAGCCGGTAAGGAACTGCCCAACGAAAAGGCGGTTGCAGCTCCGATGGTCGACTGCAACATCTGACGGCGATTGAGCATGGCCATGTTCGAGTTCCTTATTCAGCAGACGGGATAACTTTGCGAACCCGATGATTGTTGGTGTCGCCAATGTACAAGGCATTGTCCGGACCGATACCGATGCCATGGGGGCGATCCATCTTGGCCTCGGTGGCTGGGCCGTTGTCGCCTGAGTAGCCTCGCCCTGGGGGGCCGATGCCAGCGACGGTGCGGATTTTGTCGTTGGTGGGGTCGATCTCGCGAATAACCTGGTTTTCGGTATCGACAATATAAATGTTGCCGTTGGGGGCTTTGGCGATTCCTTTGGGACCGTTCATGGTCGCCTCTTTCGCACTGCCGCCGTCGCCACTGAAACCAGTTTTTCCGGTACCGGCGATGTGATGAATGCGACGCCCTTTCTTATCGAGCCGCCAGACACTATTTCCTTCGCGCAAAGCGATCCACAGCGAATCGTTATCGTAGAACAAAGCCCGGGGGCCGAGGATTGGCTTTCCTTCGGTCGTTTCCCCGTCGACTGGCAATTTCTTCTCGCCGTTGCCAGCGATCGATTTAATTCGACCACTTGGCAAATCGATAAGCCGAATCCGGTGATTTTGGATATCGGCGACAAACAAATAGCGGTCGTCATCGGACAACGCGATGCTATGAGGCCGATTGAACTGAGCCTCGCTCGCCTTGCCGCCGTCGCCAGAGTAGCCTGGTTCGCCGTTACCAGCGATGGTGGAAATGATGCCGGTCTTAGCGTCTACCTTGCGGATGAGATGGTTTTGCATCTCGACAAAGTACATATCGCCGTTAGTCGCGAAACGAACTTCGTAAGGTTCGTTCAATTGGGCGTCCGTGGCGGGGCCTCCATCGCCGGAATACCCTTTCGTGCCGTTGCCAGCGACGGTCGTGACCTTGTTCGTTTCCAGATCGACTCGCAGCACGCGGTGGTTCTCGACCTCAGTCACATACATGGCCCCGTCCGGGCCAATCAACACGCCGAATGGCTGGCCAATGTTGACCTTCTCGACCGGGCCACTGTTGGTGGAAAGCTCTTTGCTCCCGGTTCCAGCAACCGTGACAATGTTTCCGAAATCTTCCGCTTGTAGCAGAGTGGCCGGCAACAGCAGCAAGAGAAGCGCAAGTCGAGTCGCTGGGAATCGCATGAGATGTTTCTAGGCAGGAGGAGGAACCAATAAAAAAGGCGGGCATCCTAGCAGCCTGCTAAAGGATGTCCGCCGCATTATAAACTGCCGAAAATCTCAAATCACGGCTTAACCACAATTTTCCCGGCTAAGGTGCCTGCCTGCCGCAAGGTGTTGTCTTCTTGCAACTGATGCGCGGCGGCGGCCTCCGACAAGGGAAGCTCTTTGCCGATCTGCGGTTTAAGCTTACCTTCCGCAAGCCAGCGGCTGATATCTTCGCCGCAGACGGCCATTTCCTCAGGGGTTGCCTTGAACATCACGAACCCATGCAAGCTACATTCTTTGACATAGAACGGTCCCACCGGAAACGCTGGTCTGGCGTCGCGACCAGCCATAAGCACCATGCGGCAACGTTCAGCGGCGATGCTTACCAAAAAGTCGAAGTCCGGCTCGCGAATCGTTTCCCAAATCACGTTCACCCCGTTGGGGCAAATCTTCAGCACTTCTTCGGCGACGTTTTGTGTTTTGTAATTGAAGACGTGATCGGCGCCGAGCTCTTGGCACAGTTCTGCTTTCTCGTCACTGCTGGCCGTCGTTAAGACGGTCGCGCCGATCGCTTTGGCCATTTGGACGACCATCGAACCAACCCCGCCAGAACCACCATGCACGAAGATCGTTTCGCCAGACTTCAACCGGGCATTGTCGGCCCCCAAGCCCAGGTGAGCCGTCACCCCGGTTAGTGCGCAGGCAGCCGCAGCTTCGTCGGTGACATTATCAGGCGTTGCGTACAACCAGTGTTCGTCTACGGCAACATACTCGGCAAAAGTCCCTTGGCGGCCCACAAGCCCCTGGTTCGTCCCCCAGACACGCTGCCCAACCATAAACTTCTTGGTACCAGAGCCGACTGCTTCAATGGTACCGGCCAAGTCGCTGCCGGTGACAAACGGCTTGGGCAACTCCCAGTAGTTCGCCCCATTGCGAATGTAGGTGTCGATTGGGTTCAACGCCGCAGCACCGACCTTCACCAGCACTTGCCCCGGGCCCGGTTCTGGGGTGGGTAAATCTCCGTATTGAATCACTTCCGGAGGTCCAGTCTCTTCGAAATATGCGGCCTTCATGGGACGGTTTCCTTTCTCGATGGGGTCGGAGCACGCTACTCACCATCGTACAATGATGGAAACAACACACAAGCCTGGCGATCCACAGCCAAACTCATGAAGAATTTCCACCTTACTTCTTTGTAGTTCACCGCCGATTCCGCCGATTTTTTTCGCGTGCGAGGCAATTTCCTCGCACGCACGATTCACCCATTCGCCCGACAACAAGGATTCAGCCCCATGAAGAATACCGCCCTCATAACCGGAGCTTCAAGCGGCATCGGACGCCAACTGGCTTGGGTGCATGCCGAAACCAAGGGAGACCTTATCTTGATCGCTCGACGGGAAGAAGCGTTGAACGAACTGCGCGAGCAGTTGATTGCTCAGCATGGGATCAACGTGATTTGTATTCCCCTGGACTTAAACCAACCAGGCGCCGTCGAGCAACTCTTTCAGCAGGTCACCGAGCAAGGAATCGAAGTTGAGTATTTAATCAACAATGCTGGCTTCGGTTTGCATGGGCTGTATCACGAGCAAGATTGGGCGACCGACGAAGCGATGATTCATCTGAATGTCACCGTGCTGTGCGAGATGACCCATCGCTTCCTACCGGGGATGATCCAGCGGAAACGTGGTCGCATTCTGAACGTTGGCTCGACCGCTGGCTTTCAGCCGGGCCCGTTGATGGCCGTCTATTATGCCTCGAAGGCGTACGTTCTCAGCTTTTCGCAGGCCATTGCGGAAGAAGTCGAGCGGTACGGAATCACCGTCACCGTGCTTTGCCCTGGCCCAGTCGATACCGAGTTCTTCGATCGCGCCGATGCGAAACAGGTTTCGATGTTCAAAACCGGAGCAACCGCTCGCAGCGTGGCCGAGCTAGGCTATCGCACGATGCGGAAGGGGCGGTTGGTCGTGATCAACGAGTGGCGGCTTTGGTTTATCCAGAACTGGATCAACCCCTGGGTGCCGCGCCGCACGATGTTGAAGATCTCGCGATGGTTACTGGAAACGTAAGCGAACTTGTGCCACCTCGTAGATAGCCCATTAAATCCTGGTTAACTGGCCTTTTCAGCCATCATATCCCTCAAAACAGTCAAACTTCCTGGATACTGGCCCGCATTGTATTGCATAATGACAATATCGCCGTACTAGTCAGCTCGAGTTGACGTTGCATTATACCGTTTACCAAGGAAATATTCGATGAATCCGCCCCCTCTCGTTGCGTGGCTATTGCTACTCGTAGTCATGATTCC
This sequence comes from Bremerella cremea, assembly GCF_003335505.1. Classification (NCBI taxonomy): domain Bacteria; kingdom Pseudomonadati; phylum Planctomycetota; class Planctomycetia; order Pirellulales; family Pirellulaceae; genus Bremerella; species Bremerella cremea. The sequence continues at coordinate 227,941 of NZ_QPEX01000046.1, forward strand.
CGCGTCCAATCTAGCCGCACAAGATCAATCGCCCGACGACACAGCGATTGCCGAGGAAGCATTCGTTTATGGATTTCCGATCGTGATGAACTATGGCACATTGTATGAGTATTTCATCGATACCACATCCGACCAGTACAAGTGCTCTTTCAACGAAATCTATAACACGGCCCGCGTCTATACCCCGGCAGACACGTCGGTGGTCACGCCAAACAGCGACACGCCGTACTCGTTCTTCTGTGCCGACTTGCGAGCCGAACCAATCGTCTTCGCCGTACCGAAGATAGAAAAAGAACGCTACTTCTCTGTTCAATTGGTAGACCTTTATACCTTCAATTTTGGTTACGTCGGCAGCCGAGCAACCGGCAATGACGGGGGCAAGTACATGATTGCTGGGCCAAACTGGACCGGCGAGAAGCCTGCCGGGATCGACAAGGTTTTCCACTGCGAAACAGACTTTGCCACCGCCATCATCCGCACGCAGCTATTCGATCCGGCTGACATCGAAAATGTGAAGCAGGTTCAAAAGGGTTATCAGATCCTGCCACTTTCCACCTACCTGGGCGAGAAAGCACCGGCAGTTCCCCCGGCAATCAAGTGGCCCAAGATCGACAAAGAACTGGCCGCGAAAGATCCCTTCGCGTATCTGGCCTTCCTGCTCAACCTCTGCCCGCCGGTTGGCCCTGCTGAGTCGGAAATCGCCATGCGAGCCCGTTTCGCCAAGATTGGCATTGAAACAGGCAAGTCGTTCCCTTGCTGTGAACTGACCACCGAGCAGGAAACGGCGATAAAAAAGGGAGCCGAACAAGGCTTCGCTGCCATCAAAAAGAACACCGACAGCTTGGGCGACACCATCAACGGCTGGCATATTTTCGATGTTGAAAACAATCGCGAGGCGTGCGACGGAAATTGGCTGCTACGGGCCTCAATTGCCATGGCAGGCATCTATGCCAATGACTCGGCTGAAGCCACTTATCCGATCACCCGCACCGATGCGAACGGGCAACCGCTTGATGGTAGCCAGCAGAAGTACACCATTACGTTCCCGGCAGGCCAGTTGCCACCAGTGAACGCCTTTTGGTCGGTAACGATGTACAACGGCAAAACACAGCTCTTGATCAAGAACCCGATCAATCGCTACCTGATCAATTCGCCGATGCTGCCCAACATGAAAAAGAACGCCGACGGTTCGTTGACCATCTACATTCAAAAGGACTCGCCGGGTGCCGACAAAGAAGCCAACTGGCTACCGGCCCCAGACGGACCGATTTACCTGGCCATGCGTTTGTATTGGCCCAAGACCGATCCCCCTTCGATTCTGCCTCCTGGTCACGGAACGTGGCAGCCACCAGGGGTTGTCCGAGCGGACTAGTGCCTAGCGAGACCAACACCATTTAGCCTGCTCAACTTTTCAACGAGCATGTCCAATCAAAAAGCCAAGCCGACGAAAACGACGGCTTGGCTTTTTTTGTTTGGTTTTGCCTGGAAGCATCGAGCCTAAGCGGCTTGCTTTCGCCACTTGATCGATTGAGGCGAGTCTTTATCGAAGTTGGTTAAGCTGCGAACGGCGTACGAATCGTTGCCGTTCGAGGCGTAATAGATTCGCGCGTTCACTTCCCCGAGCAGCCCCATACCGAACATCTGCGAGCCAAGGATCGTGCTGAGCACGGCCAGCAGCAGCAGTGGGTTGCCGGTCATATCGACTCCGCCAGCCAGCTTCATACCAATCGTTGTCAGCACGCTCAGCCCGGCGATGCCCAAGCAGGCCAAGCCCATCCGTCCGAACAGTTTCATCGGGCTGGTAAAGAACTGCTGCATGTAGGCAACGGTCAGCAAATCGAGCACAACTCGCGTAGTGCGACCGATGCCATATTTGGTTTGTCCGAAGCGGCGAGCATGATGACGCGTGACCACTTCCACGCATTTTGCCCCGCGCTGGTGAGCCAGAATCGGAATGAAGCGGTGCATCTCGCCGTACAATTCCAACTCGATGGCAATCTCTCGCCGAATCGCTTTTAAGGTGCAGCCCAAGTCGTGAATGGGAAACTTGGTTACCTTCGAGATTATCCAATTGGCAATCTTCGAAGGCAGCTTCCGATTGACCCATGCGTCTTGCCGATTCTTCCGCCAGCCGTGAACCAAATCGAACCCTTCGTCGATCTTGCTCAGCATCATGGGGATATCGTCAGGATCGTTCTGCATATCGCCATCAAGCGTGATCACCACGTCCATCGAAGCATGCTGAATGCCTGCGTGCATGGCGGCTGTTTGCCCATAGTTACGGCGAAACTCAATCACCTTGGCACGCGGATCGGTCGCGGCAATTTCCTTGAGTTTGCCCGAGGAGCCATCGCACGACCCGTCGTCAACAAACAGAATCTCATACTCCCGCCCCAGCCCTGCTAGCACCTGGTGCAAGCTGCTGTAAAGCAGCGGAATGGTCTCGATTTCGTTGTAAATCGGCACAACAACGGAAACACTCATGATGGCGACAACCCGCATGGAATTCGAAAAAGGGCTCAAGTTGGATCATCCATAACCCGACAAGCCCGGCGCGGGGATGTTAGCAACAGTGGGCCGAGGACCACAATGTTAATTTCGGAGAAGGGCATCCCTGCGAAGATGGGATACGTGGGCAGGTGGGGAATGGTTCATCCGCTCTCGCCAGGATGAACCATCGGATATCTTCTGAATCTGGTATCTGGGTTTACTTGTCACTCCAGTCCGAGAACCTCCGCCAGTTTAATTCTATCTGCCGGCCTGTGGCACTATTATTCCTCGTCACTTACAGCCGCCCCAGCAGTTCTGACTTTTTGGTGCTGAACTCGTCGTCCGTTAGGATTCCCTTGTCGCGTAGTTCGCCGAGGCGGGCGATGGCGTCGAAGATGTTGGTCTCGTTCACCGAGTTGCCGTTCGGAGCACTGCTGGTTGGTGGCGGGGAAGCTGGCGCCGTGAACGAAGGGGCAGGGGGTGGTGTTGATTCGACCGTTTGCCCATTTCTAGAGACGACCGGCAGCGTGCTTAAGCTGACCGTGCCGTATTGGCTGGTGAAGATGATCGAGCTGCCCATCCCTTGTTGCTGCGAAAAGCCGCCGATCTGGTGATCGAGTGTGTCGTACACCCAGACATCGCCGCCGGAATCGACCGCCAACCGCCGCGAGCCGGCAAAATAGGCGTAGCGTAAATTGTTCTGCGAACCGGTCGAGTTGGGTTGCCCCAATTCTGCCGGCCACCAGTGAGCACGTGGATCAGGTACGAACAGGCTCGACTGGCCCTGCAGGCCTCCGTTGGCCTGGCTTTGGTATCCACCGCCGCCGCTCTGCTGTTGGTGGTAGTTGCCACCCCCTTGCTGCTGCTGGCCGCCACCGCTTTGGCTTTGCGATTGAAAGCTGCCCGCTTGCAACAAACCTGGCTGACTGGCCAGTAGGTTCGAGATTTCGTTACAAAGGGCGTCGACGCGTCCCTTCAGGTTGTAGTTGAACATATCGCCCAACATCATCATGCCCCCTTGCATCCACTGGCCCGAGCCAGCGAACTCAGGATGACAGAACTGGGCCATTGAACCGTTCCCGTTCAAAACGGCAAACAGCATATGCGTTACGGCGTCGGTGCTAAATCCGTGACGTTGGGCCAGATCAGAAGCGATCCGATGCCCTTCTGGCGAAAGTTGTTGCATCGGGCGTCTCCTAGTGGATATGAAGTGTAAGCATCCCTACAGGTTATCACACCGTAAAGTCTAAGATAACTGGGCAAGCCAGAGCAGCACTTCCTGAGCTGGCTCCTCCTGAGAGCAGCCCAAGCGAGACGGCACAATAGAATTTTTCTTCTGGCAGCTTTGCTGGTGCTAGCAATTTGGGTTGCCTGCCTAAACGCAGTATATGCGCGCTTTTGCGGCTGATTTCATGACAATCACAATCGTACGTATCCGCAAAATTGACGCTTTATAAACCACCCCCCCTCTTCCTAGCCATAAACAACTTAACTGCTGGTATGTGGAATGCCGATGCCTGTGATTATCGAGTGAACTCAAGTGATAGTGCTGAAGGCATACCAACGTGTCGTCGGGGCGGCAATGCACTTGGCGGATCTTGACGGAAAGGGGCTTTCATGGAAGTTGTTTTTGGGAGGGAACGCGATGGATCGCGGAATTTGGGTTGCCTTACTGCCAGCGATGATGATCGCTGCGGCAGGCGTGGCGAAGGCAGAAGAGGTTAAGCTAACGTCTTACGATGACTTGCTCACTCGGATGGAAAATCTCGAGCATCAAGTCAACACTCAATCTGCTCAGATGTATCAAGCGATTCCTTGCGAGCCCTGTGCGACTTCGCAGCAGTGCGGCAAATATTACGGCTCGTACGAAGCCGTTTTTCTTACTCCGTTTCAGTCGAACAATACCGGCATTATTGCCCAGAACGATCCGGTGATCGAACACCTAGGCTTCGACTGGGAAATGAAATATAGCAACCGCTTCGAGCTGGGCTATCTTGCCCCAACCGGCGGCCTGGGCTGGCGGGCACGGTATTGGCAGTTCGACCAAAGCAGTTCTTTTGCTGTGGATAGCAATGCTGGTCTGATCCAAGACGAAGGGGCCATTATTTGGGCAGCGACTGACACGGTGATTGGTTTGGTCGATGTCGACACTGCCGTCATGACCCAGTCGATTGACGCCCAAGTGTTTGACTTGGAACTGCAAACCCTCAGCACCAAGAACTTCCTGTTCAGTGGTGGTTTTCGTTATGCAGAATTCGATCAATCGTATCTTGCCGTGACGGACTCAGGCATCGCAATGGGCAATATGGATTTCCGTGGCTACGGCCCGACCCTAGCGGCTGAATACCAACGCAACGTCTGGTGTGGTTGGGATTTGTTTGCCAATGGACGCGGATCGATTTTGTTCGGACAACAATCGTTCCGAGCTTCCAATAATAATGATCCGACAATCATGGACATTCGCAACACAGGCTCCTTGGCCAGCTCGCTGGAAATGCAAATGGGCCTGAAGTGGACCTCGCGGAACGAGCGATTCTTCTTCAAGTCGGCCCTGGAAGCACAGTACTGGGCCAACGTAGGCAGCCCGAATCCGGCAGCGACCTACACGGATAGCTCTGACAAAGCGAATGCCGATGATGTGCTGAACGAAAACCTCGGGTTCGTCGGCTTTACCGTTGGCGGCGGTTTCCAGTACTAACCTGCTTCGCCAAAAACGTGCGATCTCGACTCACTTCTAAACGCCTTCGCAGTCAAACACTGCGAAGGCGTTTTGCTTATCCATTTTCTCTTGACTTGAAGTGTGGCAATTCCCTACAAGAGTGCGCCCCTTCGTCTAGCCTGGCTTAGCGGATGTTTGGTTAAAAACCTTCTCGGCCAACCGAATAGGGGCGTCCTGAACGATAAGGGCGAACGCCTGCCAGTTTTTAGACAATGTACACAGAGATCCACCAACACGGACTGGTGTCGCCATGAAAGCCGCTGCTCGCTCGGCAAATTCACATTCCAATCTAATCGATGCATTTCGCATTAAGATGGCCACGCCGGTCGACGCATCGTCACTTGCTGTCTTCCGCATTTGCTTTGGCCTGGTCATGGTCTGGCATTTGTTGAAGTACTTTCAAAGCTATCACGGGATGACAGAAATTGCCCGTGTATTTGGCATGCCGGCGTTGCACTTCACTTATCCTGGCTTCGGTTGGGTACAACCTTGGAGCGAGCCCTGGCTAACGTTTCATTTCGCCGTGACAACCATCGCGGCAGGCTTGGTTGCGTGCGGGCTGTTTTACCGCGTGGCCAGCGTCGTCTTGTTTTTAGGGTACACGTATATCTTCCTGCTGGAAGCAACCTTATACAACAATCACTACTATCTGATTTGCCTTTTCTCGTTCCTCTTGATCTTCATGCCGGCCAGCCGTTGCTGGTCTTTCGATAACCTGATTCGAAAGCAGTTTCAGGGAAAACCAGATCTAGCCAACGCTCCGGCTACCATTCCGTTTTGGCCGATCTTTCTGCTCCGTTTTCAACTGTTTGTGGTCTACTTTTTTGGCGGTATCGCCAAGCTGAATGCCGACTGGCTAACCGGCGAACCGCTTTACACGCCCGGCACTATTCTGCACGACTTTCTCTTTGGCACGATCGGTCTGCCGCAGGTATTGCAGCCCATCCATCTTTGCTTGTTCCTGGCTTGGGCTGGCCTGTTTTACGATCTGAGCATTGGTTTCCTATTGCTGTGGAGAAAAACACGCTGGCTAGGTCTGCTGGCGACGGCAATCTTCCACTTCCACAACCATTTTATCTTTCCTATTGGTATCTTTCCCGCGATGGCGTTTACGGCGACGCTCGTTTTCCTCGATCCGAATTGGCCTCGCCAGTTGGTCAATTGGCTTAAGCAGCCACGTTGGCCTTCCGCTCAAACGGCCACTCAATCCCCACCAAGCTCGTCGTCATCGCACGCGAAACTCGCTTTTGGCATGACGATGGCGATTTGCACTTTTGTCGTTTGGCAATCGACTTGGCCACTACGTCATTTGATCATTCCTGGCGATGCGAACTGGACCGAAGAAGGGCAAGACTTTGCCTGGCGTATGATGCTGCGAGCCAAAGCTGCCGGCCATATGACGTGCCGAATTATCGACCCTCAACTTCACACGGTAACCGCTCAAGGGAAGCCTGCCATCGAGTGGGATGCATGTCCGGTGGGAACCCCGCAGGCAATCCATATTGCGATCGATTCCCACCTGTTCGTCTGGTCGCATCACCCTGGCCTTACGATCACGCAAGAGCCGATCTTTGGCCGTCGCTTGATTTATAACCCCAGCAGTTTCCACACCGACCGTTCCGAAGCGATCGAGGTCGGAAAGCAAAATGTCTTGCAGCAGTGGGAGAAGACTTTTGCCCGAGTTCCCACGATCGAAGAAACCATTTCATTACCGGAAGCGATTACGTTGATCCAAACGCGCTTCGACAAAATGGCCGACGGGCTTCGGCTCTCTCCCGATGTTCGAAGCGAATTTGCTACGCAACTAGCGGAACTGAAGCGACAAGACGACGCGGACGCAGACAAGCAGCCGGGCCATGAACCTCGGCGCGTGCAGCTAGTGAATGCGTTGCATCGGTTGTATTACTCCCCCCTGGCAAAGATCGTGCGGCCTGTCATCCGTAGAATAGAACCCTTCGTGCTGCAAGGCGCGGCTCCTTCAGGCAAACCACTTCTCGTCATCAGCGATGCTTCACTCGATCAAACAAACGCTGCCGCAACCGAGGTAGATCTGCTCAAGCTCTCCGCTGGCGAACCATACATCGTCTGGACCGATTTTTCCCGTATGCGACCAGATGATTGGCGGCAGTTACCCCAAAATTTCGTGACGTTTGAAGACCGACAACTTCACATGGTATGGAATCACTTTCAAGAGATCGAACCGCATCAGCTTGAGAAAGCCGCTGTGCGTCCTTGGATGATCCATCAGTACGCTCAGCATGTCGGTAAACGTTGGCAAGAAATCACCGGACGTCCGCCAGAGGTCCGCGTCGAGAGCTACGTGATGATGAACTACACCATGCCACAAATGCTGATCGATCCGCAAGTCGACCTCGCCTCGGCTCCGCTCAGCACGTTTGGGCATAACGCGTGGATTCTTCCCCGCAATCACCAGCGTCTAGGCATCGCCAACCAGGCTCCGCCGACAACCATGCGTCGCTAACCATGCAGGCAACATGCAAAGATGCGAATCGCTAAAACCCCGTACTTCATCTGGCTGACCACTTTCGTCTGCTTGGCCGTGTTTGCCAACTGGCCAGTCCGCACCGGGATTCCCGTTGGCTTTTTCACGTACGTTGGCTTTCCGTGGCAATTCGCGCTGTGGAGTGGAGGCGCGCTGGTAGATTTCGATAGCTTGGCGCTGACACTTGATATAAGCATTTGGCTATCGCTGTTGGCCGTCGCTCCCTGGGCGCTGTCACGACGTCCACGTTCAAAGAAAGCTTCGCCTGCTTAATCGAAGTCCGCAAATCCACTAAGGCATTTCTGCTTCGCTGGCGTTTTCTGGGGCTGGCATCGGCTTGGCTTGCTTTACCGATTCGACGAATTCAGCGTATTGGCGCACGGTTAACTTGGCTGGCATTTCTTTCGGATCGCTGACACCGGTGACTGTTCCCAGGTCTTCGGCCGAGATCTTCACACCTAATTGATCTTCGGTTTTGAAGACGATTGCCACAAAGTCGAGCCCATCGGCGCCGAGCTTTTCGAACGTCTGATCTGCGGCAACGTCTGCCGGCGCGATTCCAATCTGCTCGGCCACGATCTCTTGCACCTTAACCACCTCAGGCGAATTCGCAGCGGCAGGTGGGACCGGCAAAGGGGAAGAAGAAGAAGCTCCGCATCCGACGGCAACGAGCGTAACAAAAACCAAGCCGAGGCGAGTCATCGTGATTGAAATCCATGAAGGTTACATTAGCTTCGATACGAATGTCAGCATACCAAGGTCAACGCAAGCTGGCCATCGTCCGCCCCACCTGGCAGTGGCTCGAATCCCCGCTTTCGGGAATCGTGGTTGGGTCAACTTGGCTGGTGGTTTATGATGCAAGAGGCATATTTGCTGATTCTCGCAGCACGCTCGATCCACTTCCTAACCGCAGCCGAGAGAAAATCACTCAACCGTGTATACCGAAACCGAAGGCAGCCGCAAGGCAATTGGCGACGTTGATGTTTTGTACCACGATGGCCTGTATCACCTGTTTCACTTGGTGCTGCCCAATCACGACTTCATCGCGCACGCGGTCAGTACCGACGGCATCAATTGGCGGCGTGTTAATAATGCCATCTTCATTGGCGATCCTGGCTCGTGGGACGACCTGATGCTGTGGACGATGGCCGTTTCCCCAAATCCGCATCAGCCAGGCCAGTGGCGAATGTTTTACACCGGCTTGTCTCGGCGGGAGCAAGGCAACATCCAACGCATCGGCTTGGCGATCAGCAACGACTTGTTTCATTGGCATAAAGTCCCCGTGAGCTGGCACGACGATCGCGGCCCCAACGACCCTGAGTTGGTTCGGCGTGCCCGCGAGATCGCCCGGCAGCAACCAACCAGTTGCCGCCATGCGATGATCGACGAAGGGAGCCACTTTCCTCTGGAAGCAGATCCTGAGTTTTACGAGTCGAACCTTTCCGAAGGGCGTGAGTGGGTTAGCTTTCGCGATCCCTATTACTACCGCGAAGGAGATCGCGGGTGGCTAATCATGGCCGCGCGAACCAAGCACGGGCCGATTGTCCGGCGCGGGGCGGTCGGCGTGATGGAAGAAGTCGCCCCCGGCAAATTCGAAGCCCGGCCACCGCTGCATCATCCCGGGCTTTACGACGACATCGAAGTTCCCAACCTACTGAAGATCGAAAACGAATACTATTTGATTGGCAGCCTAAGGGAAGACGCCAAGATTCGTTATTGGCACACCAGCCAAATCGGCCAGCCGTGGCGCAGCTACTACGATAACGTGCTGCTGGCCCAAGGAAACTATGCGGCCCGCATCTGCCAGGATGAACATGGCTGGCTGCTGTGGAACTTTTTTACTTTAGGTGGGCCCGATCGTACCTCGCATAACTTAATGCCGCCCCCGAAGCGATTAAAACGTGGTGAAGACGGCATGCTGCGAGCTACCACCTTCGAAGGCTTGCAGCGATTCCTGGCCGAACCGGTCGATACGCGTTGCGTGCGCATCCTGCAGAAAGAACTCGGCCAGCAAACGTGTTCGATCGACGGCAGCACACTCGATCTTTCGTGCGAAGCTGGCTTTCAAGCGTTTGTATTTGACGAAACCATTGAGTCGGCTTGGTTCAATGCCAAGGTCGATCTGCAAGGGCTCGGCAAATGTGGCATCGTCTTTCGGGTCGATCCCGATACGCAAGACGGCTACTATCTGTCGCTCGACCTGTTAAAGGGAGTTGCCCAACTGCGTGCCTGGCACACCGGCGCCCCAGGCAGCGGCGAACACATGATGCAGTTCCAGGCCTTGCAAGGAGGCAACTGGCATAGCGATACGCCCGGTAAAGCCGAGCTGAGCTTAATCGCGTTTGGGCACTACCTTGAACTATCGGTCGATGGTCGCGTCATCCTTTCACTGGCCGATCCGACTTTCACCGAAGGGTTGTTTGGCGTCTACCTCGAATCAGCCGCGATGCACCTTTCCGATGTCGATCTACGCATCATGCGCAGCCCTGAGCAATCGGCCAATCACCTGGCGACAGGTTAGTTCTTTAATAGCTTCGCGGTCGGTAATGCCAAGACAAATAAAGCTGGCAAAAACATGCAATTTCGATTGCTTGCTGGCCTCCTGCCGCCTAGACTATAGACAACTCGTCTTGCCTGTAGTCATTGAAGTGCTGTCATGCGGCTGCCCCATTCTTATTCTAGAGAATAGTGAACATGCGATCTACTTGGCTGAAGCTGTTTTGCGTGCTGTTGTTTTCTGTCACCGGTTACACACAAGCCTGGTGCCAAGATGCACCGAGCAGTCCTTCAGCCAAGGAAACCAAGTCGCCGACATCGACGGTTTTCGGAGACCTAGTCGAGATTGGCTCGGAAATCCAAATCACACCGGAAGGAGGCAAGCCGCTTGAATTCGATAAACAACCGCTGGTCATTTGGAGCAACCCGACACGCCCCGCTGCCCCTCATGGCTGTATCTTTATTTGGAATGCTGCTGGACGCCCCCAAGCGGTTGGCAGCGTGTTCACCTTTGTCATCCGGAACGAGGTACGACTCAAGCATCAATTGCACTCCCTTTCTAGCGAACCACTGGAAGCAACGTTTCGTGAGCAAACGGTCTGGAAACCAACCCAGCCTGGTGTTACGTGGATCAATTTGCCGGCAGAGATTTCGCCCCACGATAACCCACGTTTGCGTTTGACCCAAATGCGAGGCATCGCCCGCCAGTATCAGGCCCGCTTGGAAAAACCGGATGGCTCAAAGACTCAATTAGAACTCAAACCGACCCCCCTTTATCGGTATCAATCCCAGAACGCCAAGGTTGTCGATGGAGCGATCTTCTCGTTCGCCAATGGAACTGATCCCGATGTGTTAATGCTGCTGGAAGCGTACGAGGACGACACCCAAAAGGTGCGCTGGCGTTATGCATTCGCGCGATTTCATTACTGGCGACTTGTCGTTGAAAATAACGAAGGAGCGGTCGTTTGGGAGGTAGAGGCGGAACCAGCTCTCATCTCAATGGCCATCGGGGATACAAGCCTAATAGGTCTGCCGTATGTTAGTTACATCGTCGATCGAAAACCAACCGGTGAATAACTAACGGGCCAACACTTCACAGTCAGGCAATGCCGCTTGGAGCTGGTCGAGACCAGGGGTGGTCGCGTTTGTTTCGCTGGCCCAAATAATTTTTAGCTGCTTGCAGCGTTCTAGCTGCTTCAATCCCTCGTCCGTTATCGCGGTGTAAGAGATGTCGAGCGAAATAAGCTGAGGAAAGTTTGCCACGACAGCCAAGCCTCGATCGGTGATGTCGGTGCCTGCCAAGCGGAGTGATTTTATTTGATTCGACTCTCCGAGCGAGGCGAGCTGCTGATCAGTGAAATCGGTGTTCTCCAGTGCTATCGTTTCCAGATGCTTCAACCGGGTAAGACGCTCTAGCTGCAATTGAGAAGTTGATACTCCCTCTAAGTTCAAATGCTGCAAGCTTGGTAAGCGGCAAATGACCTGCAAGACTTGATCGTCAATCAAATGCCGAGGCGTATCTTCCGAGACGGAAACATATTCGATGCTGTTGTTGCCAGAGAAAGGGACGAAAGAGGAACTCCACCGAAAGTCCGATCTTGCCCAGTGGCTTCGCCTCCATTCGTCTCCTGAGTAACCACCACCCACACAAAGAAATACGCCTTCCAGTGAAGCGACATTTTCTCGCAGATTCGCGGCAGCTCGCCACCGCATCCCCACGCCACCGATCAAGCCACCCAGCAGCAACATTAATCCCAATAACGTTTGTAGGCGAAAGCGGGGCATCGTGGCGGTACCTCTCATTTCCAAGCCGGTAATTCCCTTTAAGCTACGACTTCGCCGCCAGTCTTTAAAGCAATTTGTTTTCCGTTTTGCACAAAAGAGGAGTTACCTAGAATGCTCGCAGTTTAATCTCAAAGGCGACCGGTCGGTTCGCTCGACACGCCAGCGCCGCTCGCATACCTCAATTGCAAATGGAATCGCATCGATACCATATGGGAAGACAGTCCACTTGTCGCAACTCCTTTCGCGTTGTTCGGGATGTTGTTTTCTTAAGATTCAACATAGCCAACATTTTTGTTGACCGTCTTATAAGCAGTCGATATCGTAGCGACTAACCTTTCCCTACCCTGAGGAGATCGCAATGCGTTACGGTTTGGTGATTGCTTTAATATTATCCACGGCTTCCCTTGCTCAGGCACAAGCCCCTTTCGGGCCGCCTGTTTCCGGCCGCCCAGGCGAGCTACCGGCTGCCGCCAACCCGTTTGCTGAAGGTTCTCGCGACCGATCCATTCCCCAAACAAAAGTCGTTTGGGTTGGCCCAACAGCTGAGATCGATCAGAAGCTACGGGAGAAAATGACCCAAGAGACGAAGATTCAGTTCATCGACACACCGCTCGAAGATGTCGTTAACTATTTAGAAGCATTGCATGGCTTCAACATTGTGGTTAGCCCCAAAGTCCCGCAGTCGGAAGACTTGCTGATCTCGCTTAATATCGAGGGGCTCCGTTTCGACTCAACTCTTAGTTACATGCTGGAAGAACACGACCTCGACTGGTACATCGAAGGGGAAATCTTGGTGGTTACCACCACCGCAGACGCTAACGCCCGGATGTCGCTGCGAGCCTATCCACTGCGTAGCATCGACGGCGCAAAGCTAGTGGAAATCCTCGAAGCAACCGTTGCCCCCGACACTTGGAAAGCCAACAGAGAGCATGGACAGCTTAAATTGGAGGAGAAGCACAATACCTTGCTGGTTTGGCAAAACAGGCGTGGGCACGAACTGGTGGAAGCCACCATCAACGTCTTCTTAAAGCATGAGCTCTAGCGTGTTCTCGCATACAATCCGCTATATCAATTCGATCTGATAACCAAGCACCCTAGCGCAGCGTTCCACTAACGGACGCATTGCGGCCTCGTGCTCTGCAGAAACGTAACCAATGAAGATGCCGTCGTTAGGCTTCACGGTGAATTGTAAGTAGTCTTCCGAAACGGCATCCTCCGCGATCTTCACTTGAATTGCCCGGTCCTGGCAAGCGACTTGAAAGTCGATGACTTCCTGCGGCGCTTTCAACTCAACAAGCTTGGCGATAATCGCGGCCACGACGTCCGAGCCTTCGTCTCGATCAATCGCCGTGTAATCAAATTCTTCTCTCAGCCGTCTAAAGACTTCCTCCGGATCGAGATAGGAAGCCCCGTCCGCAGGTGACAGAATATGGGCCATGGTTGTCCAAATTGGTTGCTGGCGAATTTACTAAACAGTAACTATTCCTCATAAATGTATCATATATGCGAATAGGGTTTCCAGTAATTAGCGAGTCGGAACAAGAGCAATTCCCTTCAATTGCAGACCCCCTGAAACGACGAAATTTCCCTTGATACATCAACATTCGCTACCCAGCTTCACCAAACATATATCGCACCAGAATTATTGATATCTGCGCTCGTAATCCAACATACAACAGGCCGATTTACCACGAATCCGGGGCTTCCGTTGGTCACCCCTATTGGATTGATGGCGCAGACCTCAATAAAGCTCTCCTGGGCACGATCGTCGGGCATGCCATGCTCAAATGAAAGCAACTGCCTGCGGCAAAAATTGGTGCTGCACTGATAGCCTGGGCGAGAATACTTCGACCATTTCGTTGGCGGAATCTCTGGAATGCGATAGCCTGACGGAGGAAACGCTACCCTTCTTGCTTCTCTCAAGGATCTCTAGCCATGCGACATGCTTATACTTGGGCCATTTTACTTGTGACATTATCCACAGGGTCTGCTTGGGCCCAATCAAGCGGCGGTTTCGGCACGATGGACTCTGGCATAGGAGAAGTCAGTCCTGGAGGAGGCTTCGGCGCAGAGTATGGCGGAGGCTTTGGTTATGGCACTATGGGCCCAACCGACTATCACGGCATTCATGCCTATCGCGAAAACCCCAACGACGGTGGCAAGTTGCAAGTGATTTGGACCGGCCCTGAAGCTGCCAAGAGCCAAGCAATTTACGAACGCCTGTCCCAGGAAGAATCGAAGCTTCGGTTCATCGATACGCCACTTGAAGAAGTAGCGGAATATCTGAAACGGCTGCATAACGTGTCGATCTTGCTCGACCTGGAAGAGCTTAAAAAGAACAAACTCGATCACGAACTACCAATAACCATCGACATCACCGACCAATCGGCACAAGTCGCACTCGACCTACTATGCGACCGCTATCACCTGGGCTGGTACGTTGAAAAAGGGGTGCTGATGATTACCACGCAAGAAGATGCCGAACGACATTCCTCGGTCAGGATCTACAAGCTTCATCAACTAAATGCCAATGGGGTCGTCACCATTGTCACTAAGATGGTACAGCCAAAATCATGGGCAACAAACGACGGGGATGCCGATATCGTAGCGATCGCCGATCGACAAATGCTGGTCATTCGCCAGAACCGCGCCGCCCATGCCGAGATCGAAACGCTGCTGAAATCACTGGAAGCAGCGAAGTAACCCACTCACCGCTGGCTTAAAATTTAACCTCTTCGCCCCCAGCTCGGCTTCCCATTGCGCCCCACACGCCGTAAGGGCTGGCGAGAGGCGTCTGTTCGTAGTCGCCTTGCCGGGGAGGTGCGTGAGTTAGATCTCCGGTATCGATTGAGTCACTAATGGGACGAACCGAGCCATCCAGGAAGGCGACGTTTACCATATCTGGGTGAAAGCTGCCGGCGGAATAGAGCCCGTCGACGGCATCGTTGTCCCCGACTGCACAGTTGGGACTGTTCGGTGGAAGAATGGTATTGAACAGCCCAGGCCCAGCCGCCCCATCAGCCCAGTTGTAACCGCGACCTTGCGGATGCAGGCGAATACCATCGCGATAATACGCCTGACGCCGTCCGAGCGTCTTCAAGCATTGCGATGGATCACCTAACAAGCTGGTGGGCATCTGCGTGACGACTTGCCCAGGCGCATATCGCTCGTTGGCAGTGGCGATTTCCCCCATGGCAATCGTATGGGCCATCCCATCGGTGCAGTCATCGAATTTGGTATACAACCCGGGAGCAAACATACCGCGAGCCGTCTTCAGGCTATGAATCTCGCTGGCGATGTCGCCAATGCAAAACGCATAGTTCACCGGTCCAAATCCCGTTTGTGGGTCTGGGGCGGAAGGACAGATCGCGAAGGAATAACGGCGATGCCAAGGAGGGAAATCCTTATCCCAAGGAACGGGTCCCATGTCGGGATAACGATTACCATGAACAAAAGTAGGATCGAAGATTTCAAAAACCGAGCTTGAAGCTTCCATCATACTGCTCATCGAAACGATTCCGTTAAGCCGATTCTCATTTCCCCCGACGCCAGTGCCACCCATTGCCGAGGGAAAACTCCGTTTGAAGTTGGAGTCATAATAATTATGAACGGCAAGCAGCAGCTGCTTGAGATTGTTCTGACATTCTATCTGCCGGGCCTTTTCTCTGGCTTGAGAGATCGCCGAAATCAGCGGCAACAGCAACACACCGATCAGAAAGATCGCAGCGAACAACACTCTTAACGAGTAACCGGCCCTGCGTTGCATTCGACTGCGGCTAAAATCCATCCGTCACATCTCCCCCAGCTCGGCTTCCAATCGCGCCCCACACGCCGTAAGGATTGCTTCCCTCGTTCTTCGGTTTCACCACCGGCGATAACAGTTCGCCGGTGTCGATCTCGTTGGTAATAAACGTTACCGAACCGTCGCCAAACACAGCGTTCGCGCCGCCTGGGTGATAGCTGGCCACGGAGTAAATCCCGTCGACCGCTTCTATCCCACGGACAGCGCAGCTGGGACTGTTGGGGGGCAAAAGGGTGTTGAATAACGCTGGCCCGGCAGTGCCGTCGCTCCACTGATATCCGCGGCCATACTTATGGAGTGCGACCTCCGCCGGATAAGCTTCCTCGCCGCCAGCCACCTTCAAGCAAAGTGCTGGGTTCTCCAGCATTTCGCGCGGTTGATTGATTGCGAAGTTACCACCCAGTCGCCGATCGAGCGCCGTCTCGACTTCGCTCATCATAATCGTATTGGCCGCTCCATCTTTAACATCGCTGAATTTCGTAAAATGCCCCGGGGCGAACATGCCGCGCGGACTAGTTTGATCGGCGATCGGCGAGGCGATATCCCCTAAGGAAAAAACATAGTTCACCGGCGACCAATCAAGCTCTGGTTCGATATTCGATGGACATTCCAGCGCAACCAGCTTCACTTGCCACGGCTCGTACTCCTTCACCCAAGGCGCCGGTCCCATGGCAGGGTACGTCTGCTCGCCATAGGTTTGCGGGACCGAAATTGTTTCCCACAAGTTTTGCTGCTCCAAGCACGGCAGAAGCGCGACCAGCCCGCTGAGGCGACCTTGATTGCTCTCGACGTCGCTGCCTCCTTCCGTGCCACCAGCGCAGTTTGGAAATGATCCGTGCGTATCGTGATAGCTGTGCAGGGCAAGGCCCAACTGCTTTAGGTTATTCCAGCACTGCATGCGGCGGGCTGCTTCTCGCGCGCGTCGCTGGGCTGGAAGGAGCAAAAACAGCAAGGCCGCAATGATGAAAATCACCACAAGCAGCTCCACCAGTGTGAAGCCAGTTGTTCGCCTTTGTTCGCAGAGCCTCATGAGGTTGCCTCCATCAAGTTACGTTCAACCAACGCCGACTTTCTCGTTCGCTGCTGACGATATCGCCATACTTCGTACACCAACAACGGGACCAGCCAACTAAGCCAGGCATTCACCTGGTACGCTTCAACCGATTCGCTTTCCGTCACAATCAGCGTGCCAGAGATCAGTCGAAAGATCAGAGGCGAGATCAGCAGCACGAAGCAGCGGGTGGCCCAGATTTGATGGATCGCGATTTTCTTTATCATCGCGTACCTGGCCGCCAAGGCCGCGGTGATTCCGGTGGCGATCGATTGCAAAGCGAACCCGCTGCCTGCGATCGGCCCGGAGAACGCCCAGGCGGCCATGATCAATCCGCTGGGGACAATCACCACCAAGACCAACAGCACTTGCAACTTACCGAGGCGGCGATGCAGCTTGTGATAGGTTTTGCGTTTACCGCTGAACATCAAATAGGCGGCCAGCAAAAGGGTGAATGGCCCGGCGATAATGTGGGCGTAGAACGCAGGGGGATAAATGCCACGGAAGCTTTGCTCGCGACCAATCAAGAAAGCAGAATCGAAATTGGGCGGGAAATAGTCGCCATATTGCAGCACGATCGATACGACGACCTTCGCCCCCAGCAGCGTTACCGCTGCCCAGGCAAGCATCTTGAGCATTGCCAATCGACGTGCCGGCCCATGCGCCTTCACCCGCCGCACTCCTGATGTGAGATAAGAGATTCAAAGAAGAGCAGGGGGAACGCAACCAAGGTGGGTTCGTCTGCCCCACCTTAGAGGATACCTGATCGAAGATGTCGCGTCGATGAAATTGTGGGTCGACAATCGCTTCTGTTGAAAACGTCAAATCCACACCTGCCCTGACACGCAAGGGCAGGGCACCGGTTTGTTGATTCTGCTTAGTGAGCGATCAGTTGCTTATCGGCGTCGGGCTTGTCGTGAATGGCGAAGCGGTTGACCATGTGGGCGCTGGCTTCGTTCAAGCCGATGATTTCAACTTCGACTTCCTTCTGGCGATACTTGACCACCACCTTATCGAGCGCCCCGATCGCGGTGATATCCCAGAAGTGGGCATCGGAGACGTCGATGTGAACTTTCTCGAGCTCTTCGTGGTAATCGAATGAGTCAACAAAGCGATCCGCCGAAGCGAAGAAGACCTGGCCAACCACGTTGTAGGTCTTGGTCGGCAGCTCTTCGTGCGCGATTCCATCGACTTCCAAAATCCGTCCGATTTTATGGGCGAAGAAGAAGCCTGACAGCAGCACGCCGACCAGCACCCCTTGGGCCAAGTCGCCGGTTACCACCACCACAACTACCGTGCTGACCATCACCGCGCTCGAGCTTTTCGGATGCAGGATCAGGTTCTTCAGCGATTGCCATTTGAAGGTACTGATCGAAACCATGATCATCACCGCAACGAGCGCGGCCATTGGGATCATCGACACGTACGGCCCGAGGAACACGACCAAGATCAACAGAAACACGCCAGCACACAGCGTCGACAAACGGCCACGTCCACCAGACTTCACGTTGATGACCGACTGGCCAATCATCGCACAGCCTGCCATGCCGCCAAAGAAGCCAGAAACGATATTCGAGATCCCTTGCCCCACGCACTCTTGGTTCTTATTGCTGGGGGTGTCGGTCATTTCGTCGACAATTTGGGAAGTCATCAACGATTCGAGCAAACCAACCATGGCCAAGGTAACGGAAACCGGGAAAATGATTTGCAGCGTTTCCCAGGTCCACGGAATCTCAGGCATAAGGAACATTGGCAAGCTGTCCGGCAGATGCCCCATGTCGCCGACGGTATTGATTTGGAAACCAAAGCCAACCGATACGGCGGTCAACGCACAAATGGCAATCAGTGGTGAGGGCACCGCTTTGGTCACGTAAGGGAAGAGGTAAATGATTGCCAAACCAGCGGCCACCATCGCATATACCACCCACACCGACGGCACCTTATACAGTTCCGGCATTTGCGCCCAGAAGATCAGAATTGCCAACGCATTCACAAACCCGGTCACGACCGACTTCGAGACAAATCGCATTAACACAGCAGCTTTGCAATAGCCGGCGATCACTTGCAACACGCCAGCCAGAATCGAAGCCGCCAAGAGATATTGCAGCCCGTGGTCTTTCACCAGGTCGACCATCACCAAGGCCATTGCCCCAGTTGCGGCTGAGATCATCGCTGGCCGGCCACCGACGAAAGCCGAGACCGTCGCAATACAAAACGCCGCGTATAAGCCGACCTTCGGATCGACCCCAGCGATAATCGAAAACGCGATTGCTTCGGGAATAAGAGCCAGGGCTACGACCAGCCCAGAGAGAATGTCCTTAGGAACATTCGAGAACCATTGTTGGCGCAGAGATTCCATCTGTACTTTCTTAATCATGCGTCGTCAGATCTATTCAGGTAGGGAGGTTAGGCGGGAAAATATTCCCGGCCCAGCAAAGGAAACGTCAAGCAAAACGCGACGTTGTTCAGCGGAGAAACAGAGAACTCACCTCCTGCCGAAAAGCAGCGGACAAACCACCTCAAAACAAGATGATCACCCGTTAGCTTGGGATTTCAGGGGATGAATTTCACGCTGAGAGAAAACAGCTTACACCGGTCAGATTTCCATTATGCAGTAATTTAGCAGCTTGTATGGCAGCCATCTTACCACAGAAGCCAATTAATCGATAGACAGAATTTGGCTCGCTTTTTCTTTTTCAGCCCATCCGTGGGGTGCGTACTTAGCCAGAGATCGTGCGGGCCTGGCCGGCAGCAACCCGCTGCCCTTGGCGAACGTAGCCCCAATGGCCCAGACCGTGGGGATCGAACTGCACGTACATATCGTCGAGACGGTACGAACGAATCGTCAGCGAGCGGGTATCTTCCGAGACTTCCAGCTGGCTTTCTCCTTGATCGCGACGGACCAGCAATTGCTGAACGTTCGGATCTTCAAACAACTCTGCTTCGTCGGGCACGATAGAAAACAAACAGTCCCCCTCCAAATCACCTGGCGGAAGAGCGCAGAGAATGAAGCCGAGATGCTTCGATCCATCAAGGGTTTGCAGGACGATGGCTTTCATGACGAGATGCTTTCCTTAGGCACAAATTCTCGACATCGGCAAACCTCAGCAAAAAAACTGTCAGCTGGCCTGCGACAGTAGATTGGCCAACCGATGTGATTCGATTTATTCTAGTTACGCGTCCTGTACTTTCTAGCCGCATTGCACGTTTCCCGCTACGATTGGCAACGGAGCGATCATCGCTACCTATCCTTTCCTCTCCCAAGCGGCTTGACGGATGACTTTCGCTGAACAACCCACCCGAGAACTGTTGGCTGAGCATGTGGCTAAACTAGCCGGCTCGATTGGGCCGCGCATTTTAGCTAAGCCTGAATCGATTGAAGCCACCGTCGCCTACATTCGAGATCAATGGGAAAACATGGGCTACCAGGTGCGCGAGGAAGCGTACCAGGCCAGCGATGGACCGGCCAAAAACCTGATTGTTGAAATCTCCGGCAAACACCCTAGCTCGAAGGTAATCGTGCTCGGGGCTCACTACGATACCGTCGCGCAGTCCCCAGGAGCGGACGATAACGCCTCGGCCGTAGCCGTCCTGCTGGAGGCCAGTCGTTTACTGAAAAACCAAACGCCGCGGCACACCATGCGGTTCGTAGCGTTTGCCTGCGAAGAGGCTCCCTACATGAGCCTCGATTCGATGGGGAGCCAACATCACGCCCGCCAAGCGAAACAACGGAACGAACAAATTCAGATGCTGTGTTTAGAAATGGTAGGCTACTTCCGCGACGAACCGAACTCGCAGAAAGTTCCTCCCACGATTCCCAAGTTTCTTCACCGACTCTTCCCTCAGAAAGGCAACTTCCTTGCAGCGGTCGGCAACTTAGCTTCCTGGCGATTGAACTGGGCATTTCGTCGTGGCTTCAAGCAAGCAACTAAGCTGCGGCTGTTTTCCATCAACTTGCCCGAGAAAGTCCAAGAGATTCGCCGGAGCGACAACAGTTCGTTCTGGGACCAAGGGTACCCAGCCCTGATGCTGACCGACACCAGTTTCTTGCGAAACCCGCACTACCATCAACCGAGCGACACACCAGAGACGCTCGACTACGACCGTATGACTCAAGTGGCCTTGGGGGTTGTCGGTGCGATGCGACGCATGAGCAAGTAGCTTGTGCGGCTAGTCGATCCGACTGCGCACATCTTCGACCGTCGCCAACCACTTGTCGAAGTCGTCCGTCTCTTGCCACGCCCGCTTCAAGTCACATTCGTCCGAAACGATTCGCTGCAACGCCTGTTTGGCCAGAGGCACAAGAGGTGCAATCGGCAAATGCTTGTGTTGGCTCACCCAAGCAGAAAGATCGTCGAGCGGGGCTTCTTGCAACCCAGGTCGACCTCGCAAATGGGCGATTGCTTCACAGGCCGCCAATGCCTCACTCGCACTGTACGAATCGATGAAGTCGCCAGACTCAACCACACTTTGCAGTGGGGCCTGAATCGGCGACAAATCGTCGCTAGCAAATAGTTCCACCTGCCAATCGCAAGCAGCATCATTATCAAAGATTTCGTATCCCCAGGCACCCATCGCACAAGGGCCTCCTATCGTATTGGCAAAGCACCGAACCAAAATACGATCTCATTGCAATTTGCACAATGCGGGTAGAAGATTGGGAATAATTCTTTGCGCATTTTGGAATAATTCGTAGTCAATGGAGACAGACTTCTATCGCGACTACGGCAAAGATAACGAATACAGCGATCACCCCCCTCCTGCCGAACGGCACTACGCTGGGCACTACCAATCCACCCACCAGGCAAAGCACCGCTGCGTCAAAAAGAGTCGCCGCTCCCGCGCTGAGCCTCCATTAATTGGATGTGTGCTTGTTTTTGCTGCGAATTGTAAGGAGGCGAAATTACTGACGCTTTCGGTTGACCAATTTCAACCACCGGACGAAGTTGCCCCTGCCACGTCAGAATAAAATCTCGATTCCGGAGGTAACGCAGTTGCTTGTCTTGCACATGAATCCACTCGCGTGGGCTACCAGGCTCGCTGCGTAACTGGGGCAAAAAACTGTGTCCGTCAATCGGCTTAGAGGGCAACGGTGCCCCAGTTAGTTCCACCAATGTTGGCAACAGATCGGAAAGATCGATCAAATCGTCGTTCACCTTGCCAGCAGCGATCACCCCTGGCCAATTCGCAATCAATGGAACCCTTGTTCCCGCGTCGGTCATCGTTCCCTTTCCGCCAGGCACGTTGCGTGTCACGGTTCCGTTGCTCCAACGAGAGACAACCCGACGATCGGTTCCATTATCGGCGACAAACAGAACCAACGTGTTCTCACGCAGCTTTAGTTCTTCCAATGTCGCCACCAGTTGCCCCACTTGTTTGTCGAGATACGCGACCATGTCAGGCATGTACTTCCGATCACCATCGCCGGTGGCCGGTTGCAAATCGTCTTTGCTATCGGGGGTTGGCTCCCACGGATAATGGGGCAACAGGGCCGTGTAATATACGAGAAACGGCTGGTCCTGATGCCGTCGCATAAAGTCGCACAGAAAAGCCACATTCACATCAGGACCATACTTCCCTTTAAGCTCTGTCTGCAGCACCTTTCCGTTTTGTCGCATGGTGGGGTCGGCGTAGCGAGATGTCTTTTTTCCTTCATGAAAGATTTGCCACATTTGATACTCATCGAATCCATGTGCCGGAACCGTATCGCGCTCGTGCAGAAAACTGACTTGCCATTTTCCAGCGATCGCCGTGGCATAGCCAGCTTGTTTCAGCAAGGTGGCGAAACTGGTTTCTTGAGTCGGGTCGAGGAACTCGCGATGGTTCTCAGGCTGATAGATAACGCGTTTGATACCGTTACGAAAAGGATAACGGCCTGTCAGCAGTTGAGCTCGGGAAGGGGAACAAAGGGGATTCGAGAAACAATGTGTGAACCGCATTCCCTTCTCTGCCAAGGCATCGATATTGGGCGTCTGATACGAAAGCCCACCGTACGCTTGGACACCCTCTAAGCCGAGGTCATCCGCGACAATCACCACAACGTTTGGCAGCCGCTCGGCAGCTTGACCAGGCAAAACGAGCACCGCCCAAACAAGCAAGGCCAGCACGGTTGACACTCGCAACATGACAGAGAACTCCACAAACAAAGAGAAGTGCAGGGCACACAAAATCGATCACCTCGCTTCAGCTTAGTCCTTCATGCAACCAAAAGAAACCGTTTCAATTCGGCTGATCGCAGAGTGGACGCCGGAAGAAAAACGAATTATCTTGAGGACATTGCTTTCCCGCCTCATTCCGCCCCCCTCGCCCAATCTGGGTTTCTTTTCAGGACGTTGCCATGCGGATTTCGATTTTGCTGCATGCTTACTTAATGGTTACCGCAGGTTTAGTTTTCGCCTTCTTGGGCGTGGCGTCTCTCGCTGCTGCTGAACCACCGTTCAATGCTTCACGTTTGGAAGTAACCACACTAGCGACGGACCTAAAGCAGCCGATGGAATTGGCGATCGCTAACGATGGACGAATCTTCTATATCGAAATCCAAGGTGCCCTGAAAGTCTTCGACCCGCACACGAACCAAACGACGCTGGTTGGCGAAGTGGAAGTTACCACCGCGCAAGAGAATGGGTTGATCGGCCTAGCCCTCGATCCGAATTTCGATCGCAATGGATGGGTGTATCTGCAGTATTCACCTCCGAACTTCGAAGGCCAACACGTCAGCCGCTTCACACTGGTAGACGGCAAACTCGACAACGCTTCCGAGAAGCGATTGCTGAAGTACGAGGAACAACGGAAAGATTGTTGCCATCACGCAGGCTCGCTTGAGTTTGGCCCAGATGGTTGCCTGTATATTGGCACCGGGGACAACACCAATCCGTTTGGCGATAGCCAGGGATATGCCCCGATCGACGAAAGAGAAGGCCGTTTCTTCTTCGATGCTCAAGCAACCGCCGCCAATACCAACGACCACAACGGCAAGGTCTTGCGAATTCGTCCGACGCCGGAAGGAACCGCCGAAATCCCAGCAGGGAATCTCTTTCCACCAGATAGCAACCAGGGCAAGCCAGAGATTTACGTCATGGGATGCCGCAATCCGTGGCGGATCAGCATCGATCAGAAAACCGGCTATTTATATTGGGGTGATGTCGGCCCTGATGCTGGAGGAGAAAGCCCCCGTGGACCTCGCGGTTATGACGAAGTCAATCAAGCTCGCCAGGCCGGCAACTTCGGCTGGCCTTATTTCATTGCCAACAATCTCCCCTACCATGACGTTGATTTGGCAACCGGCAAAGTCGGCGACAAATTTGATCCGGCGGCACCGATCAACGAGTCGGTCAACAACACCGGCATGCGTGAATTACCGCCAGCGAACGAAGCATTCATCTTCTACCCTGCCGCCAATTCCGACACCTTTCCAGAACTAGGCTCTGGCGGCCGCACGGCATGCGCCGGCCCCGTTTACTACTACGATGCCGCTAACCCCAGCCAGACCAAGTTCCCACCGCATTTCGATCGCACGCTGTTCATCTACGAATGGTCACGCCACTGGATCATGGCCGTCCACTTAACGGAAGACTCGCAGATTGCCAGCATCGAACCGTTCCTGCCTAACCATCGCTTCGTCCGCCCTGTCGATATGCAATTTGGCCCCGACGGAGCGTTATACCTGCTTGAATACGGCGAAACTTGGGGCGTAAACGACGACGCCAAACTGGTTCGCATCGATTATGTAAGAGGCAACCGCGCTCCTGTTGCCGTTGCTGCTACCGAGAACAACACTGGTCGCCAACCGCTGCCGGTGAAACTCTCTAGCGTCGGCTCCTTTGATAAAGATGGCGACACACTTACTTACCAGTGGCGTGCCTTTCGGGCTGGAGAAGAGCAGACTCAGCCTGTCATCCTATCTCAAGATGCCAACCCGGAAGTTGTCTTCCAAGAACCTGGCGTCTTCCATGTGGAGCTGAAGGTCACCGATCCTACCGGCGCCACCGCGATCGCCTCGGTCCCGGTAATCGTTGGTAATGCTCGCCCCAGCGTGACGTTCATTTCACCGCAACCTGGCGATTTCTTCGACTCGCCAGCGCAGATTCACTACCAGTTGCAAGTCGACGACCAGGAGGACGGCACTTCGGATTTCGAAACGGCTGATGCCACCGGTGCCGCCGAAATCGACCTGGAAGCACCTCGTCGAACGGCCTTGAATTTAACCATCGGTAGCGGCAGTATTCCACGCGACGGCAAGCAGGATGTCAACGATTCCGATCCTGTGGGACTGCAATTGATGAAGAAAAGCGATTGCTTCAATTGCCACGCCGTCGACAGCGTCCGGGTCGGCCCGCCCTTTTTGAAAGTCGCCGAGAAGTATCGCGGGCAAGACCACGCTTTAGATGCTTCGATCAAGCGTGTCCGCGAAGGCTCGACCGGCATCTGGGGCAAGGTTCCGATGCTCCCCCATAGCCAGCATTCCCTCGACGAGATTCAAGAGATGGTTAGTTGGGTTTACTCGTTAGAACCGAACAGCGCTGTCCGCGTATTCGATGGCCTGGTAGGGGACATCAAACTTACCCCTGAGGAAGTCGACAAGGCAGGCTACCTTCAACTGGAAGCAAACTACCGCGACCTTGGCGCCGGCGAAATACCTTCCCTGGTCGGCACTTCCCAGATCTATCTCCGCAAGAGAAAAGTCGAGGCCGAAGCAGCCGACGAGATCGGGGGCCCCCAAACGCTGGGTGGGCATAAAGCTTCTGGCGGAAATTTCCTTGGCGCCATCAACCACCAACACTTCGCCCGTTTCAACCAAATCCCCCTCGATCAAGTCGGTGCGATTACCTTCCGAGTCACATCGGCCGGGGCAGGGGGGCAAATCGAAGTTCATCTTGACGCAATCGATGGCCCTATCATCGCCACAGCTCAGGTCAACGTGAACGGTAGCTGGGAAGACTTCTACGACGTGACAGAAAAAATCGCACCACAAATGGGACGCCATGACATCTTTGTGGTGTTCAAGAACCCACAAAACCAAGGTGGGCTGATGAACCTAGACAGCGTGACCTTCCAACCACCAGCTTACCTTACCGATATCAAAAACAGCTCGGAATGATCGATGCATGATCGGCCGTTTTACCGAACTCTTCTGCCAAGCGGGCAGGCACACCCGCAATGTCAATAGCTATTATTTACTCAAAATAATAACATTTAAACATTGACACCGATCTACTCTACGGCAATAAGTGTATATAGAGATCTCTGGCACTAACCCCACCTCTGTCAAAATCTCCGGCGAACTCCGTTTTCATCCTTGAAGCGTGTTTCCGAATTACTTCGGATTTGATCGATTCGCCCCTTTTCCTTGCCTTTCCCACCCTTCTTTTGACTCCATCATTATTGGGAGAATTTCACATGCTCCGAGGTCCTACTTGCGCACAGTCAGAGCGCCAAGGTTTTACCCTTGTTGAGTTGCTGGTGGTCATTGCGATCATTGGCGTCTTGATTGCCTTATTACTTCCTGCTGTTCAACAAGCTCGCGAAGCGGCTCGTCGGTCGCAATGCATTAACAACCTGAAACAGCTTGGCCTTGCCTCACACAATCGCCACGACACCTTTAAAGAATTTCCTGCTGCGTTGTACAACACCAACAACGGAAATGCAGGCAACAACGAACTCGATCAACTTGGCCCGAACTGGGTTGTTTTCTTGTTGCCCCAACTTGAGCAGAACGCCCTTTACGAGCTATTCCAAGTGAACCCCAATGCGACAACAACTGCCACCATGTGGAACATGAACGCTACGGTGCCAACGAGCAATGGTAACACTTCTAACACGACCCTCGCTCGTAGCCAAGAGATCCCCGGGCTTCTCTGTCCATCCGATCGGGGCAACAACTTGATGTACAACAGTACGGTCAGCAATGTGGGCAACAACTGGGGACGCGGCAACTACGCAGCGAACGGTGGTTTTGGTGCATGGTGGGTTGATGGTGAAATGCGTACTCCCAACACTTATTCGAAGTCCATCAACTCGGACGGAGCATTTACGGTGAACAAAGGACGCAATATGTCCGCATTCACCGATGGTACATCCAACTCGATCTTGATGGCTGAAGTTCGTATTGGCGAAACGGCAACGGATCAGCGCGGTGTCTGGGCGATGGGCGTTGCTGGCTCTAGCGTGCTAAGCCTTTATTCTCAAGGCGACTGCTACGGCCCGAATGACAAGAACGCGAATTCGGATGACGTTTACGATTGTCAAGACATGGCCAACGGTAAGGGTGGCTGCTGGGAGAATTGCCCCAGCACACAAGCCACAGCACGTTCGCTTCACCCAGGGGTTGTTAACGTTGTTTACGCCGATGGCAGTGTGAGCAGCATCCCTGATAGCGTAAGCCAACCGGTCTGGGCAATGATGGGCGCCATCCGCGATGCCCAGGTCTTCGAGCGACCATAGCCCCTTCACGACGTCGTTGCTCTTCGTTTCTATGTGGCGAGCGGAGACTGTTCCGCTCGCCAAGTTCGTTTCAATCAATGCCCAGAGCAAGCGTCTTCTTTCGAGGAGGCTTGGCTGATGTGCTACGTGCTGCTCTCTCTTGCCGCCGAGCACCAGCCCCTTTGGCTTGCGTTTTCCATTCTTGAAAGGTTCCTGAAGTGATTCTAAAGTTCGCAAATCTTGGAATCCTCGCCGCCGCCCTCTTTTTGATCGCTGGCTGCGAAAAGACTGATCCCCTGATCCAGGGAAAGCTCACCAATGACGGCCAAGCTCTTCAAGTTAGCGAAAAGGGAGATATTCAAGTTGAGTTCGTCCAAGACGGAACTGGACAGTCATACCTGGCCAGTGTTAAACCAGATGGCAGCTACGAACTGACGGTTCCCCCTGGCGATTACAAAGTTGCCATCCAACAGCTCGACCCCTATCCCAACGTCGACAAACTGAAGGGCAAATTCAGCCAGAAAAAGACTCCGATCAAAAAGAAGCTAGAGGGTGGCGAAACGTTCGATATTGAATTGAGCGAGTATGCCAAATAGATTCAAAATCACCCGCTGGGGGCTACCCCTTGTCGTGGTTTTAGCAGCGTGTGTTTACTGGCTGCCGGGGTGGTCTTCGTATCCCCAGCCAAATCCTGAGCTGACGCAATTCGTCTCGCATGCCCCCAAGCTGCCTATCGTGTTCACTTCTCGGACTCAGGCCGCCAGCTTGCGTGCTGCGGCCGATTCCGGAGAAGAGTTCATCTATCCTGGCAAGCGATTGTGGCAAGCCAGCGAAGGCCGACTGCGTCTCCTGACGCCTGCAGGCCAGGTCAGCGAATTGACTTGGGGCAAGCGTTTACCGGACGGCAGCACGCTAATCGATGTGATGAGTCCCAGCATTTCGCCTGATGGCACCAAGATTGTCTTCGCTGGGCGCAAAGCAGAGCCAGACCCTGGCCACTTTCGGCTTTATGAAATCGGGCTCGATGGCCAAGGACTCAGGCAACTAACTGGCAATCAAGGCGACCCTGGCTGCACCCAGGTTCCACCGCTGCGTTATGCTTCCGATGGCAAGACGTTGCTCTCGGACGAGGAACGCCGGAGTATTGATTTTGATGACATCGATCCCACTTACGCACCCGGCGGGCACATTATTTTTGCCTCGAGCAGGACTCCCGACTTGGGTCGCGGGCACGCAAGGCGCAGTACAACGCTGTGGATCATGAAGGAAGACGGTAGCGAAAAGAAGCCGTTATCCGCGAATCGGAACAACGATCGCTGGCCCTGGATCGCCGACAATGGCTATGTGATCTTCAGTCTTTGGAGCCGCAACCAAGAAGTGGTTTCCGCTGATAGACACGACATCGTTGCCTACCAACCCGGGATGCAACCAACGACACTTCCGACAGATGCTTGGATCGCCGCGCATATCGAACCCAACGCCGATTACTTCGGCACGATCCTAAAACTGCGCGAGCCGGTCTGGCGAACTCGCACGCTCATGAACGGCAATTATGCCTTCATGACTCCGCTTGAGAACCAACCGCCACAAGAGTCAGATCGCCGGCGGCTAACAATTGCTCAAGCAGCTCCTGGCAGTGTTACAAATGCTCCGAGCTCACTTCACAGCGGCGATACGCTTCCGGAATCGTTTACAGAACTTGTAACGTGGGGCCCGCATCGCGATTCCGAAGGAAAAGAGCTGGAATTGGCCTGCCCAAGTCCATGCCCACCCAACAAGCTCGTCTTCGCCGCCGCGACCTTCGATGAAGCAGGTCAACGAGATGACCGCCGCTTTGGTTTAGCCATGGCCGACGACCAATGGCCCACCCATGCTAACGGATCGGTCACTGCGAAAGAAATCAACTTTACCGAGCTATTCAACGATCCGAACTTTGTTGATGCCGAACCAGTGGCAGTCTACCCGCGCGAGATCGACTATCACTACGTATCCCTCGAACAAAGCAATCATGTGGCAACCATCGAATTAGCTTCCGGCGAATCGGTAACCGGCCCGACTGCCACCGTACGCAACTCCGATATTTTCCGCCAGAATAACCAAGATGCACCTGGCCAAACTACCAGATTCACGAGCGCGACAACGCCCACATTTCCGGCACCGCCTGAAGACTTGATTGAAATGATTCGCATCTATGCTTCGCACCGTGATCGTTTCGATGACCCAGACAATCCCCGGGTGAAAGGAGGCTTGGAGCTTATCCTTGAAACGCCCGTCAAGCAGAGAGCCTTTGAGATCCGCGTACCGTGCGGAGCCCCAACCGTTCTGGCAGGCTTCGATCATGACGGAAAAGTCGCATTGTGGCCTGGGCATTCCAATGAATCGAGCGAGCAGCGTTCGCGCTTTCTCGCGTTCGCAGGCGACCACTATAGCGGTGCCCGCCCCGGCTTCACCCACTCCTGCACCGGCTGCCATACCGGTCATAGCGGCACGCCTACGCTGCGCCTGCCTGCGCAGCAATAGACTGCCGTAAAAGAATCCTCTTAAGCAACCTGAGGCCACTTCTTGCCGAGGGCTTTTTTCTGGTGCTCGGTTAGCTCTTTGATGCCGGACTTGGCGAGTTTTAGTAGCTTGCCAAGTTCGTCTTCGCTGAAGGTGGCTTCTTCGCCGGTTCCTTGGATCTCGATGAACTTACCGCTACCGGTCATCACCACGTTCATATCGACCGTCGCGGCAAAGTCTTCGACGTAGTCCAGGTCCAAGACAGGCGATCCGTTGACAATGCCAACGCTGATTGCGGCCAGGCTGTCTTTAAAGATCGAGCGTTTGGGGTCCGGCAGTTCGATGGTGTTGATCGCGTCGACCAACGCCACAAACGCACCGGTAATGCTGGCCGTACGCGTGCCACCGTCGGCATCTAGCACATCGCAGTCGACCGTGATCATCTGTTCGCCCAACGCTTCCAAATCGACTACCGCCCGCAGGCTGCGGCCAATCAGCCGCTGAATCTCAGTCGTGCGGCCATCCACCTTCCGCGACTTCCGCGTGGGCGTGCTGCCGGGCAGCATGTTGTACTCGGCCGTAACCCAGCCTTTTTCGCTTCCTTTAAGCCACGGCGGCACAGACGATTCGACGCTGGCCGTACACAACACGGTGGTGGTGCCTGCTTGAATCAGCACACTTCCAGCAGCGTTCTTGGTGTAGCGGCGTTTGATCTTCAAAGGACGAAGCTGTGCCGCAGTGCGACCATCGTGACGTGCCATGAGGGTTCCTTGGTGTGGAATCGAAGTTGTGAGTGAGAGAGCAGAGACCTTGCCACAGAGATCAAAAGGCTTGTCGGTCGAAAAAAATTCGTGTGCCCCGGGCAAGATGCCCGGGGCACACGATGTTGATTTATGCCATATCCGGTATGTGGCAACTCCCTCTCTGCCCTCTTGGTAGGAAAAGAGTGTATTTATCCTACCGAGATCTTATCGACCGCTTCGGTTAGCAGCCAGACGAGCAAACCCTTTTGGGCGTGCATGCGGTTGCCGGCCTGTTCGACAATGCGGCTAGTCGGGCAGTCCATCACTTCGTCGGTCACTTCCTGGCCCCGCTTGGCTGGCAAGCAGTGCAAGAAGATGGCCCCTTTCTCAGCGGCACGCATCAACTTGCCGTTCACCTGGAAATCGGCGAAGTCCGCTTCGCGTTTGGCTTGCTCTGCTTCCTGTCCCATGCTGGCCCAGACGTCGGTATAAATTGCACACGCGCCGCTGACCGCTTCGACAGGGTCGCTGGTTTGCTCGATCTTGGCCCCAGGGGCATGCTTCTCGATTCGTGCGAGGAACTCAGGTTCAATCTCGTAACCCTTTGGTGCCGCAATCGAAAACGTCATGCCTGTTTTGGCACATGCCAACGCCAAGCTGCGCGAAACGTTGTTGCCATCGCCTATGAAGGTCAGCTTCTTGCCGGCCAGCGTGCCAAACTCTTCCTCGATGGTCATCAAATCGGCCAGTGCTTGGCAGGGGTGGCACAAGTCGGTCAGACCGTTGATGATCACACTGCTGGCATACTTGGCCAACGTTTCGACCTTTTCGTGCGACTTGGCCCGGCAGACAATCACGTCTAGATATTGGCCAATCACGCGGCTGAAATCTTGCGGCGCTTCGCGTTTGCCCCAGCCAACGTCTTCCCCCAGAAACAGGCTGCTGCCGCCTAGCTGGGCCATCCCCGCTTCAAAGCTCACTCGTGTTCGCAGCGAAGGTTTCTCAAACAACAGCCCAGCCACTTTGCCTTGCAAGATAGGCTCGCGGACGTCCGATTTCAAACGAGCTTTGAGTTGATTGGCAAGTTCGAAGATTCGCTTTAGTTCGTCATCGGAAACGTCAAATAGGCTCAAGAAATGTCGCATGGAAACGATCTCACGAATGGAATGACGGGCGCGTTGGCCCTTTGAGGATAAGGGGAGGTTACTCTGCCGAAGTTGGCAGATTTTTCAGCACGTCGGCCAGGATGTCGCACCCGTGGTGGACCTCTTCCTCGCTGATGTTCATCGCCGGAAGAAGGCGAATCACACGACCTTGAGTGCAGTTGATGAGAAGGTGTTTTTCGAGACAGGCTTTTACCACGGGAGCTCCTTCAACGGAAAGCTCTAGACCGATCATCAAACCAGCGATGCGTACGTCCTGAATCAGATCGCATTCTTCTTTCAGGGCGTTCAGCCGCTCGCGGAAGATTTCGCTGACGACCTTGGCCTTTTCTAGCAGGCCATCTCGTTCGATCTGCTCGATCGCGGCGATCCCGGCTCGGGCGGCAATGGGGTTGCCACCAAAGGTTGCAGCATGCATGCCAGGCTTCATGCTGGCGGCAATCTCAGGCGTTGTCAGCAACGCCCCGCCAGCGATTCCACCGCAGAGGCTTTTGGCCAACGTCATAATATCAGGCTGAACACCAAAGTGCTGGTAACCGAACCATTCGCCTGTTCGACCGCAACCGGTTTGCACTTCGTCGAAGATCAACAACAAGTTGTTCTCGTCGGCGATCTTGCGCAGCCCAGCCAGAAAACCTTCGGGCGGCAGCTTCACGCCACCTTCCCCTTGGATTGGCTCGATCATGATCGCACAGGTATGCTCATCCACCAAATCGCGCACCGCTTCTAAATCGCCGTGCGGGGCATAGGTGAAGCCAGCCATCATCGGGCCAATCCCCAGGTGATACTTGGGCTGAGCGGTGGCGGTCACGGCTCCATAGGTTCGCCCATGAAAACCACCCAAGAAAGTGATGATCTTGTACTTTTCGTCCGGCGTGTGCAGCCGAGCCAGCTTGATAGCGGCTTCGTTTGCTTCGGCACCGCTGTTGCAAAAGAACGCTTGACCACCAAAACTTCGATCGGAAAGCAGCTTAGCCCACTGTCCCTGGACATCCATGTGCCACGAGTTGGGCACATGAATCAGCTTGGCTACTTGATCCTGCACGGCCTGCACGACCATCTCGGGGCAATGCCCCAGCAGGTTGCAGCCCCAGCCAGGAAACAAGTCGAGATACTCGTTTCCTTCCGCATCCCAGATTTTCGAACCTTCACCGCGAACCAGATTCACCGGGTAACGAATGTAGTTAGGGACAACGTACTTTTGAAAAAGCTGGACGGTGTCCGCAGAGCTGAGTTGCTCTTGTCCGGCGGAAGCATCAGTCGTCGACATCGCACGTTCTCCTAAACCACTTCTTTCCCGGAATGAGAAAGTCAAAGGACAGCAGCAACCAGGGCGAAGGTTCGCGGGGAATTTCGCTTAAAGCACGATTTCCGTTCCCACCCCGGTATTGGTGTAAATTTCCAAAAGTAACGAGTGACGCAAGCGGCCATCGATGATGTGGATCTTGCTGACACCACGCTCGAGCGTTTCCAGACACGCTTCCACTTTGGGAATCATGCCGGAAGCGATTTGGCCGGTCTTGATCATCTCGCGGGCTTTTTCGCGGTTCAATGAATGAACCAGCGTGTTGGGGTCGTCCTTGTCGAGGCGAACACCATTAACGTCGGACAAAAAGACCAGCTTCTCTGCTCCCAGCGCCTCGGCCACGGCATTGGCGGCGGTGTCGGCGTTGACATTTAGCTTTTGCTCGGTCGCTTTGTCGATGCACATGCTGGGGATGATCGGCACCTGACCGGCATAGCACAGGTTTTCGATCGTGGCACGATCGACTTCCGTTACGGTGCCCACGTGCCCCAGGTCGATCTCTTCGCCGTTTTCGCCAGGCAAGGTCATGCGTTCGCCAAACAGCACACACTGGGGATCGAGATTCAAGCTCATCGCGCGGCCGCCAATGTCTTCGATCTCTTGCGTGATGTGGCGACACACTTTACCGGCCAAAACTTCCTCGACGATCTTCAAGGTCGCATCGTCCGTATAACGGCGACCTTGGATGAAGTGAGGTTCGATCTTGGCTTCGGCCATGGCGCGACTGATTGCAGCACCCCCACCATGAATAACGACCGGACGCATGCCGACCGTTTCCATGAAGACAATATCAATCAGGCAGTGGCGCAGCGCGTCTGGATTTTCCATGACGCTTCCGCCCAACTTGATGACCGTAACTTTATTGCGGAAGCGGCGGATCCATCCCAAGGCTTCGATCAGGACGTCCGCTTTTTCAATGGCATCTCTCAATGATTGCTCTCTCTCGCTGGAGCGAACTCCACAGGGGCGTACCAGGACGAACCTTCGGGGCAACTGCGGAAGCGACTCGAACTGAAAAACCCTAGTCGAGGGCCCAAGGTCCAGGAAAACCCAACATTTTACGGTTCGGCAAATCTGTCTGTCAACGCAAAAGCCGCTCCGATTTCGACTTAAAGCCATAGTAGATGAAGAGCTGGTTAAAGATTGATCTACGGGATAAAGAAGAACGAAGCTTCACCACAGATCGAACATCGCTGCCAATGCAATCGCAGGAGATACAAACGCGCACTGCAGAATCACCAGAGCTTCTAACTCGCACTAACTGTCCTCAGGGCGATCTGGCTGCCGGAAAGCCGCAATCTCCCTTAATCACCACCGAGATCATGCCTTTTTCATCAAGCCTGAGCGTTTGCGGGCACAACTACAGAGCCTTCCCCTCGCTTTGCAATCGGACGCCACCTTTCCTGAGGCCGTTTCCTTGCCAGGAAGCATGATGAAACAATTTCAGTAACCTCTTTCCCATTAGAGGCTTACGCTTCGACATCAAACCGAAATCCTGCAACAAGTTCTCTCGACAGCAAATCACCTAGAATGCCCATTTGCCTAATCCTGATCACCTATCTCAGACAATGTTCGACTGGAGATGGAAACGAGAAAGACCGGTTGAAGGGATCATTTATCGGCGGAAACCAGCAGAGTCCCCCTCGATTGCTTCCAATTCTGTCAGGTGTCGTAGCAACGTAGTAAAATTAGAAGAGATGATGAGGCAAAACTTCGCTACCTTTACGAACTTGGCCTGAAATCATCGCCCACCATCACTAGGCGTTAGTCCGATGCACGAATACTATCCTGCCGCGCCCGCCCCAAAAGGAGAGCTAGTTGCCGCAGATGGGCAGAAGGTAACGGTCGCCCAGCTCTATCGATTTCGGCCTGTCTTGCTGCAATTCTCTCGCCACATGGGCTGTGTCTTCTGCATTGATCACGCCAAACAGCTTCTCAAGCATTACGAGATGCTCAAGCGACACGGACTTGATGTTGCCTTAGTGATTATGGGAGGTGCTCCAGAAGCCCAAGAGTTTCGCGATCGCTTAAAACTCACCTACCCTGTTTATGGCGACCCCGATCAAATCGTTTACCGCGCGTTCAATGTCCCCCGAGGCAACGTCTGGCAAGTTGCCGGGCCGCAGCTCTGGTGGGAAGGGCTAAAGGCCCTCTCACGCAGCGGTATGGGGTGTCCTCGGGGCGATCTCATGCAATTAGGCGGCAGCTACTTGATCGATACCAACGGCCAAATCGTGTGGTCGTTCCGCCCTGCCTCTTCGGTCGATTTCCCTAACATCGATGAAATCGTCGTTGCCGCCGATACGCTTTCACCGATTGCCGATGCCTAGGCAGCATTCGCTTCCTCTCGAAGCGGAGCAAGTTTCCGGCCCCTCTGTAGCCAACCCCACACCCAACTTCTCGCTTCTCGGTTTATAATCCAGCGTTTTCCATCTTGCGCCCATTCGTACGAAAGCCCCTTGCATGTCCACGACGCAGGCCAAAAAGACTGCGCCACGAGCATCCATCACGTCAAAAGGGGACCTGCGCGCCGTGATGACGATCGCAGCGCCCTCGTTAGCCGAGCAGTTTTTAGAATTCTGTGTCGGCATGGTCGATACTTGGCTGGCAGGAAACGTCTTATCGGAAGCGAACTCTGTTCCGGCGATGGCGGCCGTCAGTTTAATGGCGTATAGCTGCTGGATGATCTTCGTCATTTGTGCCTCGGTTGGCATCGGGGCGACTGCTGTTGTGGCCCGTCGTATTGGCGCCGACAACTGGGAAGAAGCGGAACTCGCAACCGAACAAGCAATTGCCCTTGGCTTGTTCTTTTCAGTGATCACCACCGTCGCCTTTTGGTTTCTAGCCCCCAACTATATCGGCGCCATGCAGTTGCACGGGGAAGCGTATGACATGGCGCTCGAGTATCTCTACATTCTGATTCCGGCCATTCCGGGCTTCATGATGATTGCCGTCACGACTGCCTGTTTGCATGGCGCCGGCGATACGGTCACCGGGCTGCTTGTGATGACGGTCGTCAACGTGCTGAACATCAGCATCAGCGCCGCGCTGGCGATAGGCTGGGGACCCATTCCTCAACTCGGTTGGAGCGGCATTGCGATCGGCACTTCGGTCTCACACCTTGTCGGTGGACTGTTGCTACTAGCGATCTTGTTTCATGGCCGCTCCCATTTGAAGGTGCGTTGGCGCGGGATGTGGCCCAATTTCCCACTGATGAAACGATTGCTTAGCATTGGCTTGCCAGGCGGAGCAAACGATGCCATGGTGTTGGTTTGCCATCTTTGGTACCTGAGCATCATCAACAGCCTGGGCACAACGCAAGCTGCGGCGCATGGGCTGGCTTTACGAATTGAATCGCCAGGCTACCTTTCCGCATGGGCTTTTTCCGTTGCGGCGTCTGCACTCACCGGACAACATCTTGGGGCGAAGAATCCCCAACGGGCGAAACGAGCCACGCTTGTTTCGCTGACGATCTGCGTGACGATGCTCTCAGCTTACGCGATGATTGTGGCAACCCAAGGCCCATGGCTGGCCGGATTCTTCCTGGGCTTTCCGAGCGAAACGGCCGAGTCCTTTGCCACTGGGCAAGCGGTCGTCAAGATCGTTGGCATCATGGCTTTGTGCTTGCCATTTCTGGCGATGTTCTCGGTTATCAATGGAGCCTTGCGCGGAGCCGGAGACACGACCTGGCCGCTGCTTATCACGATCATCGGCTTCCTCTTGATTCGTGTCCCGTTCGCCTACTGGCTATCGTGGAAAGAGTTCACCATCCCTGGCACCAACTACATCTTGCCAGGCATGAACTGGGGACTCACCGGCGCGTGGCTGGCGATGCTGATCGACACGCTGGTCCGCGCAGCACTTATCTTGGGCCGATACTGGCACGGAGCTTGGAAGCGGATTGAGGTTTGACTGCCTTTTGAATTCACTTGCTTCCCTTAGCCGCACGTAGATAATTAAAGCAATGCGTTGTCATCACTCGAAACACCCTTTCGGATCTTAGAGCATGCAGATCGAGCTTTCACATGACCACCAAGAGTTTTTGGAACACCTTGTGTCCGAAGGTAGATACCCATCCATCAATCAAGCAATGATTGATGCGATAAATCTTCTCGAACGCAGAGAAGCACTTCGCCTGGAAGTTCAAAAGGGCGTTGATGATGCTGATGCCGGTAGACTACGGCCTGTGGATGAGGTGATTTCTGAAATCCGAGCCCGACATGAATTAGGTGAATAAAAAAGCGAAACACGTAACGGCACCTGACTCTTGCCGATCGCTACTCAATGACAAAGCCGACGCTTACGTATCAGGCAGAAGAAGATCTTGATCAGATCGTTTCTTATATCGCACGTGATAAATCCGATGCCGCATTAAAATGGTTAAATGACATTTGTGCGAAGTTCTATCTTTTAGCCCAATCACCTGAGATTGGTGATGCTCGCTCTGACCTCGGTCATGGTATCAGATGCACCTTTTTTAAAAGGTACGTCATATACTTCCGCAAGGCGAACAATAGCGTTGAAATCTTGCGTGTTCTGACAGGCGATCAAGATACACAGCAGCTTTATTGATCAACAATCTACGGCCTCTTTTTTCTCACCAGCCTACTCCGTCGCCGCGCCATTTGCTGCTTGATCGGCATGTACTTTTTCGATCCGCTCTTGGTGAATTTTATTCATTGCGTCGGCAGCACCGGGAACGTATTTGATGATTTGATCAAACGCGTCACTCGATAGGCTCACCAAATCGGTCGGCTTAACCGCGCGAACCGTCGCACTGCGTCCCTTGTGAGCGAGCAGGGCCATCTCGCCGATGACATCCCCCTTGCCTGTGGTCGCCACGACCTTTCCATCGACCTCGACTTCGACTTCGCCATCGACGACAAAGTACAAGCGATCGCCGAAATCGCCTTGATGAAACAACGTTTGTCCGGCGGCCAGGTGTTCGCGGCGAACTTGCTGTTCGTCGTAGACATTCAACTGAGTGATGTCGCGCGGCAGGAAGATATCTTTCATCCAGTCGATGAACACGCGAACTTTGCGGTCGAGGCCTGGCATCTTTTCGACGTAAATTACCCGCCACATAATCCAGGCAAAGAAGCCAGAGAAGGTGAAGCCAAACACTTCCGCGATGGCCCGGCGGCCACCAAGCGAAGCGAGCTTGCCCAGCCCGGCGAACTTGAAATGACGACGCGGTTGATTGCGGATGGTCGCCAAAATGTTCTCGGCACAAATCGTCGCCTGGCGGACGGCATACTGTGCTGTGGGCGGGCTGGTGTAACCTTCGCCACTGGGAACCGCCGCACAGTCGCCTAAACTCCAAACGCCTGGGTGGCTGGGTGATTCCAACTCATCCGAGACGACAATTCGACCTTTTTCACACTTCAGCGGGGTGTTTTGTATAACCCCATGCGGCTCGGTTGGTACCGTGGCAACCACGGTCCGCGAACCGATCACTTCCAACTCCTTGTTAGCCTTGTTCATTACGATAGCGCGATCCGCCGAGACCTCGTGCAAGCGATGGTCGAGCACGATCTGAATGCCACGCTTACGCAACAGCTTATCGGCGTAATTGGCAAGATTCTCTTTCATCTCAGGCAGAATACGATCGGCACTTTGAACCAAAATCAATCGCAGATCGGTTTCGCTGATGTTGGGAAACGCCCGGACTGCCTTGCGAAGGAAGTCTTCCATTTCCGCAATGCATTCCACCCCAGAAAAACCACCACCGGCCACCGTGAAGGTAAGCAGCCGCTGACGTTCTTCAGGGTCGTGGCAAACACTGGCCTCTTCCAACATTTGCACCACATGGTTTCGTAAACGGAGCGCATCTCCCAGATACTTGAACGGGATCGCATGCTCGTACAAACCAGGCACCATCCCATGGGCCAACGTGTTGCCCAGCGCGATCACCAAGTGATCGTACTTCAGCGTCTCAGTTCTGGGGACGCGGCCCGGAGCGAGTTGGATGGTTTTGTTTTCAACGTCGATCTTTTCGATATGACGTACATACAGAACTACACCAGGGGCGATTCGCCGGATCGGGCTAATCACGTGCAGCTGTTCAACAGCCCCAGAAACCACTTCCGGTAACAGGGGTTGAAACGTGATGTAATTCTCTTCGCTGACCAGGACAACTTCGATGTCGGCCTCGTGCTTGGAAATCCGATTAATGCGTCGCATCAGCTCGCTTGCTGTATAAACGCCACCAAATCCGCCGCCGAG
The DNA here is from genome assembly GCF_003335505.1 of Bremerella cremea. Classification (NCBI taxonomy): domain Bacteria; kingdom Pseudomonadati; phylum Planctomycetota; class Planctomycetia; order Pirellulales; family Pirellulaceae; genus Bremerella; species Bremerella cremea. Next base: position 267,142 of record NZ_QPEX01000046.1, read on the forward strand.
AATTACTATGCGTTGTTTTTCCATCGCCATTTCCATGCCAGGTCAAAACCGCTGAAAACGAAAACTCCGATCATCGTGCTACCCATTGTAGCCGTTTTCGCCATGCGGATCGATTTCGCTTCTTGCCTCGCCTACCTTGGCTTTTTAAAGTAGGTTCTCTATTGAGGATTGCGTTACCAATCGAACAAGGGCAACCAACGGAAGCTCCGCAATTCGGTGATAATACGCTTGGATCAATTTTAGATTACGTGCGCAGACGTCCATACCTTCACTTCTGGGAAAGCTTACCCCACCTTTTCTGTTGTGCCCCTCCTTGGCCGGCAGTCTTCACCGGAAACTTGCATGAAAATTCGCCTTCTGATGCCTGCGGTCGATTCTGCCAGCCCGCTGCAATTTACGGTCTCGATGCTGATCGACGACCATATCGCAATCGACACCGGCGGCCTCCCTTACCTTGGCTCGATCGCAGCTCAGCGGCAGGTCGAACACGTCTTTCTGACCCATTCGCACATTGACCATGTCGGCGGATTGCCTATTTTTTTGGACAACATCTTTCAGCCAGGCCCGCAATGCCCTCATCTTTACGCCGGAGAAGCAACCTGGCAAGCGCTTGAGCAAGACTTGTTCAACGATCGGATTTGGCCTGACTTGAACCGAATCGCCACGGACGACTTAGTTTTCTATCGCAAACACATCCTCGATGCCCATCGTCCCGTTCCGATTGGCAACTACAAGCTCACCCCCATTCCGCTAGAACATCTCGTCCCTACGCTGGGGTATATTATTCAAACCGAGCAAAGCAGCGTCCTGATGGCTTGGGACACGGCTCCGTTTGTCGAGTTTGAATCGATTGCGACAGCTATTCCCAATTTAAAAGGCATCTTTCTGGATGCTAGTTTCCCCAACCAAATGCAGTGGCTCGCCGAGCGTAGCAGGCACAACACGCCAGGCCAATTTCAGCGTATGGTCGCGCAAATCCCCAGCGATGTCCGCCTGATCGCGGCCCACTTGAAGCCCGCCTATCATGAATCGATTATCGAGGAACTCAAGGCGCTGAACCTTCCCAATTTGGAAATTGCCTGTCGCGATAAGGTTTACGAATTCTAGCTGTCCGCTAATACAACGCGGCTAGCCGCTCGTGGTACGGTCCGTATTGCATAAGATCTAAGCTCTTAGCTAAGCGTTCTCGATCTGACTTTCTCGGTAGGTGCTCTAACGCGTGAAAGACTCGCTCGATCTTGTCGTGCTCGAGGCTAGAAGTGAGTGGTAGCCCTAACCCCATGATAAACTTGGCTCGCTGCAGATCAGCGAACTTGGTGGGGTCGTCCTGCATCGCCTCGAATAGCGCGGTAACGGCCTTCTGCGAAAGCTCTAATTCGTGCCAATCATGCTCGTCGGCCGCTTCCAGCATGTACAAGTATTGGTACACGGCAAACGACATCGGCCCTGAAGTGATGCCGACGCGCTGCTTGTTCTCGATGTTGGAACGAGGCCCTTCCATGAGAGCCTGAGCCAAGTGCGGATCCCACCCTTGCACGATCTTCAGCTTCGCCAAACGCGGGCTGAGCAGATACTCTCGCGTGCTGGACAGATAGTCGGCCTCGGTGATTTTCGCCGCCACAATCGCCTCGCCCCCCGGCAGATCGAGCAACTTTTCGGTAGCCGCCACCGGCAAACGAACACCACTGACATCGGGAATCGAATAGACACCAGCAGCCAGTCCAGCAGCCGAGATCATCTCGATCAGGGGACGCATATTTTCAGCGATTTGATTATCCGTAGCATGCGCCGGCAGATTCGTGCCTGGCCGGACAAAGACGACCGGGTAACCGTTCCCTTGCAGCAAATCAACCAGTCGCCGATTCGCTTCCAAGCCATCTTCGGGGCGGAGCAAAGCCATGCGAATCAGATTGCCTGCTTGAGCCTGGGCGGCCACCTCGAACCAGCGTTCTAGCTCTTCAACCGTACGCAGATGTCCTTGTCCGGTCGAAGCGGCCAGCAAGACGGCTTCCGCCCCTGCTTCCGCCAACCGCTGCAGATAGCTAACCAGCCGCGGCTCGTCCAGCTTCCGCCGAGGCAAGTCGCCGCAAGTCGGATCGAAACAGGCCACGGTGGCTTGCGGGTAGTTCTCGATCGGATCGCTGAGGATCTTACGGGCAACTTCGTTCATGATGACGCTCTGAGGAAAGCTAGGGGGAGTCGCGAAAAGGCCTTACCCTAGCTTAGGACATCTGAACGGAAAGAAAACACCCAGTCGCGGATCACTTTCGACATCGTTAGCAAACGGCAATATGCTGCGCAACAAGCCCCATAAAAAATCCCTTGAAAATGCCTGGACATCGTCAAGGGATTTAGAAATTTGAAATGTCGTGAGCCTGTTACGGCAGGGTGCTGACGCCCATCAAGTACTTATCGCATTCGCGAGCAGCAGCACGACCTTCGTTGATCGCCCACACCACCAGGCTTTGGCCACGGCGGCAGTCGCCAGCGGCAAAGACCCCTTCGATCGAGGTGGCAAAGCGACCGTAATCGGCTTTGAAGTTGGAACGCTGATCCGTTTCCAGGCCGAGCTTTTCTGACAAGATCGCTTCAGGGCCGAGGAAGCCCATCGCCAGCAGCACGAGATCAGCCTTGAAGACTTTCTCGCTGCCGGGAACTTCGCTCATGTTCCAGCGACCACTGTCATCGCGAGTCCACTGCACGGTCACCGTCTTAATACCAGCCACGTTGCCGTTGCCGTCGTCGATGAACTCCTTGGAAAGAATGCAGAACTCGCGTGGATCGTTACCGAACTTCGCTTCCGCTTCCTGGTGACCGTAGTCGACCCGGAAGATACGAGCCCATTGCGGCCACGGGTTGTCTGGAGCACGATCGGCTGGCGGCTTGGGCAACAGCTCAAAATTAACCATGCTGGTGCAGCCATGGCGAATCGAAGTACCGATGCAGTCGGTACCTGTGTCACCACCACCAATCACGATCACATCTTTGCCTTCTGCGGAAATATAGTTGCCATCTTCCAGCTTGGAATCGAGCAGGCTTTTGGTGTTGGCCTTCAAAAATTCCATGGCAAAGTGGACACCCTTCAGCTCGCGGCCAGGGATTGGCAAGTCGCGGGGCTTGGTGGCACCGACCGCCAAGATAATGGCGTCGTTCTTTTCCTTCAGCTCGGCAATGTCAAGATTCACACCAACGTGAGCATTGGTGACGAACTTGATCCCGGCAGCTTCCATCAGATCGACACGACGCTGAACGGTCTCTTTGTCGAGCTTCATGTTCGGAATGCCGTACATCAGCAGGCCGCCGATACGGTCGTCTCGTTCGTACACGGTCACGTTGTGGCCAGCTTTGTTTAGCTGCTCGGCAGCCGCCAACCCAGCGGGGCCCGAACCGATTACCGCAACCTTCTTTCCGGTGCGATGTTCGGGCACGTTCGCCGAAACCCAACCATGCTCGAAACCGCGATCGATGATCGAACATTCGATGTTCTTGATCGCCACCGGCGGATTGGTGATGCCGAGCACGCATGCGTTTTCGCACGGGGCAGGGCAGACCCGTCCGGTGAATTCCGGAAAGTTGTTCGTCTTATGCAAACGATCGAGCGCCTCGCGCCAACGTCCGCGATAAACCAAATCGTTCCATTCCGGAATCAGATTATCGACCGGGCAACCGGTGGTGCTTTGGCAAAACGGAACACCGCAGTCCATACACCGAGCACCCTGCGTTTGCAGATGGCTGTCGGTGACTTCGACGGGGAACTCGTTGTAGTCGTTAATTCGGACCAGCGGGTCGCGATAGGGAATCGTGCTCCGCTGAAATTCCATAAATCCAGTTGGCTTACCCATTGCTTTCGGCTCCGCTTAGTTGAACGTCTTCTTCTTCATCGTGCTGCATGCGCTCTTGGAGAACACGCTTGTAGTCAATCGGCATGACTTTCACGAACTGATTGACCGCGTTGTCCCAATCGGCCAGCACCTTCTCGGCGACCGGCGAATTGGTGTACTTGGCATGCATCGAGATCAGGCCCTTGAGTTCCACGATGTCGCTGGGGTTGTCCAACTTTTCAAGCTCGACCATTCCCAGATTGCAGTTTTGCAGGAAGTTGCCTTCGCGATCCCAAATGTAGGCGACACCGCCACTCATACCGGCTGCAAAGTTGCGACCAGTCGAGCCCAGGACGACCACGCGGCCGCCGGTCATGTACTCACATCCGTGATCTCCGACTCCCTCAACAACAGTGTGCGCACCGCTGTTCCGAACACAGAATCGTTCCGCGGCTCGCCCTCGGAAGAAGGCCAGACCTCGGGTTGCCCCGTACAGGCAAACATTTCCGACCAGCATGTTCTCTTCCGCCTTGAAGGAACTTTGCTTGTGCGGATAGATAACAATCCGGCCACCCGAAAGGCCCTTGCCGACGTAGTCGTTGGCGTCACCTTCCAGTTCCAAACTAACCCCGGCCGCCAAAAAGGCACCGAAGCTCTGTCCAGCCGAACCATGGAGCTTGACGTGAATGGTATCGTCCGGAAGGCCGTTTTCGCCGTAACGTTTGGCAATCTCGTGGCTGAGCGTTGTCCCCACGGTACGGTTGATATTGATGATCGGCGTGTCGATCTTGACCTTCTCTTTCTTCTCCAGAGCAGGCTGCGACTTTTCGATCAGCATGTTATCGAGCGCCAGTTCCAAGCGATGGTCCTGCTTCATCACGCAGTATTGCGGAGAATTCGGATTCTTGTTCTGGGCTGGCTTCAGCAGAGGTGTCAGATCCAAACCGTCCGACTTCCAGTGCTGGATGGCCTTATTCGGTTCCAACAAATCGACCCGGCCAATTAATTCTTCCAGGGTCCGCACACCAAGCTTGGCCATCAGTTCGCGAGCTTCCTCGGCGACCATGAACAAGTAGTTGACCACGTGTTCTGGCTGACCCTTGAACTTCTTACGCAGTTCGGGATCTTGCGTGGCGATACCGACCGGGCAAGTGTTCAGGTGGCACTTCCGCATCATGATGCAGCCCAGCGTGATCAGCGGAGCGGTCGAGAAACCCATTTCCTCGGCACCCAAGATCGCGGCAATCACTACGTCGCGGCCCGTCTTCAAACCGCCGTCGGTCTGCAGCACCACGCGGCTACGCAGGTCGTTCATCACCAACGTCTGATGGGTTTCGACAATGCCCAGCTCCCACGGCAAACCAGCATGCTTGATACTGGTCAGCGGCGAAGCCCCGGTTCCGCCGTTGTCGCCAGCGATCAGAATGTGATCGGCCTTGGCTTTGGCCACGCCAGCGGCGATCGTCCCAACCCCGACTTCCGAAACCAATTTCACGCTAATCCGAGCCGCCGGATTGGCGTTCTTCAGGTCGTGAATCAGCTGCGAAAGGTCTTCAATCGAGTAAATATCGTGGTGCGGCGGAGGGCTAATCAAACCAACGCCTGGGGTCGAGTAGCGAAGGCGAGCGATGTACTCGTCCACCTTCTTGCCTGGCAGCTCACCCCCTTCGCCCGGCTTGGCACCTTGCGAAATCTTGATCTGCAATTCGTCGGCATTGGTCAGATAGTTGATGGTCACCCCGAAGCGGCCAGAGGCAACCTGCTTGATCGCCGAACGTTTCGAGTCGCCGTTGGGAAGCGGCTTGAAACGGACCGAGTCTTCACCACCTTCACCGGTGTTGCTCTTACCGCCAATCCGATTCATCGCGATTGCCAGCGATTCGTGCGCTTCGCCAGAGATCGAACCGTAGCTCATTGCTCCGGTGCAGAAACGCTTGACGATCTCGCTAACCGGCATCACTTCATCGAGCGGGATCGACTCGGTATTCTCTTTGAACGTCAACAAGCCCCGCAGCGTGCAGCGGTTGCGAGCGTCTTCGTTCATCAGCTTGGCGAAGTTGTTGTACGCTTCGCGGCTATTCGTCCGAGCGGCCACTTGAATATTGGCAATCGCGTCAGGGCTCCACGCGTGGCGTTCGCCTTCGGCTCGCCAGTGATATTCGCCATGGTTCGGCAGAATCGGCAAGCGACCATCTTCCCGCAACGGGTAGCCCAGTTCATGGCGACGGAGTTGCTCTTCGGCTAGAACCTTGAAGTTCACTCCTTGAACGCGGCTGGAAGTCCCTTTGAAGCAGCGATTGATGACTTCTTCTTGCAAGCCGAGTGCTTCAAAGATTTGGGCACCTTTGTACGACTGAAGCGTACTAATGCCCATCTTGCCCATCACCTTCAAAATGCCCTTGGCGACACCTTTGCGATAGGCAGCTACCATCGAATCGTCATCGGGATAATCGTCCGTTTTGACCATCCCTTCGGCGCGGCACTTCCAAAGTGCTTCAAAGGCGAGGTACGGATTGATCGCATCGGCACCAAAACCAACCAACAAGCAGTGATGGTGAACTTCGCGAGCTTCGCCCGTTTCCAGAATGATGCCAATCTGTGTCCGTTTCGAAGCACCCACCAAGTGATGATGCACGGCACCACAAGCCAGCAGCATGCTAACGGGAACTCGCTCGGCGCTGATTTTGCGATCGCTAAGGACGATGTTGCTATAACCTTCGTCGATTGCCGATTCCGCTTCGGCACAAATGCGGTCCAACGCCCGAACTAATCCGTCGGTTCCCTCGCTACGAGCGAACGTGACATCGATTACCTTGGTTTTCCACCCCCGATGATCCATATGGGCCAAAGCGGCCAATTCTTCATTGGTAAGAATCGGATGCGGAATCAACAGACGATGGGCATGCTCTGGCGTCGTTTCCAGCAAGTTGTTTTCTGGACCGATGTAGCACTCCAACGACATGACGACTTCTTCGCGAATCGAGTCGATCGCCGGGTTGGTGACCTGGGCGAACAACTGCTTGAAGTAGTCGTACAGCATGCGTGGCTTATCGCTCAAGCAAGCCAACGCCGAGTCGTTCCCCATCGAGCCGACCGGGTCTCGCTTCTGCTCGATCAACGGTAGCAGCATAAAGTTGAGCGTTTCGGTCGTAAAACCAAACGCCTGCATGCGTGGCAGAAGGGTCTCGGGATCGAAGCCGTGTGGCTCCTCGTTCGGGCTCAGCTCGGACAGTTCGATTCGCTGTTCTCGCAACCACTCGGCATAAGGACGCTTACGAGCGAAGTCCAACTTCAACTCGCTATCGGGAATCATCCGTCCTTCTTCGAAGTTGATCAGGAACATACGTCCTGGTTGGAGGCGTCCCTTTTCGATGACGATTGCGGGGTCGACCGGAATCACCCCCACTTCGCTGGCCATAATCACGCGATCGTCCGACGTGACATAATACCGGCTCGGCCGCAAACCGTTACGGTCCAGCACGGCGCCAATGTAACGGCCATCGGTAAACGCGATCGAAGCGGGGCCATCCCATGGTTCCATCAAGCTCGAATGGAACTCATAGAAAGCCCGTTTGTCTTCCGGCATCGTTTCGTGCTTTTGCCACGCTTCCGGCACCATCATCATGACGGCTTCTTGTAGCGTACGGCCACCCATCAGCAAGAATTCGAGCACGTTGTCGAAGGTGCCAGAGTCGGAACATTCAGGCTCGACAATCGGGAAAAGCTTCGACAGTTGATCGCCGAACAAATCGCTCTTGGCGACCCCTTCGCGGGCCTTCATCCAGTTGGCATTACCACGAACCGTGTTGATTTCGCCATTGTGCGACATAAAACGATTCGGCTGAGCTCGATCCCACGAGGGGAACGTATTGGTGCTGAATCGCGAGTGGACCATTGCCAAGTGGCTGGTGTAATCTTCGCACTGCAAGTCGCGATAGAAGGGAACCAACTGAGCCGGGGTAAGCATCCCTTTATAGATGATCACCTTCGTCGAGAGGCTGCCAATGTAGAACAGCGTCCGTTCGGCTAGGTTCAAGTCGCCCCGTAGCTTATGGCTGGCTTGCTTACGAATGAGATAAAGCTGACGCTCGAATGCGTCCCCTTCCAGGCCATCGCCGGCCGAAACGATCAGCATTTGAATTTCAGGCATGCAGGCCAATGCCGTCGGGCCGATATCGGCACCGTCTGGATTGATCGGCACTTTGCGCCAACCGACGAGGGTTTGCCCATGTTCTTCAATCAGCTTTTCGACGGTTTGCTTGCAATGTTCGCGCGACTTGGCATCACGTGGCAGAAAGACGATGCCAGCGGCGAACTTGCCTGGTTCGGGCAGTTCTTTCCCCAGGTCTTCTCGGGTAACACGGGCCAAGAACTCTAAAGGCAACGCGGTCAACATCCCGGCACCATCACCCGTGGTGGCTTCGCATCCGCAGCCGCCACGGTGGTCCATGTTGACGTTCATCGCCTCGGCGTCGAGGATCATCTGGTGGGTTCGCTTGCCCTTGATATGGGCGACAAAACCGACACCACAGTTTTCCCTCTCCATCGCCGGATCGTACAAACCTTCCTTACCGGGACGCTCGGTCCGATAAGTACGCGAGGTCGGTTGGTTTGGCTGGATCATGGTTCTACCTTCTTCTTGCTAATACTTTCGGGCCCGCGCCCGGAATGTCTCAGTGGGGTGTTGGATCGTGTCGGTAGACAAAATCTCCGCAGGCAAGTTCCCCGTGGAGATCGAGTCTTCGACCAGGGAACGTGTTAAGAGCTTGCTGAAACTCCGTTTTCTAGGTCGCTTTCGGCGTCCTCGGCTTTACTTTGAGCAAAGCTGGCCGCCACCGGTTTTTCTTCCGTCTCGGTAAGCTGCGCTTCCGAGTGCTCTGCTTTTTCGTGAAGCAGTTGAATAAAACGACGAGCCGTTTTCCCCAGTTCTTTGCCTTGCCGAGTCACAATGCCCAGCGGACGGAAAAGGGGAGAACCCTCGATAGGGATTGCCACCAGAGATCCGGTTTCCAACTCACGGGTAACCGTATCGATAGGCAACAGACCGAAACCGGCGTCGATTTCGACCGCCCGTTTGATAGTTTCGATATTATCGAATTCCATAACCACTTGCACGTCAGCGCCGGCCGAGGAAAGCACAAAATCGATTTCGCGGCGGATTTGCAGACGTGTATCGAAACCCACCATGCGGCGAGTATCGAGTTCATCGAGCCAGATAGATTCTCGCTGAGCCAAGTCACTGCCGGGGGCACAGACCAGGAACATCGGTTCCTCGCGCCACATATCGGCTTTGATGGTCTTGGAAGCCTTGGGGTAGCTAACCAAGCCAAAATCAACTTGATCCGTTTCGACCAGCTGCACCACCGTATCGGGATGGTGATACTGCAAACGGACGTTGGCCTTGGGATGCTTGCCAAGAAACTCTTGTACGCAAGCGTTCATGTGACTTAAGCCGACCGAGTAGATCGAAGCAATCGTTACTTGTCCGGCCAGCTCTTTGTGGAACGTACGAACGTCTTCTTCCAACGCGTAGTAACGTTGCACCAACTGGCGGCACCCTTGGTAATACAACTCGCCTTCTGCGGTGGGCACCAAGGGACGTTTCGAGCGATCGATCAACTTCACCCCGAGCCGTTCCTCTAACTGGTGAACGACCTGGCTTGCGCCAGATTGCGATATACCGTTCTCGTCCGCAGCGCGCGAAAAGCTGCGCTGGCCGACAACGTCGCAGAACACCTTGAGGGACTTTACGTGCATGAATGACTTTGGGAAGTGAAGGGGCAACTATACGGAATTTAGATACTGGTTAAACCCAAGATTAAAATCCGAAATGTAAGAGTATTGACCCAGACTGCCAACGTCAAGGATGTCGTGGTTTATTTTCCCTAAGTTCTTTGTGACACTTGCAGCATGTTTTTCGTAAACCAAAAAGAGGTCACAAATTAGCCACATCGACTTCGGACAGATAGCCGCCTTTGACTTAAACACTAGGGAAATCTAGCCACCACTAGGCATTCAAGGCAAGGCATCTGCCAGAAAGTGGCAGCGCATAAGAAAGGCACGTTTTGCAACGTGCCTTATATTCGTTCGGCTGAACTAGCCCCTCAAGAGCGGGCTAGCAGGCTGCGCGAATTCGAATGTATGTCAGGCTTTTCTTTACTGATTCTGGTGAAAAAACAGACGGGGAAAACCAACATACAACTTTGCGCAGTTGTGATTTATGGCACTTTGTGCGGCTCGTATTTATGATCGCGTTTTCGGATCACTTCTGCTTTCAAGATTCGATCTGGCTGCGGAGCATCGACCGCCTCTGGATCGCGGCGGGTCATCTTCGGCAGCACTTCCTTACCTTCGATCACGCGACCAAACACGGTATGCACGTTATCGAGATGCGGGGTAGCTTGAAACGTGAGAAAGAACTGCGAGCCGCCGGTATTCTTCCTGGCTCCCTTGGCCATGCTCAGCGTTCCAGAAAAATGCTGCCGGGCGTCATCGTTGTAAGCTTCGCAATAGATATTGTAGCCAGGGCCACCGGTACCATCCCCCTTTGGATCGCCCCCTTGAGCCATGAAGTGGGGTAACACTCGGTGAAAGACCGTTCCATCGTAATACTTCTTTTCGACCAGGTTAATGAAATTGCCCACGGTCTCTGGAGCTTCGTTTTCGTAAAGCTCGATCACCAAGTCACCCTGGGTGGTTGTCAATTTGACCCGGGGAAGATCATCCGCTTCCGCTTCTTTCTTGCGAATCTCTTCTTCACGTTCCCACTTTTTCTCTTCGCTGGCCGCTGTGAAACCGGCCTGGGAAATGCGTTCGTCGACAGGAAGCTGCCGCTCTCGCAGCAACTTAAATGCCTCGCCAGCTTCTTTGAAGTGGTCTGTCCCGTAAGCAGCCAAAACCTGAGGACCGAGCAACTTGTTTTCGTCGAACCCACCATCTTTCAACACATGGATTAGCTTGTAAGCCTTTTCATAGTTGTCTCGCTCAAGAGCGTCAGATGCGACTTTATAGAGGAACATCGTCGCGTCTTTGTCCTCTTTATTAGCCTCGAACCGCACGATCGCCGCCGCTTCGATTTGTGGCAACAGATCCATGCCTTTCGCGAGAACCTTGTTGTATTTCTCGCGTAGCTGTGGCAGATCTCCTTCCGGAGACAAGCGGTATTGCTGCTGAATGGTGCGCAGCTCGGCGATGATTTCCTTCCACTGGGCCAGCAACTTATCGAACTGGTCCTGCTCTCCTTGGGGCGTCTCAACCGCTGGTGTTTCGGCGGGTGCCTGAGCTTGTACGTTAAAAGGAAGGAAACAACACGTAAGGACGGCCATCCAAAGGTAGCGGGCGGACACAGGCAAACTCCTTCTGCGGGCAAACCCCGACAATCGGGGCGTTTCGATAATGATGTGGCTGCTCAAGATTCTTTAGCACTGCCGGGCACGGGTCAAGCAGCGGGGAGGAAATCAGGCATAAAGTACCATCTTACGTCGATTCCTAGCCCACGAGATGGGGTACTCGCCAAAATTTCATGCGCATTGGGCGAGAATAGCTTTCGATGTCCGCAAAACGTCTGGAAACCCGGAAATCTTGAGAAACAATGGCCCTAAATGCCGCCTCAACACGGCCTTTCGCACAAGCCCGGGCTTAACCGGATTGTTTTTCGTGGAATTCTGATTGGAGCTTAAAATGTCGCTTATCCGTCGTACTTTTCTGCAATCCCTCTTCGGTGGAAGCTTGGCTCTGGGTAGCGGCGCAGCTTTGGCGACGGAGGCAAAATCCGGAACCCCAGACGACACTTCCCCTTTGGTCATGGCTTTTCTGACCGACACCCACCAGCCGGCTGGCAACACCGATGTCATGAACCAGGTTGGCAAGCTGATCGATCAAATTCAAGCTCAGGAAACGGCCCCTCAGCTGTTTGTCTTCGGCGGCGACAACGTCATGTCGGTCGATGGTAACCAAAGCGACGAGCAAACCGACATCCAGTTTCGCCAGTGGAAAGAAAACGTCATCGATCGTTTGCAGGTTCCCAGTGTCAGCTGCATCGGCAATCACGATATCCGCTGGAAGGATCGCGATGCCGATAAACCGGAGGCTTACCAAGAAAAAGCCCGCGCGATCGAAACCTTTCAGATGCCAGCTCGCTACTACAGCGCCGATCATGGCGGCTGGACGTTCTTCTTGCTCGATACCTATCAGTACGAAGGTTGCGAAATCGACGAAGCGCAGTTTGCCTGGCTGGAAGAAGAACTGAAAAAGAGCGACAAGCCAGCCTTGGTCGTCACGCATGCTCCCTTGATGTCGGTTACTCACTTCTACGAACCATCGATCGACAAAGGGCTGGGCAAAGGTTATTCCATACCAGGCGGCTGGTCTCCGCAGCGACTCACTCAGATTCGTGACCTGTTTCGGCGCTATCCACGCGTGAAGCTATGCCTGAGCGGGCACATGCACACGGTCGACCGGTGCGATGTCGACAACACCACGTACATTTGTGGCGGAGCGGTCAGCGGCAATTGGTGGGGCAAGCAAGACTACCTTGGCTTCGCCCCGACATGGATCGAAGTGAAACTCTACCCCGACGGCCAATGGTCGCACCAGCAGCACGCCTGGACGTAGAACAACACTCAAGGAAAACCACGCGGCGCAACGGTAACCGTTACGCTGCGATGGTCGGAACCGATTGGGCCGCCGATTCGCTTCTTAGTGCAAACCAGGTCTTCCGTGATCAGGGCATGGTCGAGCGTCAGCCCCAAAGGAAAGATCGGCAACACATACCAGGTCGGTGTCACGTCGAAACCAATCGCGGCGCGACGCAGCCCAGAAAGCGGGTTGGCAATCTCCGCGAAGCAAGGAGACCATGGCGTTACGTTAAGGTCTCCGACCACGATGGTGGGCAAATTCTCTCGATGATCCTTCTTATGGATTAGCCGGGCGGCTAGTTCGTGCAAATGCTCGTTACGCGAGGCAAACCCAGCAGCACGAACAGGCGGCAAGGGATGTGTGCCGATGATGCGATAGCGATGATTGTCGACGGTAATCCTGGCTTCGATTGAATCGATCTTTTCATTCAATTGAAACACTTCGGTCGCGTCGAAGGGATATTTTGAGTAGAGCCCGATCCCGAAGTTCCCAAAGTCGCTTGGCCGCACCACGGCATGCGGATAGTGCGACTTCGTTCGCTGGCTGATCTCTGCTGCTTGCCAACTGGTTAACTCCAAAAAGACCAGAACGTCCGGGTCATCTTGAAGTGCATCCGTCAAAATAGCATTGATATTTTGATTCGAGGAAAGCACATTCGAGACCGTCACGGTAAGGTGACCTTCGGCGAGTGGCACGCCTTGCCCGCGAAATAAAGAAGCAAACGCAGGCAAATGAAACAGCAAACAAAGGGCGACCACCGCCATCCATTTCCACTCGTGATACAGACCACACACGGCCAGCAGAAACAGACCCAAGAGAACTTGCTGCACGCGTAGATTGGCCAGCAAATCGAACACCCAGTACCCCTGGGCAAAGAGGGTCAATAAGGTCAGGGCGACCAACAGAATGACCAGCAGCTTAGCACGAGCCCAAACGAAATCACGAATCTTTGGCCACCAAGACTTGGCAGAAACATCGACAGCCGCAGCTTCGTTGGTCACGATTCGATCTCGTACTCTTTCAACTTCTTGTGCAGCGTATTGCGATTGATCCCCAAGCGGGTCGCCGCTTTGGTTTGCACGTTGGCACAAGCGGTCATGACCTGAACGATCAGTTCCTTTTCCACCCGATTCACCACACGAGAATGCAAGTCTTCCGCTTCGGCATCGGCGTCTTGCAAACCTTGCTGAACGACCTCGAAGGCCAGCGTATCGAAGTTGGCCGGTCCGCGGCCCAGACTCATCGCCGAGCGGTTGTCGCCGCTGCGGATTTCTGGAGGCAGAAGGTCAAGCGTCAACTCGTCTCCTTCGGCCAAAACGACGGCCCGCTCGACGTAGTTTTGCAGTTCCCGCACGTTGCCGGGCCAGTTGTGATCTTGCAGCGCTTCCATCGCTTCGTGCTGGATATGTACCACATGTCGATCGTTCACTTCGCTGTAAACGTTCAAGAAGTGGGCGACCAATTCTGGGATGTCTTCGCGACGTTCTCTTAGCGGTGGAATTCGGATCGGCACGACGTTAAGTCGCCAGTACAAGTCTTCGCGAAACTTCCCTTCGCCGACTTCTTCCATCAAAAGACGATTGCTCGCCGCGATCACGCGCGTATCGACCCGAATCGTGGCGGTATCGCCCACGCGTTCGAACTCGCGTTCTTGTAGCACCCGCAACAGTTTGACTTGCAAATGGAGCGAGGTTGAGTTGATTTCATCGAGAAAGATCGTGCCGCCGTGAGCCGCTTCAAAACGACCGGTACGATTGCCGATCGCCCCCGTAAACGCCCCACGAACGTGACCGAACAGCTCGCTTTCGAGCAGGCTTTCGCTTAGCGCGCCGCAGTTCACTTTCACAAACGGCCCCGAGGCCCGCGTACTGAGCCGGTGAACCGAAGAAGCGATCATCTCCTTACCGGTTCCCGTTTCACCTAACAGCAAAACGGAAGCATTGGTTTGGGCAACCTTGCGAGTAAGGCGATACACATCCCCCATCGCCTTGCTCGATCCGATCAGGCCAGGAATAGGCGGTTCGGACCCCAAGGGTGCGTATTCAGGGGCATAACTGGATGTCGTATCGGAATACAGTCCCACAGTCATAACCTACAAGCCAATTTTGGCTGGTTGGTCGAAACGAACGTCTTGGGTCGGCGCCTCGAGGATGTCCAGAACCTTTCCCAATACAATCTGCGTTCCGGAGTCCAATTCCTCCGAATCGTTGTAGCGATCGTATTGGGTTACAATCTGATCTTTCGTCAAGAGAATGCCACGACGTGCAACCGCAGATTTAAACGCGGCCACACATTGCTCGCGGAAAGCAAGCGGGTGGAAAGGATCGCTCGCATATTCGACCAAGGCCATCTGCGCGGCAGGTGTTGCCAAGTTGCCCAGCAACTGTGCGATGGCCGAAGTGACATTGTCGTCTGCCAAACGGCGAATGGCGATCTCTTCCACTTTCGTAAAATCGTAGAAGGGATACCTCTCAGGTTTTTCCAACATCCGATTGATCGCTGCCAAAGCGAACTCGGCGTCCTCAGAGCGTTCCATGGCCGACACAATCAAGCGACCTTGCGAACCATAAAGCTGCTGCAACTGAAAGGAAAACCCTTTTTCATCATGCGGGCGAATGGTCGCTAAGGTGAGAGGATCTTTCATGGTGCTTAGCTCGAAAAATTCGAGCTGATCGATCGGCGCGACGACAGCAATCGGTAAGTCACCGGTGCGGCGATCTTTTCGCAAGACCTGAACGGTCTCCATCACTGGCAGGCGAGCGAGAGGCTTGCTGACAAAAATCACTTCGACATCCGCCGAGTTGTAAGCGGCTTGAAACAATTCTGCCCCGCCTGAAGTAGCCACCGCCTCGTAACCGAGACGTGACAACACGGCGGCCATGTCCTGACCGCGTTGCTCGTCTAACTCGCCAATAACGGCAACACGTTTTCCTTGGGCAGTGGTTAGAAAAGCCAGCATATCCATTAACTCGGACGAGCCAGCATACGGCCTTTGAGGATCGATCTGCAAAATAGCCTTCGCGGCAGCGCGACGAACGCGATAAACGGGCGATTGAAGTGCTTGAGCCAATGCACTCAGTCCACCATCCGACGCCACCAAAACGGAGGCATCTTGAGCACTCCCCAAAGTTTCGCAAGCAATGATCGCTGCTTGAGAGAACTTGCGGTGCTTAAGAGCACGAACCAATGCTTCTTGAATCACCGGTAGGCCGTACTCTTCGATCAGAACCTGAGGCTCGGCCTGTGATTCTTCCATTACGCCAGCTCGCTGCATCGCTGCCAACGCACGATTGATTTGAATGTCGCTATCCTCGGGGTCCAAACGATGTAAATCATCGAGCAGACGTCCGGCGGTAATCACTTCGGCATCCGCCAGCGGCATCGTTTTCAGCACGGCCTGTTTCGCGTCGTAATCCCAAACCCAGAGAGCCACATTCCCATCGTCATCGACAGGGAACATTGGATCGGAACCTAAGTATGCTTTTACACGACGGGAAAGGTAGTCCTTTACTTGGCTCGCGTCAGGCTGCCAGCCGCCGATCACATCGCAGTAGGCACCAATCTCAGCACGCAGATTGTCGTCGTCGGTGTAAATCATGCGTCCTACCACAAATTGGGCGGCCGCTTTTAAACGAATCTGCTTTACTACGTCGGCTAGTTGGGCCACCAAAAATTGGTTATCGCTGGCCAACGCCGCCTGTAGTGGGCCGTAGACATTTTGGTCGAGGCGGATCAGCATCTTCTTAGCTGCCGGATGCAAAGCTTGCTGGGCAGGATCGGCCAACACGGCGAACAATGGATTGGCCGCGTCAGGCCCTGCTTTGAGCAATTGCTCGATAGCCCGCTTCCGCACTACCGGATCGGCATCTCCTAGCTGATTTACTAAGGTCTTCAGCCGTGCCGGATCTTTTAAATAGTCGTCTAACTTCTTGAACAGCAAGGTGGCAGCTTCACCACCGATCGGCTGCAATGAATCTTCCGTTTGCAAACGCATCATGCTGCCTGCACCAAGCTCACGATACGCGGCAACGACCTGATCTTGCTTGGGGTTACCATCGATCAGTTTTTGCAGATAAGCCTTAGCGAGATCGTCACGGTCCAAGTCGTGTGTTAGCAAAATGGCCCGCACTAGTTCGGTTGGCGTGGCTGGATTCGACTCTTTGATTGCGGCTATTGCTGGCGAATCCACAGGCGGAGCTGGTTCCGCTGGGGCTTCTTCCATCGGCTGCTGTGCTGGCATAACACCTGCGACGGCCAAAACCAACAGCATGGCAAATAGAGAGGCAATCTTGATCAAACGTTCCATAAGATCTTCGCAACGGTGGTGGGGTAGCATACTAAACGATGCCTGATCCTTGGCAACGAGATAAGTCCTAGGCAGTTAAAGTGCCCCCAATTCCAAAGGACAGACTTGCCATTGGCAAGTGGGGAGGCGTCCGCGAAAAAGGCACTCTAGCCCAATTCTAATTGCTCCTTCCAACGAACAACTTGCTTTTTTACTTCCTCAGGCGAGGTAGAGCCATAACTACGGAACGCGGCTACGGCTTTGGCAACACCCAAGACATCATAAACGGTCTCATCCAGTGAATCGTTAACCGCCTTAAAATCGGCCAAGGGCAATTCAGCCAAACGGCATCTCTTATCCATCGCGGTAGCCACCAAGCTACCGATCTGATGATGGGCAGTCCGCTGGGGGGTTCCCTTGCCGATTAGGTATTCCATTAAGGTAGTCGCGTCGAGGAACCCATCTTCCAGACGCGAGTTGATCGATTCAGTATTCAACTTTGCCCCGGCAACAATCGAAGCCGCCAAATCGAGCGAAAGATGAACCGTATCGACAGAATCGAATAGCCGTTCCTTGTCTTCCTGCAAATCGCGGTTGTAGGCCAACGGCAGTCCTTTGATAAGCACCAGCAACGCCTGCAGGTTCCCAATCACGCGGGCCGATTTCCCTCGAATCAGCTCGCAGACATCGGGATTGATCTTCTGCGGCATGATCGAACTGCCGGTGCAAAACTGTTGCGGGATCTGAATGAATTTGAATTCAACACTCGACCACAACACCCATTCGTCGGCCCAAACGCTGAGATGTTCGGCGATCATCGTCAGGCAAAACGCATATTCCACAACGAAATCGCGATCGCTCGAAACGTCAATACTATTGGCCGCAACTCCCTCGAAACCGAGCCGCTGGGCCACGTTTTCGCGATCGATCGGGATCGTCGTTCCGGCCAGTGCGGCCGTTCCCAGGCTGCAAACATTGACTCGCCGACGACAATCGGCCAAACGTTCACGGTCTCGCTGCAGCTTCTCGGCATAGGCCAGCCAATAGTGGGGAGCGAGAACCGGCTGAGCCCTTTGCATGTGTGTGTAAGCAGGCAGAATGATGTCGATATCGGCGTCGCACCGACCAACAAACGCAACCTGGAGCTGCTTGAGCAATCGGTCGGTTTCGTCGATGGCATCCCGCACCCACAACCGTGCATCGGTAGCGACCTGATCGTTACGGCTGCGTCCTGTGTGCAGCTTTCGCCCGACATCTCCCAGCCGGTCGACCAGGGCACTTTCGATATTCATGTGAACATCTTCCAGCTTTTCGTCAAACTGAAAGTCGCCGTTATCGATCTCGCCTTTGATCAGCGAGAGGGCCGTGGTGATCTGGGATGCCTCTTCTGTGGTCAAAACGCCCACATCGGCTAGCATTTGAGCATGCGCAATCGATCCACGGATGTCCTGAGCATACAACCGATGATCGAAGCTGATGCTTTCGGTGAATTTTTCGACCCGTGTGTCGACTGCGGAGTTGAAAACACCGCTCTGTGAGGGACTGTTCCGCGACAAGGTTGCCTCAGAATTATGCAAGAATAGAAGTACGTCCAAAACCGTAAACCACTTAAATGCTAAGTGGATCGGTGTGTACTGTCAACGTACTCGGCTAACGGCTGCGCAGTTATTAAGCATTACTCAGCAAGAATCGCGAAGCCTCGATCGATACAGCCGGAATGATGCGCGCAATCATCGACAAGCTGGACGATTATTGGGCATCAGGCCACCAAAGCCAAAACTTTCGACTTATCACTAAACTTCCCGCTTTTCCCTTTTTTCCACAACAACAGCCTCCGCCAGGGGAAGCGATCTCCTTTCCTGTTGCTCATCCCAAGAGCAGCTCCCCACCTCTCGACTCCTACTTACGGCTTGCCGAACACAGCCAAGCCCTGGCCGCTTATCTGGCTTACACGACCCGCTGAGGAACCCCTTAGAGCGGAATTAGCTGAAAGGAAAATGAGCTACAAGAAATAGATCGCACACATTAACTGTTTGTATGTGGGGAGTTAGGGTGCCAAAGCTATCACCGCCCCTTGTTATCGCGAGACGCGTAGGGTTAAATTGGTGGGATTTTGCACATCAATCAGCCGAAAACAGGGCGCAGCGTGCGTCCGATGAACTTCCACTTCAGCCAAGGACTGACCCTCCAGTGCCGCGACGCGACGATATCAAAAAGATCTTGATTATTGGTTCCGGTCCTATCGTGATCGGCCAGGCCTGCGAGTTCGATTATTCTGGCACCCAGGCCTGCAAAGCGCTTCGAGAAGAGGGTTACGAGGTCGTATTGGTGAATTCCAATCCGGCCACCATCATGACCGACCCAGACACGGCCGATGCCACCTACATCGAGCCGCTGACGGCGGACATCCTGGAAAAGATCATCGCCAAGGAACGCCCCTGCGCACTTTTGCCGACGCTTGGCGGCCAAACAGGCCTAAACCTGGCGATGGACCTGGACAAGCTAGGGATTCTCGAGAAGTATGGCGTCGAAATGATCGGTGCCCGGGCCGATGTCATCGCCAAAGCGGAAGAACGCGAGCAGTTCAAACAGGCGATGGATAAGATTGGCCTGGAAGTCTGCCGCGGAGCCACGGTTCACACGGTTGCCGAGGCACGAAAAGTCCTCGAGGATGTTGGCCTGCCGGCGGTCGTTCGCCCCAGCTTCACCATGGGTGGCTCTGGCTCCAGCATCGCCTACAACCGGGAAGAGTTCGACAGCCTGGTTCGCAACGGGCTCGACCAATCGCCGGTCACGGAAGTGCTGATCGAAGAATCGATCATCGGCTGGAAAGAGTACGAAATGGAGGTGATGCGCGACAAAGATGACAATGTCGTGATCATCTGCTCGATCGAAAACTTCGACCCGATGGGGGTTCATACCGGCGACTCGATCACCGTCGCTCCGGCCCAAACGTTGACCGACAAAGAATACCAGCGAATGCGCGACGCTTCGCTGGCCGTGATTCGGGAAATCGGCGTCGAAACAGGGGGCTCGAACATTCAGTTCGCCTGCGATCCTACCTCGGATCGCATGATCGTCATCGAAATGAACCCGCGCGTCAGCCGTAGCTCGGCGTTGGCGTCGAAGGCGACCGGTTTCCCGATTGCCAAGATCGCCGCCAAACTGGCCGTCGGTTATCGCCTGCACGAATTACCCAACGATATCACCCGCGAAACGCTGGCCTGCTTCGAGCCGTCGATCGACTACGTGGTGACCAAGATCCCCCGTTTTGCCTTCGAGAAATTCCCCGAGGCAGACAGCACACTGACGACGCAAATGAAAAGTGTCGGCGAAACGATGGCGATCGGGCGAACCTTCAAAGAGTCGTTCCAAAAAGCCCTGCGTGGCCTGGAAGTGGGCCGCTTTGGGTTCGGTTGCGATGGCAAGGATCTGTGGGGCACCGACGAGCAGCCTGCCGAAGACGAAATCCGGGCGAAGCTGGCCAAGCCGAATGCCGAGCGTCCTTGGTATTTGCGTTACGCCCTGAAATCAGGCATGACCGTCGCCCAACTGTACGACATCACCGGCATCGATCCTTGGTTCGGCGATCAGATGAAACAGCTGGTCGAGTGCGAGGACGAACTTGATGCGGTCGGCAACATCAACAACATCAGCGACGAACTACTGCGGAAAGCCAAACGATGGGGCTATTCCGATCGCCAACTTTCCACGCTACTCAACAGCAGCGAACTGGAAGTCCGGAGCGAACGAAAGAAACGGGGCATCGTCGCCACATTCAAATCGGTTGATACCTGTGCTGCCGAATTTGAAGCCTACACCCCGTACTACTACTCGACCTACGAAACGGAAGACGAAGTTCCCGCCAAGGATCCCGGCCAGAAGCGGATCATGATTCTCGGCGGTGGCCCGAACCGAATCGGGCAGGGGATCGAGTTCGACTATTGCTGCTGCCACGCCAGTTTCGCCCTGAAAGAAATGGGCATTCAATCGGTAATGGTCAACAGCAACCCAGAAACGGTCAGTACCGACTACGATACGTCCGACCTGTTGTTCTTTGAACCGCTGACAACCGAAGACGTGTTGAACATTTGCGATCGTGTGCAGCCTGATGGCGTGATTGTACAGTTCGGCGGGCAAACTCCGCTTAACCTTGCTCGTGGCCTGTCCGCCGCTGGCGTTCCGATCATTGGCACCAGTGTCGATACGATCGATGCGGCAGAGGATCGCGAACAGTTCCAACAACTGCTACATCGCTTGAACCTCAAGCAGCCAGCCAATGCAATCGCACGCAACATGAGCCAGGCCCGGGCCGAAGCGG
Organism: Bremerella cremea; assembly: GCF_003335505.1. Lineage (NCBI taxonomy): Bacteria > Pseudomonadati > Planctomycetota > Planctomycetia > Pirellulales > Pirellulaceae > Bremerella > Bremerella cremea. The sequence continues at coordinate 288,206 of NZ_QPEX01000046.1, forward strand.
CCAAGGTTGGCTACCCCGCTTTGGTTCGTCCCAGCTTTGTGCTGGGTGGTCGCGCGATGGAAATCTGCTACGACGACAAACAGTTCGAGCGATTCGTGGCCGAAGCCTTCCTGGTTGCTCAAGGGCAACCGGTGCTGATCGACCGCTTCCTAGAAGACGCCACGGAAGTCGATGTCGACTGCATCAGCGACGGCGAGAACGTGATTGTCGCCGGGGTAATGGAACACATCGAAGAAGCAGGCGTGCATAGCGGGGACTCGGCTTGTGTGATTCCTCCATACAGCTTGCCTGGCCCAGTCGTGCAGGAAATTCGCGAGGCAACCATTGCCATGGCGAAGTACCTGAAAGTGGTTGGCTTGATGAATGTTCAGTTTGCGGTCAAAGCAGAAGACGGCAAAATGAACGTCTACGTTTTGGAAGTGAACCCGCGAGCCAGTCGCACGGTTCCATTTGTAGCCAAGGCGACCGGAATGCCGGTTGCCAAGATTGCCGCCAAGGTCATGGCCGGCTGCACGCTGCCGGAACTTGGTATCACCGGCGAACCGATTCCGGCGCACGTTTCGATCAAGGAATCGGTCTTCCCGTTCCGCAAGTTCCCAGGCGTCGACATCGTGCTTGGCCCCGAGATGCGTTCGACCGGCGAAGTGATGGGGATCAGCGAACGTTTCTCGCTGGCATTCGCCAAGTGTCAACTTGCCGCTGGCGTGGTCTTGCCGCTGCCGAAAGATGGCAAGATCTTTGTGAGCGTCTCAGGTCGCCACAAAGACCAAATCGCCGACATCTCGCGCCGCCTTCGCGATATGGGTTACGAGCTTCTCGCCACCGACGGCACGGCCCGTCGTTTGGAAGAGGCAGGCGTCCAAGCTCAGCGAATCAAGAAGCTGGCCGAAGGACACCCGAACCTTTTAGACCAAATGATCGACGGCAATGTCTCGCTGGTGATGAACACGCCCAACGGCAAAGGGGCCCGTACCGACGAAGGCCGCATCCGCGCCGCCGCCGTGCAACATGGCATCCCTTGTATCACCACCATCCAAGCTGCCGAAGCCGCCACCAAGGCGATGGAAGCTTTGCGAGAAGAAGAAATGAACGTCGAGTCCCTACAAGACCGCTTCCGCGATGTGCGAATGCAACAGACGACGTAAGCTTCGACCGATTCATTCAGGCAACTATAGCGGGATAGTGTGCAGCTTGACTCTGCCACTATCCCTTTTTCATGCGCGCTCACACTAGCAGTCTGTTGATTTTCTGCTTCGTGAGCGAGTGATTGAGATTGGAGCGAGTGCAAGGCGTGAATCCGCAGGCATATCCACAAGATATGTCGAGGAATTCACAACGCCGCAATCGGCCCAAGCTCAATAACGTAGCCGATCTGAGAAATTCAACAGGCTGCTAGGCAAGCCTGACCAAACGTTGGACACCAACCCAAATTTCTCGTAGCGTATTGATCAGAGGCCAGTGCGTACTCTGAGGTAACGAGATGACCAGCGCTGAACCCAACCCGTATGTTTCGCCAGTCGATCGAAAGCCACTCGACGAGACTTCGTCCTACGGGCAAGCTATCGCCCGGATATTCTCTCTCGGAATCTTCAGTGCTTCTCTGCTGCCAACGCTCTACATTCTGTATGGCCTTAGCGTTCACTACGACTTTCTGTTGGCCCATCCCCATCGAAGCTATCGCCCCTTGCTCATTGTGTTCGGGCTGCCTCTCTCGATCGTCACAGTGTTCTTGCTGGCCATTGCGGCGGTCATTTTTACAGTGCTTGGGTGTGAAAAGGATGCCGCCCTAATACTAAATCTAGGGATTCCGCTAAGCATTCTCCCGTTTGCTTTAAGCATCCTCGGTCCGCTGGTAATCTGCTTATTAACGGGAGCCTCGCTGGGCAGCTAACGCTTTCCATGCGTTCCCAAAGTCTTCGCGAACCTGCAGCCCGGTTTTGGTGTCGCAGAGCAGATGCAAGCAACGGGATTAGCATTTGTTTTTAGTACGATTGAGAGCCGTGTCATGGACGTCCGCAAATTCAACCGCGAAGCCTGGGACCGAGATGTTGAGAACCAGGATCGCTGGACCATTCCCGTTTCGCCTGAGGAAGTCGCCCGGGCCAGAGCAGGGGAGTGGTCGCTGATTCTGACGCCGACCAAACCAGTGCCTCGGCATTGGTATCCCGAGCACATGGAAGGTTGCCAGATCTTGTGCCTCGCTTCCGGAGGTGGACAACAAGGTCCTATCTTGGCGGCGACCGGGGCGGACGTGACCGTGTTCGACAACTCGCCGAAGCAGCTAGGACAAGACCGCCTAGTCGCCCAGCGCGATGGGCTTTCCCTGAAAACGGTAGAAGGCGACATGGCCGATCTCAGCTGCTTTGCGGACAAGCAGTTCGATTTGATCTTTCATCCCTGCTCGAACTGTTTTGCGGTCGATATCTTACCGGTCTGGCGGGAAGCGTTTCGCGTGCTGAAGCCTGGCGGTCAACTGCTGGCAGGCCTCAGCAATCCGGTACGCTATCTCTTCGACGAGGCTGCCCAGGACAATCGAAATGAATTGGTCGTGCGGCATAAGATTCCCTATTCCGACGTATGCGACCTGACCGCCGAAGAATTGGAACATTACAAGCAGATTCGCCCGCTGCAATTCGGACATACGCTGGAGAACCAAATCGGTGGTCAGCTGGCGGCAGGCTTTGTGCTGGTGGAAATGTTTGAAGACCGTTTCGACGAAAGTGATCTTATTTCACGCTACCTCGATACGTTCATCGCCACACGAGCGATCAAGCTGAAGTCGCCTGACTAGTCGAGCTGAGGCAGCGGATCGGCGCGTTTGGCTTGCTCTTCCATCAACGTGCGAACGGAGGCGTTGGCCGATTCCCAGTTACCTTCCATGGCATTGCTGGCGATCTTTTTCAACCACGCTGCCTCTTGTTCGGGAAGTTCGCCAGCGATCTGCGATTGCTCGACCATGCTGACAATCTTCTCGATCTTAGCGGTACTCCTGCCGTTACAGGCAGCGAACAACGCCATCGCATAGTCGTACCCTTTGTCGCTAATCTCTCCGTAGCTAGGACGTGATAACCACCAAGCAAAGCCACCAACAACCACCACGCCGGCCAAGACAACCAGCGTAATATTACGTGTCGAGTTTTCCATCATCAAAGTCCATTCCCAGAGATGACTTCCCCTTCGTTCATACTGGCAAGTTCCGCTGCCAGCATTAAATCGATCGTTTCCGGCTGGAAGCCGACCGAACCGTCCCCCATCAGCACATTGCCTCCGCCAGGATGATCCGAAACCATCTGCCCAACGTGCAGCGTAGGGAAGTTCATCGGGTGAATGATGGGCGAACCGGTGATATCAAGCTCGCCGCCGGAGGGCCCAACGTGCATCAAAATCAACGTGGCGGCTGCATCCGGTCCGTTTTCCGGCGTGGAAATCCGTGGATGGGTGAAAGCCCCAGGAATCGCCCCAACCCAAGTTTTATCGCTGACCCGCGAGGTATGCTCGCTGATGAATAGCGTATTCGTCGTGCCGTCGGTCACGTCGCGAAAGCGGACTCGCGAATTGCGATAAAAAGGCCCATCGGCCACATTCGCGGCGTTGCCGTTGACCTGAACCGTCTTCGTTGTTCCGGTATAGATGTTGGTAAAAATCACCCCACTGGGAGACGCGCCACACTCTCCCCAGCATGATTCCTGGCCGTGGCTGGCGATGTAATTTGATCGCCCGATAACAATGGGATCACCGAAACGAGTTAGGGCATTTCCGGACGCATCGCGCACGGTAAATGGTTGGCTGTCACCACTTGAAGAAGGACAGAGATACGCTTCCAAACGCGTCGAAATCAACGGTCGGTTCGCTGCGTCCCAAATCGGTCGATCCAGGCGTAGGCTATCCGTGATAACTCGCTGCTCCATGAACGGCAAAATCAGCGTTGCCCATCCCCAGCCAGGTGCGGCATCCCAGGTTTTCGAATCGATCGCCGCCCAACCTGGGGCGCTGCCGTTTTGTGTGGCGTAGGAGACATAGCCGGAAGGAAAAACGCCGTGCGTACCGGCATAGTTATGAACCGCCAAACCGATTTGCTTGAGGTTATTCGAGCATTGCATTCGCCGCGCGGCTTCGCGAGCTTGCTGCACCGCTGGCAACAGCAAAGCAACAAGCACCCCAATAATGGCAATGACAACTAGCAACTCCACCAAAGTAAACCCTGAGGGCAACTTGGCCGTGCCTCGATGGACCGCACCCCGTATTTTCATATCTGCAAAATCCAATATTTGTCATAGCTCAATATTTTTTTTGAGCTATCAAAATACAAGACGAAGTCAGTGGATGTCAATAGACTTTGCTTTGCTGAAGAAAACACCCACGGCAGAAGGAACGCGTCACTCACGGTCCCTTAGAAAGAACTTCAAGCTGGGAGCTATTAAATTTCCGCGACCACTTCGCGACCAATTTTGACTTGGATTTTCCCCGATTCGAGATCAAAGCTAATGACTCGTCCTGAATTGCCGCCCACATGTTCGGCCAAGATCGGAATGCGGAGTTCGCGGAGCATCTCTTGAGACTTCTCGATATTACGGCGACCGACGTCCTGGGTGTTGGTTCCCCCTTTAAACATATTCGAGCCGCCACACAGCTTGGCCACAATGGCTCGGCGGCGTGCTCCTCGCTTGCTCAAGGTATCGAGCATGAAGGGAATCGCGCTATCAACAAAGCGGCCAGGCTGCTTCATTTCGCCTCGGCATTCGCTTAGCATCGCGTGAGCAAGCGAACCATGCTGGGTGTCACGACACCAGAGAGCGATACCCACACAACTCCCCAGCAACGTTTCTAACGAATCTGGTGAGCTTCCAGCCTCGATCCCGGCCATTGGCACGCGAATCGATTGCCTTTTAAGGTTTGCTGTTGCCATTTTATGCCTGCCCCATTCCGATTTCGGAGATATTCCCGAGCAACATCGAGTGCCAGGAAATCTAGCTCAAAATGGGCTAACGTTTCAGGGACGACATTATTTCCCCGTAACATTACCCAGACTTAATCTTGCTCCCAGCACAAACAAAGGAATAATTCGCTCTGTAACGATAAAAACGACGCCCCTGGCAGATCGATAACAGCCAGGGAAATTGTATTAATAAACGCAAGACAGCCCAAACAATAACTCAAGTGCTTGCAATTCAATATTGATTTTGCGTTGATAAATTGGTGTTAAATACTTTACAAGTTGCTCAGGCGCTGATAATCTCCGCTTGTAGAACCATCACGCACTTATAAAGATCTGTCATGGCGAAAAAGAAGGCAAAACCAGCCCCACCCGCGGATAACAAGAATCGAATTCCGCGTAAGGAACCTTACGATAGCGACCGCATGGCGAATGTGGTGGAACGCTTGCGAGAACAGGCCGGTCGACTCTCACAGCTCGCTCGCACCTTAGATGACGCCGATATCGATGAGGTCGTGATTGATGGCCATGCGATGCTTTTGCGTGGCTTGAACCAGATCGACAACTTCGCCGACAATGCAGCCCGCGCGGTTCGCGAAGCACGCACAATGAAGTTCGGCTAATACGCCCACGCGAATACTATCTTGCATTCCCAATCCGGTGATATGCTTGCGCTGGTATAGGTTAACGCTCGTGTGAGTATGTGTCGTGTAGAAGCTCGACACATGCGGCCGCACCCTACAAAGCCACATTCTGCGAATACAGCACAAGCAGGTTGTGAAAGAACTTCAAGGATTTGTCCGCGGAGAGGCAATGACTCGAAAACCGGTCTCTTGGGGTGCAGTGGGCTGGCTGACTCTACTTGGCTTGATGCTGCTGATTCCGCTGATGGGAATCCTCATCGATCAAGCGACCGCCCTCACTTCGCTAGTGTTTCCCGTATTCACCGGGGCAATCCTTGGGGCAGCTACGCTTCTGGTCGCCCGACACCTTCGCTGGCATCCTTGGTCGTGGTCGTTTGTCTTGGGAACTTGGGCTTTATTCCTGATTCTGTTCCATCGCCAGATTGGCTTGCTGCTGCTTGGTAGCGGCCTCGGAGTCGCGCTGACGCACTTTCGCGTTCCCGTACTTCAGGCAACAAGCAAAGCGTTTACCTGGGGCATGGAACGCCTGAAGCGAGCCACCAAGCAAGCGAAGTAGAGCCTTGACCGCAATTACCGCGTCACTCACTCGCAGGCTCGTCCGCCGCGCCCTTTTGTGACTCCTCGTCGGACGACCGCTTCCAAAGCGTCTCGATCAGACGGTACCCTTCCGGGTCGTGTTCTTTCAACTCAGCATTGTTGAAAGGGTAAAAATCGTTGCTGCCAAAATAGGCTTCGGTAGTTTCGGCGAAATACTCTTTGTGATTTTCCAAAGCGTAATGCTTACGCTTGCTGCCGTTGATATGCAGCACTTCCTCGTAGCCGCCTCCTTTTTTGGCCGAATTGTAGGCTTCGATCACCTGCGGATCGTCGAAACCTAACTCGCGATCATGAAAGCCGTGCGCGAGTTCGTGCAACAACATAAACGGCTGACGATGCGTCCAATCCAGAAAGGTTTTCGCGCTGGTGATCTCGACGCACTTTTCTTTTTCCACAAGAAAGCCGTTCTCTTTCAGCCAATCGACATCCGGATGATAGCATGCGCACGGGCTATCCTTCGTGTTTTCATTTTCGAGCCAGATCGGAATCTTTTGCAGATCGGTCAACGCTGGCTTCGGGATGCAACGGGTGACCTCGTAAAGCTGGTGATCTAGCATTTCCAATGCCGCGTCGCCGGTCTCTTTGTCTTCGCGAAGCAGCGTTTTATGGACATACACATCCCAGCCCCGGATGTTGGTCAGGTGATAAGCACTCACCGGATCAGGCTTCGCTGGGGCAGCTTCGTTTACTTCCGCACCAACCAACGCCGTAAGAACGACTAACCAACACATAAACGACTACTCCAGGAAAGAACCGCAAAATCGTCTCTTACCAGAATAGCTCAGTCAGGCAGGCAGAGCAAAACCAGCCAGGACGCTACTTGGCCGAATACTGCTCGGCATACTCAACGATCCACAAATCGATCAAGTCCCGGAAATCGGCTTCGTTGACTTCGCTGAGCTTCTCGAAGTGGCTTCGATTGAAGAGTTCTTTATTCCGGACCGTCCCCTTGGCAACCAATTCCAAGACGTGGACCGAGGAATAAGGTTTGATCGCCATCTCCAGTCGGCTATACAAATTCCGACGCTTGCCGCTGCCCAGATCGATATCGTCTCGCACGCAAGCACCGCCCCAGCCTTTGTCCCCGAAGAGAGTTTCGTACTCAAAACCGGGAAAGTAATTGGGCAGTTTTTCCAAGCACTGGGCGATATAGTCCGACAGCTTCAAACGCAGACTTCCATGCAGTTCGCGACACTGCTCTTCTGAAAGAGCGGCCTCGGCGGCAGCGCGTCGTTTCATGTCGTTGCGTTTCTCGCCACGTTCGATGGCGCGCTTCAATCGATCTTCAAAGTCGGACATTTGCACCTTTTAACCTACCGAGAATCATGAGACCGGGAACTTTCCATTATGCCTCCCCCAGGCGATAGAAAAAACCACGGCCCCACCAGAACACCGTATCGCCGCCTCACCATCTATCGATTTTTCTGCTTCGTGAGCCGAGTTTTAAGTCGTGCGGAGAGATTCGACCGGTCTAGCGACGTTTCTGCTGGCCTTGCTTCTGCCACAAGCGAATCACCTCGCGGCTAACACTTAAGACGGTCACAATCAGCATTGGGGCCGCTAGCGTCACGAACAAGAAGCCAAATCGTTTCGGCAGCAGACCTTGCTCCCCTTCGTTCAGCATCAAGTGCCCCATCAAAAACGCGACACTCAACAGCCCCGTGGCGAACATGATGGTGGCGATACCAAACCGAGGCCGCCACGGCCGGGCGAGTTCTTTTTCTTCCACGATCTCGGCTAGATCGTCATCGTCGAAGAGGGGATCGCTGCCCATAATACCTAAGGTGCCGCCACAAGCATGGGGTCGTGAAGAGAATAAATCCGGTTTAACAGATCATCCTGAGTCAGGCCGTCTGACATTGGTATCATCATATACTTGCCCAGCCGACTGCAACAATCCAACACAATTTGACGCGAATTAGGGGAAGCAAAGCCATATTTACACGGTTCGTGACCGGTAATGAACAAATCGACGCCCAATTGCTGAGCCAGATGGTCGGCGTTCTCTTGCCGAAAATCACGCCCCCAGACCATGCGGTGCAACGAACCACCACACGAACGATCGTGAACATTCAACTCGCGATCAAAGATCGAGATATCAAACGGCTCGGCGTCACAATGCTTGGGCAAGCTATGCGTTACCAGGATTTGCTGGCCTATTCGAATGGCTATCGGCAAGCTGGCTAAAAACTCAAGCTGGGCGGCTCGAATCATCGGCACCGCATCACCGTACATCTGTCCCATGCCACAGCGAAACATGAGGTTGAGCATCTTGCCCCCCTTCATGATGGGGTAATCGGTCAGTTCAGCCAGTTCGTGATTAGAAATCAGGAAATGAACCTGATGAGGAAACTCGACAATTAGCTGAGCAATATCTTCCAGCATCAAGTGCGACATGCACCCGCCCGCCTTGGGATAAGTAGGTCCGCCGTGGCAGACTTCCTGAAAAACGAGGTGGCGGTTCGGGTGGGCACCGAGATCAGCGATTTCCATGATTCGCCGGAAATTGGTGCGATTGCCGTGCAGGTCGGCCGTCACCATCACATCTTCGGTGTTCGACTTATCTAACTGGACGACGTTGCCTTTTCGCAGCGGCGAACTACGTAAAATTCGCCCAGCTTCCTGGTAAGTCCTGGCGGTCTTCTCAGCGACTTCAGCAGCAACACACATGAGCTTCAGTAAGAAAGAGCAAATAGGAAAACAAAAGAACCGGCACACTTTTATTGTTGTCAGTTCGCTCGGGCGAGGCAAACAGGAATCTTGTCACGATCCTTTATGCCGGTTTTTCCGCCAAAGCTGCACACCCCTCTAAAGCCTAGGTGCTTTCTCAGGCAATTCACCTCTTTCTTTCAAGGGGTGTGGGTAAATCGAAGCCTATATTTGCAATGAACTCATCTCCATGCTTCCCTTGTCCCGCTGATCGAAAATGAACGTAGACCGACGAAACTCCATGCGATTCGCCGTCACACCCACCCGGGTCAAAGCCCGGTTGCAGATCGGTCGCGATTGGTACAAGGCCGAACTTTTAGACGAATCGATGGCCGGTTTTGCCCTGTCGGTCGAGATTCCACGCCGTAAACTGGGCGAAAAAGGCTTCACTTGCGAAGCGGAATGTCCTTTTTTTGGTGAAATCGCCCGGCTTTCGATCGACAAACATTCCCAATACGAAATCCAAATCATCAGCATCGTTCCCCGCGAGGACGAGTCGTCTTCCTCGACACGTTCGCGGGCAAGCTTGCGTCTGGGAACCCGCGTCGTGCGCGAGATTTACCAAGAAGATCGCAACTCACTCGGCCGAAATTTACGATTGACCGCTGTCCTGGTCCTTGCCACGCTCTTTTCCTTTTATTGCACGGCGCACTCGTATTCTGGACAACTAGCCGCGATGATCCCCCACGCCGAAGCCAGCTTCGGTCAACTATCTGCCTTCTGGCCTAACGCCAACTCTCCCCAGCGCGTCTGGAAGCACGAGATCGCTTATGCCACCACGCACGGTTTTGTCATCCCTGGCACTCCTGAGATGGATCACCTTTTAGCCATCAGCCAGTCGCAAACTTCGCTACAGCGGGTTCAAAAATTGCTTCTCTTCCAGCAGGATAGCCCTTTTCTGCGGCAAATGAATCTGAACCCCAGCCAACTTCGCGAGGTGCGTAAGATCGCGATGGAAGCCCACGCCGAGATGCAGGGGCTCTGGCAACAACTGCAAAATCACCACGAAATCTTACAACAACAACTCACTGAACTGCTGGTCACCTTGGAAACACGTATTTTGGCGAACCTTACGCCAGTCCAAGCTGAAATGTGGACTCACGCCCAACTTGGCTAAACAATCCCGCTAGCAACGCGACATTCTTTCGCCCAGCCCAAGCCTGCTCAGCCCTAATTCTTTACCAGCCGGGTGGGATTGGCACGATTTGTTCAATTTTCACGATCTTGAGGCCGATCAATCCTACTGGACCGGCCTTACGACACTGGGCTGGTTCGAAATGGCATTGCCACAATCGGCTTGCCGTTTCCGCGTCTATGACCCGAATGACCCAACGCAGTGCCCGTTTCCGTGCGAGGAAATACGACATGAATCGCTTGTTCTTCATCTTGGCAGCCGTCTGCCTTTTAGCCGGTAGCGGTTGCTGCCATCACATCGGGTCGAGCCCCTGCAACAACCCGACCAGCGTCAGCGCTCCTCCGCCAGCCGTTCAAGGTGGTGGCAGTGCTCAAGTCACATACCCCTACTACACCACGCGTGGCCCGCGAGACTTCCTCAACCCGGCCCCGATGGACATCGGCTACTAATGCCAAGCCGGTAGGGCTAAAGAACACGAAGACGAAGGTGCCGCTTTCTGGAGAGTGGGAAGCGGCACCTTTTTTTGCGCGCAAATGATTTTTCGCAGGCTTTCCGGCAAGCGGGAAAGCATCTTACGCAACCCTTAAACATTCCCTGAATTGTGCTTTCAAGCCACCCAAATTGGGTTTCTAAGCGCAAACACAAGAAACGTCCGTTAAATATGGGCACAGATCTTCACGCTAATCCTTGACAAGTGCGATTGGGGCCCCTATGTTGCCGTGCTGGTATCATCGATACAAAATATCGCTTTAGTCAAACAGCATTTGCGCTTACGTCATTTCTCCGACGAGCAAATTTGCGACAGCTCCTACCCAGGCATCCCATGGATACGACAATCGTCACGGACCTTCAAATCGTCGCCCGTGAAGTTGGTATTCCTCTCGAAAAAGTCCAGCGCACCGTCGACCTGCTCGACGATGGCAACACCGTTCCATTCATCACGCGGTATCGCAAAGATGAAACCGGTGGGTTGGATGAAGAGCAGATCCGCGCGATTCAAAGCAGTACAACCAAGCTGCGTCAATTGAACGAGCGAAAACGGACCATCCTCAAGTCGATCCAGTCGCAGGAAAAGCTGACGGAAGAACTTGCCGACCAGATCCGCAAGGCTCAAACCCAAAAGCTGCTGGAAGATCTCTATCTTCCGTTCAAGCCAAAGAAGCAAACCCTGGCGACCCAGGCCCGCGAACGCGGTCTCGAACCGCTCGCCCTGGAAGTTCTGGGCGATGTCGAAGAAGCCAAAGACCTTTCAGCCCGCGCTACGGCATTTGTCGATGCCGAGAAGTCCCTGGCCGATGTCGACGCCGTCCTGCAAGGCGTCGGCTACATCATCGCTGAATCATTCTCGGAACATGCCCTGTTGCGAGGCCGTCTGCGAAAGCTTTTCTGGAAAACAGGCCAGCTAACCAGCACGCGGATCGAGAACGGCGGCCAAGATGATAAAAACGACGAAGAAGAAGATTTCGAACATTCGAGCGACGATTCGGACGTAACTGCGGAAGAAACCGCCACGCCCGAGCAAGCCCCCGACGACACCCCGTCGGAAACACCCGAAACGGCTTCCGCCGACGACACCAGCGCCGAGGCAGCCCCCGCCAGCCCGGCTCCTGCGAAGAAGGAAGGGGGCAAAAAGCCTACCATCCAAGAGATTCGTCGCGAAAAACGAAAGCGTCAAAAGGAAAAAGAACGCGCCAAGAAGGACAAAGCCTTCCGCGATTACTACGACTACCACGAGCCGGTCTCGAAGATTCCACCTCATCGCGTGCTGGCGATCAAT